>JBBQYE010000318.1:0-2188 GCA_038208945.1 Leptolyngbyales cyanobacterium | reverse complement strand
TAACCTCGCATCTGGGCGAATCTTAGCCACAAATTCTAAGATTCATCACTCATTGAGTCACGAGTTGATGCAGGTAAAACGAACAGATCCTATAAAATAAGCGGATACTAATTGAAAGACGTTTTGAATTGCGGCGATCGTCGTTAAAAACGGGTCGTTAAAACCACATCACTTACCCAGATAGACGCGCACATGAGTTTTCAAATTGAACGAGGTCTGTTCATGTTGGACTTCTCCGACTATCACTCGGTCATCGGGGTGTCGGTCGAAGCAGACATCAAAGAAATTCGCAAGAATTATTTGAAAATTGCCCGTCGCCTGCATCCAGATAGCAGTGTTTTAACGAGCGAGAGCGATCGTCATCTGGCAAGTCAATTTCTCTCAAAAATGGTCAACCCCGCCTGGGAAAAGCTGTCTCAAGAGCGCACTCGCGTTGATCACGCGGTCTTGCTCAAACTCAAAGGGCAAGGAGCCATGCGGCATCAAACCCACACTCAAGTGTTAGGAAGTCTGGCAAAACAGTTGTTGACTGCCAACAATCTTGATTACTTTTATCGAACTGCGCTGCAAGATCTTGTCGATCGCCAATATCAGCAGCTTGACCAAGTTTTAGAATTGACCGCGCAGATTAGTGAACTTAATCTAGTCTATCTGGCGAGAAAAGAAGGCAAGGGTGAGGGCACGATCGGAGAACCCAAAAAACCGCTTTACACGGCTGCGACTCCAGCTTCTACGGAGGCTCCCAGTTCGGCAGCAGCGACTCCTCCCTCCGCCCAAGAACAGCGAGATTCGCTCCTCGAACAATATTATCGTCGAGCAGAAGGATTTATGAAGAAGGGGAATCACGCGCAAGCGACGTTAGAACTAAGAGATGCGTTGCAGATTGATCCCAACCACTGCCGTTGTCATAGCCTGATGGGGATGGTGTATTTGCAACAAAAACAAGGGACGATGGCAAAAATCCACTTCAACAAAGCGTTGGCAATGAATCCAGACGACCCAACCGCCCTAGAAGGAAAAAAATATCTAGAGCAACAGACCAACAAAACCGCCTCCCAAGCGTCTACAGGCAGCAAGCCCGATCGCAACAAATCAGAGGGCACTGGCGGGCTGTTTGGCGGTTTATTTAGTGGAAAGAAAAAATAATGGTTTATCAACCTCCAGCAGGTGCCAGAGATTTATTGCCTTTGGATGTCACTCAAAAACGCTGGATCGAAGAGCGGCTCCAGCAAGTCTTTCATCGCTGGGGCTATCACCGGATCATCACCTCGACGCTAGAACGGCTCGACACGTTGATGGCAGGGGGTGCAATTCAGCGATCGACGGTCATTCAACTCAACAATTTGGATGATGAAGTTTTAGGGCTGCGTCCCGAACTGACGGCTTCGATCGCTCGCACGGCGGTGACTCGTATGGCTGGCGCAACCTATCCTCAGCGGCTCTACTACAACACAAATGTGTTTCGTCGCGCCCAAGAAGGCAGTCACAGTGGTCAGCAGGAGTTTTATCAGGCAGGCGTTGAGCTGCTCGGCGGCGGTGGGCTGTTAGCCGATGCCGAAATTCTCTTATTGCTGATCGATTGTTTGAATAATCTGGGATTGGGACAGCTTAAAAGCTTATCTGATGCGTCTTGGAGCTTGATTTTAGGGGAAGCGGGTTTGACGCGATCGCTCCTTTCTCCCTTCCCGGCAAGTGTGCGCGATAAAGTCCGCCAGGCTATTGCTCAACTCGATCGACTCGCGCTAGAGGCGTTGCCACTCTCGGCAGAATTGCGCGATCGGGCACTTCTCTTACTCGATTTACGAGGCAAACCTACCGATGTGATTCAGAGAGTCAGCAGTCTTGATCTCGATGACACACAGCGAGAGTCAGTCAATAACCTCAAATCGTTGATCGAACTGCTGCAAGAAAGTCTCGATTTACGGTTGAGAGATTCGACGATCGCGCTGCCGATTATCCTCGACTTAAGCCTGATTCGCACCTTCGACTACTACACCGGAATCGTGTTTGAAGTCACCAGCAAGACGGCATAGGGGCAAAATGTTTTTGGGCAAGGCGGACGCTATGACCAGCTTTTAGGGCTTTTCCATCCTCAAGGACAGTCAATTCCGAGCATCGGGTTCTCACTGCAAATGGAGCAACTGCACCAGATTCTGCTTCCCACGGGGCAACTGCCTAATCAGACACC
>JBBQYE010000317.1:0-2709 GCA_038208945.1 Leptolyngbyales cyanobacterium | reverse complement strand
TCCAAGCAGATTCTTCACCCCAAAGCCGACCCGACTCTCTCGGCAGATTTGGCAAGTTTGGCGGGAAGTATGTCCCTGAAACCTTGATGCCTGCTCTATTTGAGCTAGAAGCAGCCTATCAGCAATATCGCAACGAACCCGACTTTCAGCAAGAGCTTCAAGGACTTTTACGCGACTATGTGGGTCGCCCCAGTCCGCTCTATTTTGCAGAGCGATTAACTGAGCATTACGCTCGACCCGATGGCACAGGTGCCCAAATTTATCTCAAACGAGAAGATTTGAACCACACCGGGGCACACAAAATCAACAATGCCCTGGCTCAAGCTCTCCTTGCTAAACGGATGGGCAAACAGCGCATCATTGCTGAAACGGGAGCGGGGCAGCATGGGGTAGCAACCGCAACAGTGTGCGCCCGATTTGGGCTGAAGTGCATCATCTATATGGGTGTACACGATATGGAGCGGCAGTCGCTCAACGTCTTTCGGATGCGGTTGATGGGCGCAGAAGTTTGCCCCGTTGCATCGGGCACAGGGACGCTCAAAGATGCGTGTTCTGAGGCGATTCGAGATTGGGTGACGAATGTGGAGACGACGCACTACATTCTCGGCTCGGTTGCAGGTCCGCATCCCTATCCGATGATGGTGCGCGATTTTCATGCGGTGATTGGTCAAGAGACTCGCGTTCAGGCGCAAGAAAAGTGGGGCGGCTTACCGGATATTTTGCTGGCCTGCGTGGGCGGTGGATCGAACGCGATCGGGCTGTTCCACGAGTTCATCAATGAGCCAACGGTTCGTTTAATCGGGGTTGAAGCGGCAGGTCACGGAGTCGAGACCGAAAAACACGCGGCAACTCTGACAAAAGGACGAGTTGGCGTTTTGCATGGAGCCATGAGCTACTTGCTCCAAGATGAAGATGGTCAGGTGATTGAGCCGCACTCGGTCAGCGCAGGGCTAGATTATCCAGGAGTCGGTCCCGAACACAGCTTCTTAATGGAACTGGGACGCGCCGAATATTATGCGGTAACCGATCAGCAAGCATTAGATGCCTTCCAGCAATTATCGCAGCTAGAAGGAATTATTCCTGCTCTAGAAACGGCACACGCGATCGCTTACCTTGACACCCTCTGTCCTCAACTGACGGGCAGCCCTCGCCTTGTGATCAATTGCTCTGGTCGTGGTGACAAAGACGTGTTGACAGTCTCTAAAATTCTGAATCCGTAAATTCTCAATCTTTGGATGGCGATCGCTCTTTGCTAACTAACAGCGGAGGGCGATTTGCGTTTAGTAAACATCGTCGTGAACGCCTAACCTCAGAAGCCCAATGATTATCTCATTCGACTCAGAATCTTCAGCGAACTCAAACAAAATGCGAGTGTTGTAGTCAATGGAGCATGACCAAACATCAGCCAACTCCCCTTTCAATTTATGAGTTCGTAGAGCAGGGTGACGAGGATCTTCAGCCAAGAGCCGTAACGTTCGTTCAATCAAAGGTCGGAGTTGAGGATTGCGACGAGCGAACCGCTTATATTCTCTAGCAAATTTCGGACTCCAGTTTAATCTGGGCAACTGTCTAGCTCCGCTAATAAGTCATCCACTGAGCCGTTGCGAAAATTTCCCTTAGCATACTCTTCTTGTGCTTCTTTAATAGATGCGACAAATTCATCTCGTTTCTGTTGTCTCAAACGGTTAGCAAGAATGTCCAGCAGAATTTCCTGATCTTCTAGCGGTAAAGCTTCTACAACTTCGATCGCGGTCTGAAAGTCAGAAGTTTTGGCAGTCTCAGGCAAAGATTGGTGAGTAGTCATCCGCTTTTAGTGGTGTATTTGACGATGAGTAAGCAGTTGCGTTGCCCCTGTCGATCGTAGCTCACTTGATCAGTCAGCCGTCGCAGCAAAAACCAGCCATATCCGCCTTCTCGCAGCGTTCCTGGTTCGGGTTCTTCAAGATTATCGGGGTTAAATGGTTGTCCCCAATCCCAGATGCGAATCTCCATCCGATCGTCCTCCATCGTGACTTGAATCTCGATCGACGTATCTCTTGATAGCCCAGAGTGAGCATGACGGACTGCGTTCGTAAATCCCTCAGCTAAAGCGAGGTTTAAACGATACAACTGATGGTCACGCCGTGCGATCGACGAATGATGCCGAAACCAAAATTTCTCAAACCACTTCTGCACAGAGTTGAGGACCGTTAGATCACTGTTAACCGTCAGATGATCTTGGTGAGACATGTCCAAGCTAAATCAGTATGTTTGAAGGGTTAAAACTCGCAAGACTCAATCTTTACCTATCTATTATGATTCCCTGTTCTTGAAAAATTCGCAACCCTATTGCTCAAGAGCTTGACGCTGTAGCGCAAATAATTCTTGAATTCCCTTCTCGGCGAGATCCATAATTTGGTCAAGCTGCTGACGGCTAAAACTCTTTCCCTCAGCCGTTCCTTGCACTTCAATAATACCAGACGAGTCATTCATCACGATGTTGCAGTCTACATCTGCAATCACATCTTCGTCATAGTTCAGATCTAAAAATGCCTGATCTTGAATCAGCCCAACCGAGGTAGCAGCCACTTGATGCACGATCGGAGATTGCAGCAATTCCCCACGCCCTAACAACTGATGAATCGCATCCTGAAGGGCAACAAATCCCCCTGTGATCGCAGTTGTGCGCGTCCCAGCATCTGCTTGCAAAACATCAGCGTCGATCGTAAT
>JBBQYE010000316.1:0-2774 GCA_038208945.1 Leptolyngbyales cyanobacterium | reverse complement strand
CAGCGCTGATTTTTTTGCGGTTGGGCAAGTTGCCAAAACGGAGAGGTGAGTTTGGCTTGCAAAATGCCAGAGGCACGCTCCCGAAAGATCGGCATCTCCTGCACTTCTTCCGGGAGGTCAAATGGCTCTCCTCGATATTCTTGGTTAAACCGCTGGGCGACGGCGTTAATCTGAGATTGCCAATCTAGGGATTCATTCAAGACGCTTATCCCTTCAGTGCTTTGGTGAAATTTTGGCGGTAGGACTTACTGAATAGCAAGACAGGCCACAGCAACGCGAGATGAAGCCGTCCTTGACTGAAATTGGTGCGACGAAAGCCCGTCCAAAACTTCCAAACTCCACCGACGTAAGCAACAAATGCCAAAAAGCCAAGTGTCCCCATTTCGTGACCCCCAATTGACGATAAAAACAAAGAGAATAGAACTACTAGCGATTCTAGCAAGACCTGATCAACTACTAGGGTTCAGTGTGTATCTAAAACGCTGAAGTTGGGCGATCGTCCGCAATATTTCTTGAAGATTGCAGTCTTGACGACCCAAAATTTTGAGATCAAAACGATTTGCTAACAATTGTTAGGTCCAATGGCACAAAAATCGCGGGCACTGTCCAATAAAGTTAAGCAACCCCATTGACTCAACTTCCCCGATCGAGCGTCGTCGAGTCACACCATTACGCGCAAACCAGCAAGGAGACCATATGCGAGCAGTGCTAATGGCAGGTGGATCGGGAACGCGACTGCGCCCCCTCACCTGCGATCTGCCTAAACCGATGGTGCCGATTCTCAATCGCCCGATCGCCGAGCACATCATTAACTTACTCAAGCGTCACCACATTCGAGAAGTGATTGCCACGCTGCACTATTTGCCTGACATCATGCGGGACTATTTTCAGGATGGCAGTGAGTTTGGGGTGCAGATGACCTATGCCGTTGAGGAAGATCAGCCGCTCGGCACAGCGGGCTGTGTCAAAAATATTGTTGAATTGCTAGACGGCACATTTTTGGTAATTAGTGGAGACAGCATCACTGATTTTGATCTGACGGCAGCCATTCAGTTTCACCAGCGCAAACAGTCCAAGGCAACCTTGATTTTGACGCGAGTGCCGAACCCGATCGAGTTTGGTGTCGTGATCACCGATGAAAATTATCGAATTCGTCGCTTTTTAGAAAAGCCTTCGATGAGCGAAATCTTCTCAGATACGGTTAACACGGGCATCTATATTCTGGAGCCAGAAGTGCTGGAGTATCTGCCGTTTGGTGAAGAAGCTGACTTTTCTAAAGATCTTTTTCCTCTATTGCTAGAGAAAGATGAGCCGATGTATGGATATGTCGCGCATGGCTATTGGTGTGATGTCGGACATCTAGACGCTTACCGGGAAGCTCAATATGATGGGCTGCTGCGAAAAGTGAAGCTAACGTTTCCTTACGCCGAGCGATCGCCGGGGCTTTGGGTGGGCGAAAACACCTATATCGATCCATCTGCTCACATTGAGGCTCCTACGATCATTGGCAATAATTGCCGCATTGGTGCCAGAGTGCACATTGAGGGCGGAACCGCGATCGGAGATAATGTCACGATCGGTGTCGATGCCAACCTCAAACGTCCGATTGTCTGGAATGGCGTGATGATTGGCGACGAAGTGCATCTCCGGGCGTGTGTGATTGCGCGAGGGTCGAGAGTCGATCGTCGCGCCCATGTGTTAGAAGGGGCGGTGGTGGGTGCGCTATCGAGCATTGGGGAGGAGGCGCAAGTCAGCCCCAATGTGCGGGTCTGGCCCAGCAAAAGCGTCGAGGCAGGGGCAATGCTCAACACCAATCTGATTTGGGGATACGCCGCTCACCGCAATCTTTTTGGGCAGCGCGGCGTGTCAGGACTTGCGAATGTGGATATTATTCCAGAGTTTGCCGTTAAGTTGGGGGCGGCTTATGGTTCGACCCTGAAATCGGGTTCTCACGTCACAGTGTCGCGCGATCAGCGCCCGATCGCTCGCATGGTGTCGCGATCGCTGATTGCTGGACTAATGTCAGTCGGGATAAATGTCCAGAATTTAGAAGCCACTTCGATTCCGGTCGCTCGATCGGTGATGCCGACGATGAACGTGGTAGGGGGCATTCATGTGCGCGTTCACCCAGAGCGATCAGATCATATTCTGATTGAATTTTTTGACCACAAAGGCATCAATATCTCCAAAGGAATCGAAAAGAAAATCGAGGGAGCCTTTTTTAAAGAAGATTTCCGGCGGGCGCAAGTTCAAGAAATCGGCAATGTGGTGCTCGTCAATCACGCCATCGACATTTACAGTCGTGGATTTGAGAAACACCTGAACCTACACGCTGTTCATCACAGTAGCTCTAAAGTGGTGATTGATTATGCTTATGCGGTTTCGGGGGCGGTCTTGCCTCAACTGCTGGCAAAGTTTGGTTGCGATGCGGTCGTGCTAAACGCAAGTTTGACTCAGACGGCTCCGACGATCGCCGATCGAGAAGGCTTGCTCAATCAACTCGGTCATGTGGTCGAAGCGCTGAAAGCGACCTTTGGAGTGCAGGTTTCTGCCAACGGGGAACAACTTGTTCTCGTCGATGAGACGGGTAGCCCGATTCGAGGCGAGACGCTGACAGCGCTGATGGTAGACATGATTTTGACCTCAAACCCCAGAGGGACGATCGTGGTTCCGGTTCAGGCTTCTAGCGCGGTTGAGTTGATTGCTCGTCGTCACGACGGCAAAGTCATTCGCACCAAAGCAAACCCAACGGCGTTAATGGAAGCCTGTCACAC
>JBBQYE010000315.1:0-3011 GCA_038208945.1 Leptolyngbyales cyanobacterium | reverse complement strand
AGGCGCAGCCTCAGCCGTTGCCCCCGAAGAAGGTGCGAGGGCGGTTTGATTGTTGGGATTCTCACCCGTCTGACTCGATGTAGGAGCATTGAGCGAAGCCGCCTTGCTTCCGGGTGGAAAGGTTTTTGCAGCTTTGCCTCCAGCATTGGCAGAACCATTTGCCGTCGTATTAACAGACGGGTTTACCTTCCCATTCGCAGCGTTGGAGTTTGGCACCGCTTTTGCGGCAGTCTTGAGCGCGATCGCTTCAACGCCAGAGGCTTTAATCACGTCCTGCCCTGCTTTGGCAGTCGCATAGCCCAAAAATGCCTGAACCGCAGGAGTCGGTGCCCCTTTATAAACGTAAGATAACGGCTGCGAAAAGGGGTATTTAGGATTGGTCGGAGCCGTTCCGTGCATGGGGACGGCTTTCACCCCAGCCTGACCGCGCACCTGATTGGCTGGAAGATAACTAATGCCATCCGTCCCCAATTTTTGAATCACCGCCGCCGCGCTTTCATCGGTGAGCTTGACGGCAGTGGCACCTGTTTCAAATGGGGCATCTTTAAACGCTGGATATTTCTGAAACGCCTGACGCGTATCATTGACAGCAGGACGATCGACGACCCGAATTGCGCCTGCGGTTCCTCCAACCTGCGACCAGTTCTTAATTTCACCTCGAAATATTTTGGCGAACTGGTTGATATCTAAACTTTTTGAGAGGGGATTTTTTGTGCCCACGACGATCGCGATTTTGTCTCGCGCAACAGGCACGGCGATGAATCCCTCTGCGGTTTCTTGAGCCGTGAGCGGACGACCGATCGCCGCTAAATCTGCCTTTCCATCGAGCAAAGCTTGCAGACCCGCCGAAGTGCCGCTCGTCTCGACGCTGACCTGAGTGCCGGGATATTGCTGCTCAAAGCGCTGCTTTAACGACTGACTGAGATTTGCCATGCTGGTTGAGCCATCAATCCGAATCGTCGTCCCTTGAGGCACCGAGTTGGGAAGCGAGAAGTTAACCGACTGCGCCAAAACCGAATTGAAAGAGACGGTCAAAGGCTGAGATACGGCACCTACAAGGAGCACGAGGCTACCGACTGAAGTTTTCTTTATCGTCATTGTGTTTGCACCCACCAGAATGTAGGTTTTTTTAACGCTGCAATCCTAAAAACACCATTGGTTTTCCAATATTTTAGGAATCAAACCAGCGAACCGAACAGAATCAACTTATGATGAATTTGCGATTCTGACTAGAGACATAAGAGTTTATTAATGCGAAGTCACGATCGGGCTGTGATCAAAGGATTCGCCAAGAAATTATGAGAAGATTGAGTGCCTCTCTCGGCAATCCTCTCTAGAATCGCGCCTGTGACTCAACCTACGACTAAACCGCTAACTCCGCTCTTTAAGGACGCATTCAAAGAGCAAGTGCGAACTTATTTTGAGCAGATTGCACCCGATCTCGATCGCTGGAGTCGCCGCAACAACTATTACTACCAAGATCTCAATCGTCTCCATCAATTTTTAATTCCCCTCGGCAGTCGCGTGTTAGAAGTCGGCTGCGGCACGGGCAATCTGCTGGCGGCGTTAGATCCCGCTGTCGGAGTCGGCATTGATTTTTCTCAAACGGCGATCGCGATTGCCCAATCAAACTATCCCCATCTACAGTTCTATTGCCTGGATGCCGAAACGCTGGTTCCAAGAGAGCTTGGCGATCATGTCCCCTTTGATTTCATTGTGCTGTCGGGCGTGTTGGGTCATTTGGGAGACATCCAGCAGGTTTTGCAGCAGCTACAGGTTTTTTGTCACCCGCGAACGCGGCTAATTCTGACGTTTCACAACTTTTTGTGGCAACCCTTGCTACACCTCGCCGATCGTATAGGTCAGCGCCGTCCGCAGCCGCCTCAAAGCTGGCTATCCATGACCGACGTTCAGAATTTGCTGAAAATTACAGGCTATTTGCCTGTGCGATCGGGTCGTCGGTTCCTCATGCCTAAGCCGATTCCCGGACTGGCGTTTCTGCTCAACCGCGTCGTTGCCCACCTGCCCGGAATCAATCATCTCTGTCTGACTCATTACATCGTTGCTAGACCCGATCGTCCTGCAAACGTGAATGCTTCTACCTGCTCGGTAATTATTCCCGCTCGTAACGAAGCAGGCAATATTCGAGGTGCGATCGAGCGTTTACCCTCGCTTGGCAGACACACTGAAGTGATTTTTGTCGAAGGGCATTCTCACGATCACACGTGGGCAGAGATTCAGCGAGTCGTGCATCAAGGACACGATCGCTTCACGCTTAAAGCCTTTCAGCAGTCAGGGAAGGGAAAAGCCGATGCCGTGCGATTGGGATTTGAACACGCAACGGGCGATATTTTGATGATTCTAGATGCAGATTTAACCGTTCAGCCCGAAGATCTGCCCCACTTTTTTGAGGTGATCGCCTCTGGTCGCGGAGAATTTGCCAATGGCTCTCGGTTGGTTTATCCGCGATCGGGTCAAGCAATGCCCTGGCTGAATAATTGGGCAAATAAATTCTTTAGTCTGGCGTTTTCGTTTCTGTTGGGGCAACCGCTCAAAGATACGCTGTGCGGCACCAAAGTTTTGCGCCGTGAAGACTACGAAAAAATTGCCGCCGGACGCAGCTATTTTGGAGACTTCGACCCTTTCGGAGATTTCGATCTCCTGTTTGGGGCTACCAAGTTGAGTTTGCACATGGTCGATGTGCCTGTGCGCTATCAGCCCCGCACTTACGGAACCTCGAATATCGCTCATGTGCGTGAGGGCTTAATTTTGCTGCAAATGTGTCTGTATGCGTCTCGCAAAATCAAGTTTTTTTAGGGGTTTGATTGGAGAAGCGATCGACTCACTAATCGCGAGACTGTTGCAGCAACGGTGTAAATTCCTCTGGAGACAACTCTAGGAGCGGTTCAATTTTGAGTGAAGAGGGTTTTGCGATTGGAGTCTGATGTTCTTCATACTGTGCGATCGTTGCTCCAAAAAGCTCGATCGTTCCTGTAAAAAACAAGACTGCT
>JBBQYE010000314.1:0-3088 GCA_038208945.1 Leptolyngbyales cyanobacterium | reverse complement strand
TCAGCTTGAAGGGGATTGCGCGATCGCCTATCTGCAACGAGGGCTGGCTCGACTCAAATTAGGCAACAAAATGGGAGCCGTCGAAGACTTTACTGCCCTGATTCATCACGATGGGCAAGATGCGATCGCTTACTTTCATCGAGGCACTGTCCACGCTACTTTGGGTGATAAAGCAGGTGCCATTCAAGACTTTAAGAAGGCAGCGGGGTTATTTTCTGCTCAGGGCAGTCAGGATAAATGTCAACGCTCGATCGAGGCGATGAACAACCTTCGCAAGCGTTTAATTTTAGCGGCAGGATCGGCTGAGTCGAATTGAGAGTAAAGTTCTAGTCACGAACGGGCTTTGGCGCAACAAATTTGACTGAACTGCTGTCAAAACTGTTGAGCTTTCTTTTGTTTAGAATCGCCGATCGCATGAAATCAACCCGTTCTCGCGCTACGCTCACCGTTTTTTTGGCAACCGCCAGTTTTTTCTCACAAATCCCTTCAGGAAGTGCTAAAAGTCCAGTGAAAGTGGCGCAAGCGGCTGGAACCCTGTGCCCCGCTCAATTAGGAACTCCGATCAATCGGGTGCTCGATCGCGTCTTAGGTGCGCGCTGGAGTGTGTTGGTGCAAACTCAAGGATCGGGCACGTCTCGTCAAACCCTATTTGCTCGAAACCCCAGCACTCTTTTGATTCCAGCGTCTAACAATAAAGTGTTTACGACCGCTGCCGCTTTGAGAAAGTTGGGCGCTCACTATCGCATTCGCACCGCTGTCTACGGCAGTGGCAGCAGTCCTAATCTTGCCACGTTGAGAATTGTGGGTCATGGCGATCCGAGTTTGACGACAACGCAATTGGGAACGATCGCGCAACAACTCAGTCGGCGCGGCGTTCGACAAATCGCCCAACTGATCGGAGACGACACTTATTTTCGAGGTGCGCTGACCAGTCCTTTTTGGGATACTGAAGATGCAGGACAGGCATACGCTGCGCCGATCAATAGTCTGATGCTCAATCAAAATATTATTGGATTGACAGCCTTTCCTCGACAAGTTGGGCAATCGCTACAGGTGCAGTGGGATGACCCAACCGATGCCAGAGATTGGCAGCTCAATAACCAGGGAGTGACCGTTTCAGCCAGTGGTGGAGAATTTTTGGAGGTCGATCGCTCCGGCTCCACAGTTCGCGTTACAGGTCAACTTCGCACTGGCTCCGAGTCGGAATCGATCGGAGTTGCCATCCCCAATCCCGGCAATTATTTGGTGAAAAAATTCCGCGATGTTTTGACCAGCAACAACATCGGAGTCATCAATTCGACGTTAGTAAAACTCACGCCCATTCGCCCTGATGAGGTTGAGTTAGCTGCCGTTGAGTCTCCGCCTCTCTCAAGCCTGCTCTTTGAAACCAATCAAGAGAGTAACAACACCTACGCGGAAGCTTTGCTCAAAACATTGGGACAGCAGCAAAATCCGATTAGCCAAGACATGACCCAGAGCGGCACGATCGCCGTTCAGTCCATTTTGTCTGAGTTGGGAGTCAGCCCCGATCGCTATCGTATGGTCGATGGGTCAGGGCTTGCCGATCGCAATCGCGCCAGTGCCGAAGCGTTGGTGCAAACTTTGCAAGCGATGACACAGATTCCTGAAGCGGATGTATTTCGACGATCGCTGGCGGTTTCTGGCGTGAGTGGCACCTTAAAGAACCGCTTTCGCAATACCTCCGCGCAGGGCATTGTCTCGGCAAAAACGGGCACTATCACAGGCGTAGTTGCCCTTTCAGGCTATGTGACTCCGCCTAACGCTTCGCCGTTGGTGTTTAGCTTGATTGCCAACTCTAGCGCGTCAGCAGGGACAGTACGATTGGCAGTAGATGATGTGGTAGTGCTATTGACTCGACTTCGGAGTTGTTCATAAACTCATTATGGGAGTCCTATTAACCTGGCAATCATTGAGATTGCACCTCAGCTTTGTCCCGTTGGTTCAGTAGACCTCCTATGAATCCTGGAACGCCCCCTAAATCCCCCATTCATGGGGGACTTTGAGAAGATCTGCGGGTTCAAAGTCCCCCAATTTTGGGGGATTTAGGGGGCGAAAGACTTCTGCTACGACCGATCGATCATTGCCGGGTTGATAATTCGACTCGCCTCACCTTAGCTGCGACTGAGAGAGATGTGTCAAAGTAGAAATATATAGAAATCGTAAAATATCACGATCGTCGCTGCCCCTGCCAAAGTTCCTTATTCACACTACACAGTGAGTCAAGGCTTGGTTGGTGAGCGATTCGAGTTCTCTCTTCGTTGCTAGTTGCTTTATGAACAGTGCTTTTCTCGCTCGTCTTCACAGTCCCGATCGTCCTGTGCTTGTCTTTGATGGCGCAATGGGCACCAATTTGCAAGTGCAAAATCTCACCGCCGATGACTTTGGAGGAGCCGATTATGAAGGCTGTAACGAATATTTGGTCTACACCAAGCCAGAAGCGGTCGAGAAAGTTCATCGAGATTTTCTGGCAGCCGGAGCAGATGTGATCGAAACCGACACCTTCGGCAGCAGCAGCTTTGTGTTAGCTGAATATGACTTAGCAGACCAAGCTTACTCTCTCAGCAAAGCCGCCGCAGAACTGGCAAGACGCGTCGCCGATGAGTTTTCGACTCCAGAGAAACCTCGGTTTGTCGCAGGCTCGATCGGACCGGGCACCAAACTTCCCACCCTGGGCAACATCGACTATGACACGCTCAAAGCCGCCTTTGCAGAACAGGCAGAAGGCTTGTATGACGGGGGCGTAGACCTCTTTCTCGTCGAGACATGTCAAGATGTGCTGCAAATTAAAGCGGCATTAAACGGCATCGAACAAGTATTTAAGAAGAAGGGCGATCGCCGTCCGCTAATGGTGTCGGTGACGATGGAAATTCAGGGCACGATGTTGGTCGGCTCTGATATTAGTGCGGTGCTATCCATTCTAGAGCCGTATCCGATCGACATCCTCGGATTGAATTGTGCAACAGGTCCCGATCGCATGGCAGAACACATTAAGTATCTGTCGGCTCATTCACCATTCATCGTGTCGTGTATTCCTAACGCTGGCTTACCTGAAAACGTGGGCGGACAC
>JBBQYE010000313.1:0-3095 GCA_038208945.1 Leptolyngbyales cyanobacterium | reverse complement strand
GTGGTCTTCGATCGCGGGGGCAACCTCTATCACGGACGGGTAAAATCGCTAGCCGAAGCTGCCCGCGAAGCTGGTCTAGACTTCTAGGAGAAACAACATGGCAAAAGGTCGTAAGAGCAACAAGCCTCGCGAAGAGAAATCAGACTGGCAAGAGCGGGTCGTGCAAATCCGTCGGGTGACCAAGGTGGTTAAGGGCGGTAAAAAACTCAGCTTTCGCGCGATCGTCGTCGTCGGGAACGAAAAGGGGCAAGTCGGCGTAGGAGTCGGCAAAGCCAGTGACGTGATCGGCGCAGTCAAGAAAGGCGTAGCAGATGGCAAAAAGCACCTCGTTGAAGTGCCTTTAACCAAATCGAATTCTATTCCTCACCCAGCTCAGGGTGCAGGCGGTGGTGCAAAAGTAATGATGCGCCCCGCCGCTCCGGGTACCGGAGTCATTGCTGGGGGAGCGGTTCGCACCGTTCTCGAACTCGCGGGTGTCAAGAATATCTTGGCGAAGCAACTGGGTTCTGGCAATCCTCTTAACAATGCGCGGGCTGCGGTCAGCGCCTTAGATAACCTCCGCACCTTTGCTGATGTGGCAGAAGAGCGAGGCGTTCCGATCGAGAATCTCTACGCAACTTGAGCAACGGGTGAATCGTGAGTCTTTACGGTTCACCTAAGTTCTTGAGTAATCCTTACTAAGAGCAACGAATTATGAGATTAGAAGATGCTGTGCCTCAAGAAGGCTCAACCAAGCGCAAGCGCCGAATTGGTCGAGGCATTGCGGCAGGACAAGGCGCAAGCGGCGGCTTCGGAATGCGAGGTCAAAAGTCTCGATCAGGTCGTCCGACTCGTCCCGGTTTTGAGGGGGGTCAAACGCCTCTCTATCGCCGATTGCCTAAACTAAGCTATTTCACCGTCATCAATCGGAAGCATTTCACGATTTTGAACGTCGGTGATTTGGCATCTCTTCCCGCCAATACTGAAGCGAATTTGTCTTCACTGATGGACGCTGGAATTGTCACAACTGATGATGGTCCACTCAAGATTTTGGGCGATGGCGATCTGTCGGTGAAATTGACTGTTCAAGCAACTGTATTTACAAAAGGTGCCCGCGCTAAAATTGAGGCGGCAGGTGGAACGTGTGAAGTGCTGGCTGGAAAACCGACCTGGCATCGCACTAAAGCGTAGAGTTAGAGTCTGTGATGAGCCATCTGAAAGGATATGTGAACGTCACCCCTCGCCGTGAGGGAGGGTGCTTTGCAGTCTGTAACGTCTGTCGATGGGTGGGTGTGAGAAGCCACTTCAAATATATGTAAGAGGTATCCCTTTATGGTCGTTAGTCGAGATAAAGCTCCAACCGCGCAGGAAACCTTTGTTCAGATGGCTCAAGCCGCCGGACTGCGAGGGCGTTTGCTGTTGACCGTCGGCTTATTGGTTCTGGTTCGTCTGGGCATTTATATTCCACTCCCAGGCATCGATCGGGCTGCGTTTGCCGCCAATATTCAAGGCAACTCGGCTTTGAGTTTTGTTGACTTATTCGCTGGGGGCGGTTTAGGAACGTTGGGGATTTTTGCGTTAGGCATTCTTCCCTTTATCAATGCCTCAATTATTTTGCAATTGCTAACCGCTGCAATTCCGGCGCTAGAAGATCTGCAGAAAAACGAGGGCGAAGCTGGACGACGCAAAATTTCCCAGATCACGCGATATGTAGCGGGTGGATGGGCAGTGGTTCAGAGTTTGATGCTGACGATCGGGCTACTCCGTCCCTTTGCTTCAGATCCGGGTCCGCTTTTCGTTACTGAAACGGTGCTTGCTTTAACCGCAGGCTCAATGTTTGTAATGTGGGTGGGCGAGTTAATCACTGAGCGAGGAATCGGCAACGGGGCTTCTTTGCTGATTTTTCTAAACATCGTCTCAACGCTGCCTAAGTCATTGGGTAAGACCTTTGAGTTGGCACAGAGTGGTGATCGGAATGTAGTCGGCGGAGTCGTCATTCTGTTAATTGTCTTTTTAGCAATGGTCGTCGGCATTGTCTTCGTCCAAGAAGGGAGTCGCCGGATTCCGATTATTTCTGCCCGTCGCCAAGTGGGTCGTCGGACTTATCTGGAGAAAAGCAGCTATCTGCCTCTGCGTCTCAATCAAGGCGGTGTGATGCCGATTATTTTCGCCTCCACTGTTTTGACGCTTCCTGCGTTGGTCGCTCAAGCGTTTCAGAATGCCTCGATCAGTCAGTTCATCAGCACTTATTTGGGTCCTACTTCCTGGCAGCACAGTGTTTTTTATCTCGTCTTGATTCTTTTCTTCAGCTACTTTTATGCGTCTTTGGTGGTTCAGCCTGACGAGATGTCAAAAAACTTGAAGAAGATGGGAGCAAGTATTCCAGGTATCCGTCCCGGAAAAGCGACCACTGAGTATATCGAGCGCGTCTTGAATCGATTGACGTTTTTGGGTGCAATCTTTTTAGGCATCGTGGCGATCGTGCCGACGTTTGTTGAAACTGCAACGCGAGTTCCGACCTTCCAAGGGTTTGGAGCTACGTCGCTGCTGATTTTGGTGGGCGTTGCGATCGACACCGCAAAACAGATTCAGACCTATGTGATCTCGCAACGCTATGAAGGAATGGTGAAACAGTAGTGACGCGATTAATCTTTCTAGGACCGCCAGGGGCAGGCAAAGGAACTCAAGCGAAAGTGTTAGCTGATTCGCATTACATCCCTCACATCTCAACGGGTGATATTCTGAGAGCAGCCGTTTCTGAGCAATCGGTTCTAGGCATGAAAGCCAAAAGCTACATGGATCGGGGCGAACTCGTTCCGGATCAACTCGTAATTGATTTGATCCGAGAACGGCTAGGGCAGCCCGATGCTCAACCTGGTTGGATTCTAGATGGATATCCGCGCACAGTTGTTCAAGCAGACTCGTTAGATGGACTGCTTACGGAGCTAGATCAGATCTGTGATCGAGTCGTTAACTTCGATGTCCCCGATGAGGTGCTGGTTGAGCGAATGCTCGGTCGAGGTCGTAAAGATGACAACGAAGACGTGATTCGTCGCCGACTCGAAGTCTACCGAGAGCAGACTGCACCTCTGATTGACTACTATCAGACCCGTGAG
>JBBQYE010000312.1:0-3096 GCA_038208945.1 Leptolyngbyales cyanobacterium | reverse complement strand
TAGGGCACTACCCGGAGAAACCACTAAAGACGTTGCCGCTTGGATGCAGGCAAATCCAACCTTGCGCCCTAGTCGAGGCGAAAAGTTTTTAGTGACCAAAAGCGGGACTGCTGCTCAACGATTCACCTTTGAAGCGTCGCTGCTGTCTCCGGGCAAAATCAAATTGTCTCCCAATGCAGGCATTATTCGCAGTGAGCGATTGACTCTCTTTGATATGCAAAATGGCGTGACCCAAGAACGCCTCAAAGAGTCACTGCGAGCGATTTATGGGTCTGACATTTATCAAGACTTCGATCGTGCCCAAGTTCTTTACACTTACCCCAGCGAGATCACCATTCAGCAAGCTGTCGCCCAAAACAATCCTCTATTGGCATCGCTGCAAGGAGAACTGCGTCGAGGCAGTCGCTATGCCTACTGGCTAGAAATTGCTCAAACCGCCGAAGGGCTTGCCTACTCAGGGCGATTCACCGTGTTTCTCAGAGACGACCTAGACAAACTAGAAGCAGAACTTAGAAATCGCTGATCTGACTTGAGGTATCGATTGATCAGGGTCAAATTTTTCAAGTCGGGTCAACTCGGATGCTAAAGGCACTGAATCACTGTAACCTGACACCTTGCCCATAACCCCTCTGGGTTGTCTGTGACTGGAGAACGATCGCTGTGAAGTTGCGCCAACTAATTCCTTTTTTCGATACGACGGCTCAAGACTGGGCAGCCGAAGCCCGCATCTTGCGGTGGCTCACTTTTCTCTGGCTATTTGTCGGGCTGGCGGTGATGTTTTCAGCGTCCTATCCCGTCGGAGATGCCGATTTTGGCGATGGACTCTATTACGTCAAGCGTCAACTGCTGGCAGTTCTCATCGGCATGGTGGGGTTTAATCTCCTCGTCCATACCCCCCTGCGCTATGTGCTAGGAATCGCTGATTGGTTTCTAATCATCTGTCTCGGCGGAATTATCGTCACCTTGCTGCCGGGAATTGGCACCTCGATCGGAGGCGGTGCTCGTTGGATCGCCCTCGGACCGTTTCTGCTTCAGCCCTCAGAACTCATCAAACCCTTTCTCGTGCTGCAATCTGCCCGGATTTTTGGGCAGTGGGAGCGACTCACCTGGACCACCCGAATCACTTGGGTAAGCGTTTTTTGCGCCATGCTGGTGGGCATTTTGCTTCAGCCAAACCTCAGTACCACAGCGCTGTGCGGCATGACACTCTGGCTGATTGCCTTGGCTGCGGGGCTTCCTTACATTTACTTGTGG
The DNA here is from genome assembly GCA_038208945.1 of Leptolyngbyales cyanobacterium. Lineage (GTDB taxonomy): Bacteria > Cyanobacteriota > Cyanobacteriia > Leptolyngbyales > Leptolyngbyaceae > Phormidesmis_A. The sequence goes on along the minus strand of JBBQYE010000312.1, from coordinate 1,842 downwards.
TGTACTGCTGGCGGCGGATTGCTGCTGGCGACCTTGAGCATCAGCCTGCGAGAATATCAGCGCAAACGGATTATGTCGTTTATCAATCCGTGGGCTGATCCGTCGCAGGATGGCTATCAGTTAATTCAAAGTCTGTTGGCGATCGGGTCTGGCGGCACGTTTGGCACCGGGTTCGGACTCTCGCAGCAAAAAATGGGCTACTTACCCATCCAATACACTGACTTTATTTTTGCCGTCTTTGCAGAAGAATTTGGCTTAGTCGGCAGCATTCTGTTAGTAATATTGGTCTTGACCTACGGCACGATGGCGCTGATCGTTGCCCGAAAAGCTCGAACTACCGTGCAGCGATTAGTGGCGATCGGAGCGATGGTTCTCATGGTCGGTCAGTCGCTGTTGAATATCGCGGTCGCGACGGGGGCGCTACCCACCACTGGGCTACCTCTGCCTTTTTTCAGCTATGGTGGCAGTTCAATGATTTCGACCTTGATTTCAACAGCGTTGTTAATTCGGGTCGCGCGAGAAAGCAGCGAGGCAGAAGTCGTGTCTTTACCTGAGCGACGGTTTGCAAAGCCTGCCTCAACGTCCAATCCCGCAAAAGGACGGCGCAAACCCGCTTCAGAACCGCAAAATAAAGCCCCCTCAGAGCCGAGACGATTTAGACCGCGCAATGCTCCTTAAGTTGGGTGGGCAGAAGATCGGTAGAATATGAGTAGCGCTTAAAGCAGCGTAACAATTGAGCCACCTTATGTTAGAAGCCCTTCAAACTCATCTCTATGAGCTAGAACAGTTCGCAAATCATCTAGTCTCAAATCAGTTAACGCATTTATCTCTGACTAGCATTGGCGTAATCTTTGCGGCGGGATTGCTCACAAGTCTGACTCCCTGCACCCTCTCAATGTTGCCAATCACGATCGGATATATCGGCGGCTATGAAACCAAAAGTAGAATGCAAGCCGCTGCACAATCCATTTGGTTTTCATTAGGTCTCGCCACCACCCTTGCTGGGTTAGGGATTTTTGCCACCGTTGTGGGTCAAGTCTACGGGCAGATTGGGATTGGGCTGCCGATCGTGGTTAGTCTCGTCGCGATCGTCATGGGGCTAAATCTGTTGGAGGCGTTACCCTTGCGCTTGCCCTCGTGGGGCGGCACAGATTGGATCTCGCAAGACTTGCCTGCTGGAGTTCGATCTTATCTAATCGGGCTAACCTTTGGACTGGTCGCATCTCCGTGCAGCACTCCCGTTTTGGCGACGTTATTGACGTGGATTGCCAACACAAAAGATCCGTTAGTCGGCGGCACGTTGCTGCTGTGCTATACCGCTGGATATGTGGCTCCTCTCGTGTTAGCGGGAACATTCACCGCGTCGATTAAGAAACTGTTAGAACTACGTCGCTGGTCAGGTTGGATTAATCCTGTGAGCGGCAGTTTGCTGGTAGGGTTTGGTGTGTTTTCGTTGCTTTCTAGAATTAGTTTTTTTAATTAAACATGACGACAGATCGATCGTTCTTGACGAAGCTATCCGGGTTGGGTTCGGCTCCTAAACGCTATTTCAAAAAAGAACTGCTGCCGTTGCTGGCAGATTTGCGATTAGCGATCGTGCTGCTGTTAGCGATCGCGGTGTTTAGCATTTCAGGTACCGTAATTGAGCAGGGTCAATCGCTCTCGTTTTATCAAGCAAATTATCCTGAACATCCGGCTCTATTTGGCTTTCTCACCTGGAAGGTGTTGCTAATCGCAGGATTCGATCACGTCTATCGCACCTGGTGGTATTTAGCACTGCTGATTTTGTTTGGCTCTAGTTTGACGGCGTGTACATTTGTGCGACAATTGCCCGCGTTGAGA
>JBBQYE010000311.1:0-3168 GCA_038208945.1 Leptolyngbyales cyanobacterium | reverse complement strand
AGAAGCGATCGAGTATGCCCACGACATTCTCAAACCGATTCTCAACGAAACCTATGGAATTATGGTCTATCAAGAGCAAATTATGAAGATTGCTCAAGATATGGCAGGCTATTCGCTCGGTCAGGCGGATCTGCTGCGTCGGGCAATGGGTAAAAAGAAAAAATCTGAGATGGAAAAGCACCGCGAAATGTTTGTGGAAGGTGCAGGAAAGAATGCGGTTGCGCCCAAAATTGCAGATGCTTTATTCGAGCAAATGGTGCAATTTGCCGAATATTGTTTCAACAAATCTCACTCGACCGCTTATGGATATGTCACCTACCAAACCGCTTATTTAAAGGCAAACTATCCTGTCGAATATATGGCGGCATTGATCACGGCAAACAGTGGCGATCAAGATAAAGTCCAGAAATATATTGCCACTTGCGTCAGCATGAATATTCAGGTGCAGTCACCTGACATTAATCGCTCTGGTGTGGACTTTACGCCCACTGGAGAAAGCATTTTATTTGGCTTAAATGCCGTCCGCAATGTGGGACAAAGCGCCGTCGAAGCTCTCCTTGTCTCTAGACAAGAAAAAGGTGAATTCAAATCCTTGGCAGACTTGTGCGATCGCATAGACTCCCGTGCGATTAACCGTCGAGCATTGGAATCTTTAATCTACTGCGGAGCCTTTGACACCGTTGATCCAAACCGCAATCAGTTGATCCAAGACCTAGAACTGGTGATAGATTGGGCACAATCTCGCGCCAAAGATCGGGTCAGCGGTCAAGGCAACCTGTTTGACCTGATGGGCGGCGGTGCGAGTCAGCAATCGAGCTTTGAGACAGCACCCAAAGCGCCGAAAGTGCCCGACTTTCAGCAGCAAGAAAAACTGCGATTAGAGAAAGAAGTCCTGGGGTTCTATATTTCTGACCACCCGCTCAAACAGTTGCAGGAATCGGCAAAGATGCTTGCGCCCATCAGCTTGAGTGATTTGGGCGATCGTCAAGAAGGAGACAGCATCAGCGCGATCGTCATGCTCACTGCGGTTAAAGCCGTCACGACCAAAAAGGGCGATCGCATGGCAATCATCACGATCGAAGACCTGACCGGGCACTCAGAAGCCGTCGTCTTCCCCAAAGCGTTTGAGCGAATTGGAGAGCTGATCGTCCCTGATGCCCGTTTAATGGTGTGGGGCAAAGTCGATCGCCGCGATGACCAAGTGCAGTTCATCATCGACGATGCAGAACCGATCGAGACGGTTCGGATGGTGATGGTCGAACTCGAACCCAGTGCGGCGAACGACAGTCAAGAACAATATCGACTGCGGCAGATTTTGCAGGAACAGCGAGGCGAAGACCACAGCGCAAAAATCCCGGTAGTGGCGATCGTCAGCGCTCACAATCGTCGTCACTTTGTCCGATTTGGGCAAAAGTTTCGGGTGCACGATGAACAGGCAACCGTCACTGCCCTAACCAACGGAGGATTTCGGGCAAGGGTGTCAGCCCTGGTCACTGGCTAGTTTCGATTGTGCTCAACTCTCGTTTCGACTGCGGCTCAACCCCTGGCTAAAGGTCTATCGTATACACACAAGTTGATCGATCCGTCATTGCCAAAATCTTTCGCCCCCTAAATCCCCCATTCTGATGGACTTTGAGCCAGAAAGAGGTTCAGAGTTCAAGCCATTGCTCAGGATCAAAGTCCCCCAATTTTGATGAGTCACTGCGTCGGGCGGGTTCCCCGACTTAAAGCAAGTGACGTAGGAGATTTTAGGAGACTGAAGCCGACTGAAACAAAGCGATGCCTTCGGCACACGCAAGCGTGACAGCGATGTGTGTACACGGTAGGGTTAAACGTCGAGGGTTGAGCGCAGTCGAAGCCTAGTCGGGACTTCATTGGGCTAAAATTTCCTTACTTTGTCCCGCGTTTGTTGAGCGCAGCGAGTAATTGAGGTCTGACTTGCTGTGCCCATTGCTCAAAGTTAAACGAACGATCGTAGGAAGTAGCCAAAGACTCAATCGTGAAGGTTTCCGTCAAACAATCGGGAAATTGAGTTTCAGTTTTTTTGCTCATGTTGACTTAGTGTGAGGAAGAGTAACGGTTAGAAATTTTCTGAGAGTACCCATTTTTAGCCGAACGCACGATAGGAACCACGACTGAATTCACAGCAGTTTATTGATCGCAAGAGGGTCTCAACTTAACCCTTAAAATGAGGCGCGATCGCCCAGTTTGCGGGACAGTTCACCAGTAATCATAGCCATTCAACTGAGTGGCGTGGTTAAGTCCTGCTGAAGATTGGGTAAATTTCAATGCTGAGATCCATCTTTCCATTCCTCCCGATCGAATGGCTCTCTCTTGAGAAAGAGAAGCTTCCCCTAACCTATTGATGTAGTGCAGATCACTACGGAGGGGGTTCACTCCATCTAATCCGTGATTTGCTTCAAAGGCTTAACATAGAGTTCACCTTTCTTGGGTAGTCTGGGAACACAATGGAGGAGGAGTCAGATGGTCATTCAGACAAAGCGATCGCTAATCGATAGCAGTGTGAGTCAGCCGATCGAAAAGCCTGATTGGAATTTTGAAGCGATCGGGCATCGAGGCGCACGCGGACTGTTACCCGAAAACACCCTGTCTGCCTTTTGTCTAGCATTGAGCTTAGGAGTCGATTCGTTAGAGCTAGATGTGGGCATGACGGCAGATGGCGTGTTGGTCGTCAGCCATGACTCAGAGATCTCTCCGTCGCTTTGTCTACATCCAAACGGCAAATCTGTGTGGCGTTATCCCCGGCTGTTAATTCGCAAGCTGACTCTAGAAGATGTGCAGCGTTTTGACTGTGGCTCACTCAACCCTAACCCGGCGAAGTTTCCTGATCAGCAGCTTGTGCCAGGTGAGACAATGCCATCGTTAGCTCAAGTGTTTGACTATCAGATGCAGCACTTTCCAGAGTCGCAGGTGCGCTATACGATCGAGTGCAAGGTCAGCCCTCTGCGATCGCGAGACACGTTTAGCCCAGATATGTTTGCCCGATGCGTTGTGAATCTGGTGCGCGATTATGGAGTCTTCGATCGGGTGACGATTCAGTCGTTTGATTGGCGAGTGTTGCTGGCAGTTAAGAAGATCGATTCTCAGATCCAAACGGCGGCACTGGTGAGACAAAAGCGCGGCAAACCTGGCACGTTGCTGTCTCAA
>JBBQYE010000310.1:0-3250 GCA_038208945.1 Leptolyngbyales cyanobacterium | reverse complement strand
GCCCTCTCGAATTTTGACACCCACCCGGACGGTGTCGCCCACATGGAGGATGGGAAGATCTGACTTCATTTGTTCCGCTTCGATCGAGCGGATCAGTTCCTGCGCTTTCATAGGGCTTCAAAAAACTCACAATTGCTTATCATAGCTCAGAGCCTGTGATCTCGTCTAGAGATTCAGCCCAAATCACATTCTACCTGTCTTAAGAGCAATCTGCACAGAAATGATCGAGAAATGAGATCGCGCTCACGCAGCTTGATTCCCTGTTTTTAGTTTGTAATATGTAATTAGATGAGTCTTCTAGGAGAGATGACTTGGATGTAGCGATGGAATATGGCGTTGACGACGACGCTGAAATTGCGTCCAAACTAACACGATTCCAAACACCAGCGTAGACAGCAAAACAACACTCGCTCCTGATGCAATATCGAAATAGTAGCTCAGATAAATCCCCGCAAAAGATATTGCCGCACCTAACACTCCAGAAATTACCATCATGTAACCAAAGTGATTACTGAGCAACCGCGCGATCGACGCTGGAATCACCACGGCTGAGATAATTAGCGTCACTCCCAATACTTGCAGCGTAGCAACCAGCAGAGTCGCTAACATCAGCGCAAATAGCGTGTCCATTGCGAAGACAGGAACTCCTTGAACTTGAGCGACCTCTCGATCGAAGCACCAAAATAATAAAGGACGATAAAAGACAAAAACTAATGACAGCAGAAAGATCGTTACGCCAGTGACCACCCAGAGATCCGTCGGAGAAACCCCCAGCACATTGCCAAATAATGCCGCCTCAAAGTTCTGGCTAAACTTACGATAGCTGCTGATCACGGCAACGCCCAAGGCAAAACTGGCAGTGGTGACAATGCCGATCGCCGCATCAGAATAAACTTTTCGTCCGGTCAAGTATTGAATTAACAGGGCTGCACCAAATCCCCAAATTCCAGAGCCGATGTAAAAGTTTAGCCCTAGAACATAAGTCATCACGGCTCCCCCCAGAATTGCGTGGGAAAGACCGTGAGCGATGTAGCTCATGCGGCGAGTGGTAATGTAAACGCCCATCACGCCACAAAGCAGCCCGACCATGACCCCGACCATCATGGCACGGCTGAAGAAATCGTATTGAAAGGGTTTGAGTAAGAAATCCATACTGCAAAGTGCTAGTTAAGCGGATCTGGAATTGTTTCGTCGGAGGGCTGGAGGCAAATCGTTTCTCAACTCGTGCAACAAAGTCGTGGCATCGCTGGAAATCAAAACGCGTTCTTCTTGGCGCAGAACCAGCATATCGGCTCCAAACGTTTGCCGTAACGTTGCTGGCGTGAAGACCTCGGTGGGTTCACCCTGGCAGATTACACCCTGGTTAAAACACACGACCCAAGGGAGGTGAGTCGCAACTGAATTGAGATCATGAGTCGAAAGTAAGACGGATAGCCCTTGCTGGCTTAGTTCTGCGAGTAGGTGCAACAGTTCATGCTGCACATGCAAGTCTGAGCCGCTAGTAGGTTCATCTAAAAGGACGAGTTCGGGTTCGCCAACGAGCGCACGAGCGAGAAAGACGCGCTGTTGTTGTCCACCAGACAACTCTCCGATCGGTTGATGTGCCACATGAGCCACGCCCACCCGTTCTAGCAGTTCTCTGGCGACTAAGCGATCACGCCTCGACGACCAAGGCGAAAACTGCCGATGTCGATACCGACCCATCATCACCACTTCTTCTGCGGTGACGGGAAAGTTCCAGTCCACGGTTTCAACCTGGGGGACATAACCCACTTTGGGAGGAGAAGTGCCGGGTTTGAGACGTTTTCCTCGGACTAGAATCTCTCCTTGCCAAGGATGCACAAGTCCCAGCATTGCCTTAATTAAGGTGCTTTTGCCGCTTCCGGAGGGACCAACCAATCCAGAGAGTTGCTTGGGGTAAAGGGCTAAATTCACTCCGGTAAAAACAGGTTCAGTTTGATAGCCACAGGTCAAGTTTCTGATTTCTAATAACGGTTCCATTCAATGACCTGATTCGACTATTTGGTGGAATTTGTAGCAACGGCAGTAGGACCGACCACGTTGGCGGTGACGAGTCCGTCAACAAGTTCTGGCTTGCCGCCTAAGTTGGTTGCGATGATGCGAAGGTTATTCGCCATCATGCCGATGTAGGTATGTTGAGGGTTCTTGTTTTCTAGTGCATTCGCTGAACACTCTCCTGGAAGTTCGTCATCAGCCGTATTCGCGGTTTTGACGTTTGCTTCCCGTGCAATTTGTTCTTCAACTTTGCTGGGATAAACTTCTGACCCAAAAATGGCAGGAACCTTGACTTTCTTAATCTGATCAATCAGTTTTGCTACGTCTTGAGCAGAAGGCTCCTTAAAGTCAGAGGGCTGAATCGCACCAATCACGTCAAAGCCGTATTCTCTCGACCAATAAGCCCAAGAGTCGTGATAGGTCAATAGCTTGCGGTTTTCAGGCGGAATGCTGGCGACCACTTCACGAGTTACTTTGTCAAGCTCGTCTAATCGTTGCAGGTAGTTTTTGAGATTGGTTTCATAATAGTCTTTGCCTGCGGGATCGAGGGCAGTTAATTGCTGCGCTGCGAGCTTGGCATACGCCTCGGCATATTTTGGATTGACCCATAAGTGAGGGTTTGGGTCGCCCTTGTCTTTCGGGAAGCTGAAATCGAACATCCATTGCTCCTGAGTAATGGTGTTGCTGCCCATCTCAAAGATTTTGGTGTCTTTCGGCTTTGTGGCGTTGGCTAATTTTTCGGTTGGGGACTGTAGGTGCAAGCCGTTGTCGAGAATTAAACTGGCTTTTGAATGAATGTCTGTATCTGAGGGACGTGGCTCAAAGGTGTGCGAGTCGGTGCCTTCGGGGATGATGCCTTTGACTTCTACGCGATCGCCTGCAATGTTGCTCACGATATTGGTCAAGGGTGCAACGGTTGTAACCACTAACGGTTTCTTCTGCTCTTGCTGATTTGAAGCTTGGGCAGGAGCAGAGGTCGCGGCGGGGCTAGGAGAAACTGCCGTATTGGTTGTGGGGGAAGAGTTGCAGGCAGTTAAAGTGAGGGTGAGCAGTGATAAGTAGACGAAAGCTTTCATTACAAATTCTATTTACGGTTCTGAGTCAATCAGTGTTTAGTTCAGCATTCCTGTAGAGATAAAACAATCCCCCACGAGGGCATTCAAAGCCTGTTTTTTAGACTTCTTAAGTAAATATTTGGCTTTGGTTACAATAGTTCCTTTTAGATCGCTGTTCA
>JBBQYE010000309.1:0-3259 GCA_038208945.1 Leptolyngbyales cyanobacterium | reverse complement strand
CAAAGCCCGTGTCGTCGTCGAAGGCTATAACCCCAGCTATGGGGCGCGTCCTCTGCGTCGAGCGATCGCCCGACTCTTAGAAGACAGCTTGGCAGAAGCCTTTTTGTCAGGTCGGATTCAGTCAGGTGATGTGGCGATCGTTGATATTGACGAAGACGGTCAAGTGCAAGTCAGTCGAGAACAATCAAAAGTTGTTGAGATGGCTGCTTAGATAGATATGAATTGCCCTCTCTTGAGGGCTACCGTGTACGCACAAGTCCTCATAGCTTCGTTCTCAGCGGCTTGTGCCTCCTAAATCCCCCATTCTGGGGGACTCTGAGCCAGAATTCCAGTTTCAAAGTCCCCTAATTTGGGGCTACCGTGTACACACAAGCCGATCTAACCGAAGCCATCAACGAACTGATACACACTCTAGTTAAGTACGAGAAATTGCACCTTTAATAAATCCGCGTTCCTAAGAAAATCCGTAACGCCCTCTTCCCTGTTCAAAATGACTCAACCCGAAGTTCTTAAATCTCTGCTCAATGCGGTCGCCCAAGGAGACGTTAGCCCAGAAGATGCGATCGACAAACTCAAAAACCTTTCTTATGAACGGGTCGGAGAGTTTGCCCACATCGACCACCATCGCGCTTTGCGAACAGGCTTCCCTGAAGTGATTTGGGGATTGGGAAAAACACCTCAGCAGATCGCCCAAATTATGGAAGCGATGCGAAACCGCACGTCAACCATCATGGCAACTCGCATCGAGCCGGACGTTTATGACGCAATTAAAGCGATCGTGCCCGATGTACGCTACTATTTCACCGCCCGAATCTGTGCTCTAAACTTACCCCAACCTCTAAACCCTCAAATCTCAGGAACGATCGGCATCCTCTCAGCCGGAACCGCCGACCTCCCCGTTGCCGAAGAAGCCGCGGTCACCGCCGAGCTTTGTGGCTTTAAAGTACAGCGACTTTGGGATGTCGGAGTCGCCGGAATTCATCGATTGTTGAATAACCTGCACGTCTTGAAGGATGCCGACGTGCTGATCGTTGTCGCAGGCATGGAAGGTGCATTGCCCAGCGTAGTCGGAGGTCTGGTAGATTGTCCGATCATTGCCGTACCGACCAGTGTGGGATATGGAGCTAGTTTTAACGGACTCGCACCCTTATTAACGATGCTCAATTCTTGTGCGGCGGGGATCGGAGTCGTCAACATCGACAACGGGTTTGGAGCCGCAATTTTAGCCGGACAAATTCTTAGAACGGCAGCGAAACTTCGGGCAGCCCCCAAGGAATTTTAGACGATGGATCAATCGTTTTATCAGCAAGGCATCGCTCAAGCAGACACCCATGATTATCAGAAAGCGATCCAATCGTTTGATCAGGCGATCGCCGCTCAAGCCGATTTCACCGAAGCCTACTACCAGCGCGGACTTGCTCGGTTTAAGCTCAACGATTTGACAGGCGCGATCGCGGATTACACAGCCGCAGTTCGGCTCGATGCCAATCACACCCGCTTTTATTTTGCTCGAAGTCTGGCCTACCTCAATCAAGGCGATTTGCAAGCCGCGATCGCCAATGCCGAGCAGGTGATTCGGCTCGATGCAAACCATGCGGGGGCTTATAATCTGCTGGGCAATCTCTGGCAGCGAAAGGATCAGATTGGTAAAGCGATCGTCCATTACAAAAAGGCGGCAGAACTTTATTTAGCGCAAAAAGATACCGCAAACTGTCGGCGCTGCATGGCGATCGCTCAACAGCTTAAACCCAAATCACCCGATCAGTTGGCTCAGTCAGTTGCCCCAATTGAGATGGGTGAATTTCTTCAGCAAGCTATCACCAAGGCGCAGCGCGGAGATCTAGGAGGCGCGATCGAGGATTTAGATTGGGCGATTCAAATCGACCCCCAAGATGCAAATGCCTACGCAGCGCGGGGTCGAGTTTTAGAAAAAATGGGCGACACCTGCTACGCATCAGAAAATTATCAGTTGGCGGCGAGACTGTTTGCTCAACGAGGCGACGCGGTGATGCAACAGTCGATGTTAAACGCAGTTCAGCAGATTAAACGTCCTGAGCGGCACTATGCGCCTGCTCCCGTCAGTCGCCCAAAATTCTCCGTTTCGTCAGGGCGAATCAGTCCCCAAGTCCAAGATAAGTTGAGGCGACTCGTGGGCTACGATCGCAGAATTGCCAGCGATCTCGTCGAGCAGCTAAAGCTCAAAAATCCCGGTATGCCAGAAGATTGGTATTGGGAAAAAGCAATTTATGACTTGGAACGCGATCGACGTTAGGATTTTAGACTGCCTCGCTTTAACTGTTCTCGCTCGATCGCTTCAAACAACGCTCTAAAATTTCCCTCACCAAACCCTTGAGCTTGATAGAGGCGATTGTCCACTCGATAGGTGTGTCGCTCGATCAGCTCAAAAAAGAAAGTTGGTTGCTCAAAAACTGGCTGAGTAAACGTTTGCAGCAAAATGGCTTCGGGCGTCTCTGATCGCCAATCGACTAAAATCTGTTGAGCTTCAATGTCTGTAAGCTGCGACTCAGACAGAACGCAATCACCTCGCTGGCGCACCTGAGCGTAATAGCTGGCAGGCACCTTCAAAAAAGACAGCCCCGCATCACGGAGTTGCGCGATCGCGTCCACAATATTCTCGGTGTGAATTGCAATATGCTGCACCCCTGCACCGCCATTCAAATCCAAAAATTCTTGAATTTGAGAACTGTCTGAAGTCGGCTCATTAATCGGCACTTGCACCCGACCATTTGGGTAGCGCATCACCCGACTGCACAGCCCAGAGCGATCGGTTTTAATCGCGAACATCTGCTGAGGCTCAAAGCCGAGAACCGTTTCATACCAATCAACGGCTCGGTCCAAGTCTCCGATCTCGACATTGAGAACGACGTGATCGATGCGGCTAAACGTGATATTCGGGGACGTGTTGGAGTCTTTGCCCACAGTTGGCAGAGCGATCGAACGCTCAATCAACGTGTGGGTCAACGTTCCCCACGCAGAAATTTGTGCCCACTTCGACGATCCTTCAGTTTGCAGGGGTTCGAGAACTGTGGCTCCTTGAGCGATCGCCCGATTCAGCACAGCCTCGATATTCTCCACGCCAAACGCCACATCTACCACCCCTGGAGGATGAGCGCTTAAAAGATCACAAACGGGGCTGGAATCGTCAAGAGCAGACGAAAAGACAAAGTAAATAGAACCATTTGCAACGACTTCTGTATGGGTGTGATCAGAAAAGGGAGCGATGCAATCTTGTGGAACC
>JBBQYE010000308.1:0-3259 GCA_038208945.1 Leptolyngbyales cyanobacterium | reverse complement strand
TGTTCAACCCAAGCAAACATGTCAACGTCTCTGCTGAGGGCAACATACTTACCAGGTTTTAAGAACAAATCATCGCTCAACAGTTGAGCGGAAGTGAGGATGCCTGTCGTTGAAATTAATTTACCTTGAGCAGACTTGTCGAGAGCTGTGGCAGAAATTTCTACGGCTGTTCTCGCTACAGGAGATAAATCGGCTCTGCCTTCATTCCAATACAAAAGAAAAAAAGAACCAAAAAATAGAACGATTCCTAGCACCACGCCTAAGAAGGAATTTGCGATTCTACTTGCCCACCCGATGACCTCAACGTCCTGAAATTGATCTGCCACAATTCCCCCTTATCAGTGAGCTTTCACAGAAGTAAATTACACCTAGTGTTCCCAACATTACGGACGAGGGATTGAAGATTAGCTAATATCGAGTCTAGAATTTCTGCCAGAAGTCCTATAGTGAAGTTGAAGCAAGGAGGGCAAAGACTGGTGGAAGATAAACTTGAAATGAGTGAGTTGAAGCCTCGACGATCGACATCGGCTTCAGATATCGCAGCAATTTTGCAGACTGCGATCGGTCACCTGCAATGGATCAGTGAATCAGAATATCCCTTTGAAACCTTTGATTGGTCAAGTCAAGCCATCTCAGAATTGACCGACAAAAAACTTCTAGAATTGACGCAGCATCCGCTTGATGCAAACGTTGAAACTCAAGATTTAGGCACCTTTTTTGAAGTCGTCACTCAGCCTCAAGATTGGTATGGCGACGAAGAGATTGCAACGATGAAACAATATCAGCAACTCGTCGCCACCCTCAAACAGCATCTTAATAACCTCAAAGTCTACCGCCTCGGCGAGATTAATTTAGACATTTATATTGTGGGGCAGACCCCAGATAGTCACCTCGCCGGAATCGCCACAAAAGCCGTCGAGACTTGATCCATTACTTAACCCGCTCAATAACTTTATCGACCCTTTCCTCAATTTGAACCTGTGTCGCATCGGGAACATTAGTCAAAAAGTTATAGCCCGTTCTCTCTTCGATTAAATCAACGCTGACTCGATATTTGCGCCAGTCCATCTCTTTGATGCCTTGTTGATTAGGCATATCAATCGCAATCACGCGTGTACTCGCATTGACATCATTGGCAGTGAGTCCAAGTTTGTCCATTACGACAATCACTTTCCACACACGATCGGGCACCGTAATTTTGACATTGCCTTTCCCAATCGATCGCGTGTTTCCATAACCACCCGCGATGATGTAGAGTTCTTTTCCTTGATCTGCTAAACCACGACTATAGTTTTCTAACTTCGCCCAAGGTCCTTGGTTATTATCAGGTGCTTGCGGCACAATATTGGTCATTAAGAATGTAGCAGAAACATTTTGGGGAGTGTTGTCACGGTCGGCAGCCGGGGTCATGTGTCCACGATCAAATCCACTGTTGTTATAGTCATTCGATCGGACTTGATACCAACCTCCTGGCAAAGTCGGATCAGGACGAAAATCATTGCGACGTGGAGAATTGCCGAGCCACGATTTATTTAACTGCCAGCTTGACCAATTCGGAATGTTTTTACTCCGATTATAAGAGGTCACATAGGGTCGAGGTTGATCGACACTTTCTGAGCTTTGCAACAGATAATTGTTTGGGTCAACTCCTGCATTACTAGGATTTCCCATCATTAAATGGTCAACTCGCCGATCGCCAATCAACGATGGATTGGTCGGAACTGACGCTTCTCTCTGCCGAAACAGCCAAACACCCCCAACTGTGATCAAAGCTAAGAGAGCGATCGCGAGTGCCCATTGCCACCATGATTTCAACATATCTGCCCAGTGTCGATCGTAAAGCTGCCTTTTATTATGACGCGGCAAAAGCCAAGAAGTAACACAGACTCGCTAAACTACAAGAATGCTACGAGCAACCCGTCTGCTTCCACAGCAACTTAGAGGTCGTCATGCAGCTAATAAACAAAGAAGTGACGGATGAGCAGTTTGAGCAGATTTGTCTCACAAATCGAGATTTCAAATTTGAACGAACGTCTACTGGAAAACTGATTGTCATGTCACCCACTGGCGGCGAGACAGGAAACTGGAATTCTGGGTTAACCGGGCAAGTCTGGTTTTGGAATCAGCAAAAGAGACTTGGTAAAGGGTTTGATTCTTCAACCGGGTTTAAACTGCCGAATGGGGCAACTCGATCGCCTGATGTTGCCTGGATTCGGCAAGAGCGATGGGATTGTTTAACTTCTGAGCAGAAAAAGAAATTTATTCCTCTCTGTCCTGATTTTGTGATCGAGTTGCGCTCTCCTAGTGATGACCTGGAAGATTTACGAGCAAAAATGCGCGAGTATCTAGAAAATGGAGCATCTCTAGGCTGGTTGATTAATCCTCAAGATCAACAGGTTGAAATCTATCGTTCAGGTCAACCGATTCAGATTCTCGATCGCCCCGACACCCTCTCAGGAGAATTCATCCTGCCCGAATTTATTCTTGATTTACGCGAGATCTGGGACTAATGCTGCCATCTGATTTGTTAATGCACCGATTTAGCGGTGAAGAACTGGCTCCCAAACGATTAAAGATTGATGAATCTAATCTCGCGATCGCTGAAGATTTGATCACCCTATTTCAAGAAGCCAAAGGCATCACCAAAGGCGAACTCAATCGCCAACTGTTAGAACTTGAAGGCGAAGAAACCGACTATCGCATCAAACGCGGACTTGCTCATTTACTCAACAGCGCGTTTAGCACCTTTGAAACGATTAGTCCGTTAGAGCCGCCGATGCTGAGAGAGCGGATTTTTGCGCTTTCGTCTCAAGCTGCGCCTAGTGCTCAAGCGACTCAAATCACGCTCGATCGTCTCGCAGATTCCCTGACTCAAGAGTTGGGGCACGAAGTGTTGACCGAGCAGATCCGATCGGGGCTTTACGCCGATCTTCCTGATAATCAAATTCTGACTGAGTTTGAAGTTCCGACTTCAGAGGCGTTACTGCATCGCTACAATCTCTCTCAGGTGCAAGGGGTGTTCTATCGTGCCAGTCACTTGATTTTGAATGCTCATCGCAACGATCCGGGTCAATATAAACTGCTGTTTCGCTATGTCAAACTGTTTCAGTTAATGACTTATATCGAGGGCGACGCTGACCACGGGTTTACGCTCACCGTTGACGGACCGACCAGTTTATTTAAGCCATCTACACGGTATGGATTGGCGATCGCCAAACTGCTTCCCGCGCTCCTCCACGTCTCTAAATGGAGTCTAGCC
>JBBQYE010000307.1:0-3315 GCA_038208945.1 Leptolyngbyales cyanobacterium | reverse complement strand
AAGACATCACCAACGCTCGCCAGTATTAGCCTTATGTTTCCAACTCACCGCCCTCGCCGTCTGCGTGCCCATCCTCAACTGCGTCGGATGGTTCGTGAGACTGTGTTGACCACCAGTGATTTGATCTATCCGTTGTTTGCGGTTCCGGGTGAAGCGATCGCCAAAGAAGTTCGCTCAATGCCAGGGGTGTTTCAGTTGTCGATCGACAAAATCGTCGAAGAAGCGAAAGAAGTCTACGATTTGGGCATTCCTTCGATTATTTTGTTTGGCATTCCCGCCGACAAAGACACCGATGCGACGGGTGCATGGCACGATTGCGGCATGATTCAAAAAGCGTCAACTGCGGTGAAAGAAGCGGTTCCCGATCTGATCGTGATTGCGGATACTTGCCTCTGTGAATACACGCCTCACGGTCACTGTGGCTATCTCGAAGTCGGTGATTTGTCGGGACGAGTTCTCAACGACCCGACGCTAGAACTGCTCAAAAAAACGGCGGTTTCTCAAGCAAAAGCAGGAGCCGATATTATTGCGCCCTCTGGCATGATGGATGGTTTTGTTCAAGCTGTACGACAGGGCTTAGATGAAGCAGGGTTTCACGACACGCCGATCATGTCCTATGCTGCGAAATATGCGTCTGCCTACTACGGACCCTTCCGAGATGCGGCAGAATCGGCTCCTCAGTTTGGCGATCGGCGCACCTATCAAATGGACCCTGGCAACGCTCGTGAGGCGATCAAGGAAATCGAACTCGACATCGCAGAAGGGGCAGATATGCTGATGGTCAAGCCTGCGTTGTCTTACATGGATGTGATTTATCGCGTCAAAGAAGCGACAAATTTGCCTGTCGCTGCCTATAACGTGTCGGGCGAATACGCGATGGTGAAGGCAGCAGCCCTCAACGGCTGGATTGATGAGGAGCGCGTCGTGATGGAGACGCTCACCAGCTTTAAACGGGCAGGTGCTGATTTGATTCTCACTTACCATGCCAAAGATGCGGCTCGTTGGTTAGCTGCCCAGCCTTAGCTGAATTTGCGGAATCTAAACCTCTAGTAAGGAAGTTTGTTGGAGGTTTAGATTCCGCGTCGGTTCAAACCCAATTTTCTAGTTCAGTCCCAAATACTCGCGTAGAGTTTGACGCATCGTATCTACGGGAACAGGCTGTTGAGTCCAGATTTGCAGGGCAGCGGCTCCTTGTTGGATCAGCATTTCTAACCCATCGATCGCCACTCCTCCCCGATCTCGAACCTGCTGCAAAAATATTGTCGGATTGGGCGTATAAATCAGGTCGTAAGCAATGACTCCAGCCTTTAATTGATCGGCTTCTTTTAACGTGAGCGGAGATTTGTCAACGTGAGGAGACATCCCGATCGGAGTCGCATTCACCAGCAAGTCCGCACGAGGCAACAACTCAGACAGCGTCTCCCAAGAGCGGACTTTCAGCCCCGGCAAACAGTTCCAACTTTGCGAAAACGCCTCTAGTTTCTGAGCATCTCGTCCGACGATATGAATTTCAGCACAGCCTAGCTCCATGCATCCAGCAACGACAGCTCTCGCGGCTCCACCATTTCCTAATATGACAGCAACGGATTGATTCCAATTCTGCTGCATCGATCGCAGGGGTGCTAAGAATCCTTCTGCATCAGTGTTGGTGCCGCTCCAACCTTTTTCAGTCCGCCAAACAGTGTTTACTGCTCCGATCGCTTCAGCCACCTCAGAGATCTCACTCAATAGCGGCATGATTGCCTGTTTGTGAGGAATCGTGATGCTGAAGCCCTGGATGCCGATCGCTGCAAATCCCTGAATCGCCTGCTCTAAATTTTCGGGCGCAATCGCAAAAGGCAGATAGACAAAGTCTGCGCCCATTTCAGCGAGAGCCGCATTGTGCATGATTGGCGAGAGAGAATGCTCGATCGGATACCCAATCACGCCGAACAGTTTCGTTTTTCCCGTGATTAATCTCATCATTTCTCTCGCTAGCTCCTAATAGTCTACGTTTCTGGATTCAAGTTATCACGCACTCGAAACAGAACGGAGTTAGCGTGAGAGGGTAGCCCTTCAGCCTTCGCCAAAATGTCGATCGCATTTGCCGCTTTTTGCAGCGCGATCGGAGAATATTGCACCAAGCTAGAGTGCTTCAAGAAGGTCTCAACTCCCAGAGGTGACGCATATCGAGCCGATCCAGAGGTTGGCAGCGTATGATTGGGTCCTGCAAAATAATCGCCTACGGCTTCAGGAGTCGAGCTTCCTAAGAAAATCGCTCCAGCGTGACGAATGTTTTGCAGCAACGCCCACGGATCATCCACTTCGAGTTCTAAGTGTTCGGGGGCAAAGTCGTTTGAAAGTTCGGCAGCAGCTTCTAGAGAATCCACGATCGCCACTAGACCATAGTGCGCGATCGCTTTCTCAGTCAAAATTCTGCGAGGGTGATCCATCAGTTGCCGCTCAACCTCATCCACCACTTTCCGCGCCAAAGTAGCATCTGTGGTAATTAGAATAGCCGCTGCCATCGAATCATGTTCTGCCTGAGCCAGCAAGTCTGCTGCAAGGTAAACCGGATTTGCCGTCTCATCCGCAATGATCAAAACTTCAGAAGGTCCTGCTAATGAGTCAATTCCGACTGTCCCATAAACCAGCTTTTTCGCCAGTGTCACATAGATATTACCCGGACCTGTGATCACATCCACTTTGGGAATGGTTTCCGTTCCATAAGCTAGAGCGGCGATCGCTTGTGCACCACCGACTCGATAAATCTCGTGGACTCCTGCTTCCTGAGCCGCCACCAAAACCGCCGCATTGATGGCTTTGTCTTTCCCAGGGGGAGTCACCATCACAATGCGAGGCACCTGCGCCACTTTTGCGGGCACCGCATTCATCAGCACTGTGCTGGGATAACACGCCAAACCACCCGGCACATACAAGCCTGCACGATCGACAGGCGTGTAGCGCTTACCCAAGACAATCTCGTCTTCTCCAAAATGCACCCAGCTTTTGGGCACACGCTGGCGATGAAACGACTCAATCTGCTGGCGAGCTTGCTGAATGGCTGTGAGAAGCTCTTTAGAGACTTGCTGATAAGCAGCATCTAGTTCAGAGCCACTGACCCGCAGTTCCTCTGGCTTAATTTTTTGATGATCGAACTCCAGGGTGTAATCTAACACCGCTCGATCTCCCTGTCGCTTAACCGCTTGCAGTACCTCCCGAACCGTCGCTTCTTTATGAACAACTTGGTCGTCGTGAGTGCGATCGCAAATTCGTCGCAGTTCAGTTTTAGCCTCAGTCCACTGAGTAATGATTCGCAGCATGGAGTGTAGGAGT
>JBBQYE010000306.1:0-3329 GCA_038208945.1 Leptolyngbyales cyanobacterium | reverse complement strand
TGAACATTTGCTGCAATTTGTTCAACGTCACGAGTTCGATCATGTAGGGGTCTTCACCTTCTCCCCCGAAGAGGAAACCCCCGCCTACGAGTTGCCCAACCAGTTACCGCAATCGGTAATGGATGCCCGTCGCGATGCCTTGATGCAAATTCAGCAACCGATTTCTCTTAGGAGGAATCGATCGCAGATTGGTAAGGTTGTCGATGTTTTGATTGAGCAAGAAAACCCGGAAACGGGTGAGTTAATCGGTCGGTCTGCCCGCTTTTCGCCAGAGGTGGATGGACTGGTGTATGTCCAGGGTGAGGCATCGCTAGGGGCACTGGTGCCTGTGGCGATCGTCGATGCCGATGTTTACGACCTGTATGGGAATGTTGCGACCGCGGCAGACCTGATGCAGACCTCTTTAGTGGCGACTCGATGAGGATTTCGATGTCGGTGTTTTACTGAGAGCGATTTGAGATGCGTCGTTTTTGACGACCTTCTTGCCCACACGTTTCGTATGTTTACCGCGCCTTTTCCGATGATGTAAACCGCAGGATTGACCGTGCCTGAGTCTTCTCAGGACATCCTGATCCCCTCATCGAGTGGTGGCGCATGACCTTTGATCTATTAGGAGTATTCAATGACCCTTTCTTTCCAAAGCCTTGGACTTTCTGAAGCTCGCGTTCGTAACTTAGAAGAGCTGGGCTTTACTGCCCCGACTGCGATTCAAGCCCAAGCCATTCCTCACCTACTGGCTGGTCGCGATGTGGTAGGTCAAGCCCAAACTGGAACAGGCAAGACCGCTGCATTCGCTCTGCCCATCTTGGAGCGGATTGATCCCAAAAATCCTGCTGTACAGGCACTGATCCTCACCCCAACTCGTGAGTTGGCGATGCAGGTTTGTCAGGCAGCCCGCACGTTTGTGGACGACAAGCGCGTCCAAGTCTTAGCGATTTATGGTGGACAGTCGATCGACCAGCAAATCTCTCGTCTTCGCAAAGGATCTCAAATTGTCGTTGGCACACCCGGACGAGTGATTGACCTTCTCAGCCGGGGTGACCTCAAGCTCAATCAGTTGAGCTGGATGGTGCTAGATGAAGCGGACGAAATGCTGAACATGGGCTTTATTCAAGATGTCGAAAAGATTTTGAATCAGGCACCTGTTGAGCGTCAAACTGCCTTCTTCTCTGCAACGATGGAGCCTTCGGTTCGGAAGCTGGTGACGAAGTTCTTGAGATCACCGATCACGGTGACGATCGAGCAACCTAAAGCCGCTCCGAATCGCATCAATCAAGTCGCCTACACGATCCCTCGTGGTTGGACAAAAGCACGAGCACTGCAACCCATCTTAGAGTTGGAAGATCCCGACACGGCTCTGATCTTTGTGCGGACTCGTCGCGCGGCTGCTGAATTGACCAGTCAACTCCAATCCGCTGGGCATAGTGTGGATGAGTATCACGGCGATCTCACCCAGACTCAGCGCGAACGGCTGTTACTACGGTTCCGTCAGCGTCAGGTGCGTTGGGTTGTTGCAACCGATATCGCTGCACGAGGCATTCACGTTGATGATCTCACCCATGTGATCAACTACGATTTGCCTGACAGTGTTGAAAGCTATGTTCACCGCATCGGTCGGACTGGACGTGCAGGCAAAGAAGGTACGGCAATCTCGCTGGTTCATGCCCTTGATCGTCGCAAACTGCGCGACATTGAGAACCATGTGCGTCAGCGTTTAGAGATTCGCAACGTGCCGACTCGTGCCGACATCGAAGCTCGTTACCTCGATAAGCTTCAAAGTCAAGTGCGTGATGCGTTGACGGGTGAGCGGATGGCTTCATTCTTGCCGATCGTGGCGCAACTTGCAGAAGAATTTGAACCTCACGCGATCGCAGCGGCGGCCCTGCAAATGGTTTACGACAAGACTCGTCCTTCTTGGATGGCTTCTGGTAGTGATCCCGTTGCGGATGACGCTCCTCGTTCTCGTGGTGGTGGCAATGGTGGCGGTGGCGGTGGTTCTGATAAGCCCAAGCCTGTCAAGCGGGTAAAGACTTCTGCTAATTCTAACTAGTGTGAATGGCAGCAAAAGATAGCTAATGTTAGTGGGTTGAGGAGATTCCTTAGCCCGCTTTTTGTTTGGAAATTCTTTGACTGCGGTCGTGATTGCGAAATGCGCGGAGACGTTCCACCGGAACGTCTCTACGGCATCGGGTATTTCAGGGCTATCGGTTCTACCATCTCTAATAAATGCTTGACAGCGTAGACTATTTCTAAGGGGCGATATGGTTTGGTGATGTAGGCATCGGCTCCTTGCTTTAAACCCCAATAGCGATCGAAGTCCTCATCCTTAACGGTACACATCATCACGGGAATTGCTTTTGTCCGGGGATCGCTCTTGATCCAGCGACACAGTTCGTAGCCATTCATTCGCGGCATCACGATATCGGTGATCACTAAATCTGGGCAATGGGTCTGAATCTGCTCGATCGCTTCAACGCCATCGATCGCTTCAATGATTTCAAACCCGCTGCTCTCTAAGCATTCTGCAAGGATCACCCGAACCATCGTACTATCATCAACGACCAAAACTGCACTCATAGGCGCTTGTGCCAGCTCTTACAGGGGACTGCTTCTTGACTTACTATTCAGTCAAGAGTTCTAGGTTCCGGAGCTTTTCTGTAGCTAGAGCGTAAAGAGAGCCTCAATCGGTGATAAGTTTTGAACTTTGAACGGTGAGTGGAGATTCCCAACTTAAAGCTCGCCGCTTATCACTCGTGAACTTTTTAGCGTCGATCGCGTGTCACCAAATCCAGCTTGGTGAATTCGTCGGGATCGAGTGACCAGCCTAAAGCTCCAGCGTTCTGTTGAACTTGATCGGCATTTTTTGCACCGGGGATAGGAATCACATTGCCTTGAGTAATTAGCCAGTTGAGCGCAACTTGAGCAGGAGTTTTATCGTGCTTTCGTCCGATTTCTAGCATTAGGTTGATAACAGGAGCAAGCTTTTCTAATCCCTGACGGCTGAAGCGAGAATCGAGCTTTCGAGCACCTGTCACCGAGTCTGCATTCTCAGGCGTATATTTTCCCGTTAACAGCCCCTGCGCCAGAGGACTGTATGCCAAAATCTTTACTCCCAAATCACCAGCAGTATTGAAAATGCCGTTTGTTTCAATTTGGCGAGTGATTAGTGAATGACGAACCTGATTGACCGCTAAAGGAACCCCTTTTGCCGCCAAATATCCGTGAGCTTCGCGCATTTGTTCAGCCGAATAGTTGCTGACTCCGATCGTCGCAATTCGCCCTCGCTTCACTTCTTCTGCCAATGCTTCCATCAAAGTTTTCTTACTCAT
>JBBQYE010000305.1:0-3366 GCA_038208945.1 Leptolyngbyales cyanobacterium | reverse complement strand
GCCCAGAGGGTCTTTTGCCCTCTCACCGACGCTTTATTAAAGGGAAGATTTAATTCTTGGCTGACTAACCACAACCACGGCACCAAACGCTGATAGGCTTTGTGACTAAGCCATTGCTGCAACAAGGATTTGCAGGCATCTTCGTTGTGGGTGCAGCCTCGCAAAATCAGCCGTGATTTGTCTTTTTCGGTCAGGGTGACGCGATTAGACTGAGTGGGTTGATATTCGACTTGCCAGCGTTGGTCGATCGCTCTAAGCTGCAACTGGTCGGGCAACTCATGAGACGCTTCAAGCGATAGTTGTTGATGTTGTTCTTCGAGTCGATCGATTGTTTTGGCAATCCAACTTTGCTTGGTGTGCAAAATCTCAGGAATACGACTTTGATCAAACCCTTTCGGAACGATGACTTCTAGCCCGCCTTGGACGGTCATTCTCAGGCTAACGTGTTTTGCCTTCAAGCTCTCCCGAACTCTATAGCCGGGAAGCGCCGTAAGCTGACCCATGATCAGTGTAGACTCAGCCATTGGTATCTATTGCGGCGATTGCTAATCAGTAAGATAATTTAACGGTGACTGACTGAGGGAGGCATTCAATTCTCTCACCCTGTTAAGCGCCAACATAACGGGCTGCCGAGTGAATTAGTAATGATTACTACTATTTATAATACCAGCATCATTGGGATTGCTGAGTTGGATTCAGTCCCATATTAAGGATTGCCTAAACCAAACGATAGTGTCTAAGGAAGGGTTTTGGCTCGATCGTCGCTAACTTCGGTTAGAAGAGGCGAGATTCCGAAACTGCGTAAACTGTGGCTCAAACAAAAGTTTCACGGTGCCTGTGGGTCCGTTGCGGTGTTTGCTGATGATCACTTCTGCGATGCCACGATCGGGCGTGTCTTTGTTGTAATATTCATCGCGATATAACATCATCACGAGGTCAGCATCTTGCTCGATCGACCCCGATTCGCGAAGGTCAGACATCATCGGGCGCTTTTCGGTTCTCGATTCTACGCCTCGGCTGAGTTGAGACAGCGCAATCACCGGGACGTTTAACTCACGCGCCAGACCTTTGAGCGATCGCGTAATTCGTGACAATACCTGAACTCGATTTTCGCTGCCGCTGCCTTCCATCAACTGCAAATAGTCGATGAGCACAAGTCCCAACGCGCCGCCTTGCTCGGCTTGCAGTCGTCGAGCCTGCGATCGCATCTCATTGGCTCCTAGGTTGGGCGTGTCGTCAATAAAAATCGGCAACTGCGATAGAGTGCTAATCGCGTGTCCTAACGGCTCCCATTCGTTTTGACTGATGCGTCCGGCTCGCAGTCGTCCACTCTCGATCCGCACTTCGCTGGCTAAGAGACGCTGCACAAGCTGGTCTTTTGACATCTCTAAGCTAAAGATGGCAATCGGAAGTTTGTGATAAGCCGCAATGTTACGAGCGATATTCAGCACAAAGCTGGTTTTCCCCATAGATGGACGACCCGCGACGATCACCAGATCCGATCGCTGAAATCCCTGGGTCATTGCGTCTAGATCATAAAATCCGCAAGACAGACCTGGGGTTGCCATCCCGGTTGAGAGACGCTCAATCTCAGAGAATGTTTGAGTAAGAACATCAGCAGCAGAGACAAGTCCCTGCTGGGGTCGTGCTTGGGTGACGTTAAAGATCTTCTGCTCTGCGTCGTCTAAGACGGTTTCTAAATCTTCAGCCGTTTCGTGCCCTAGCTGAGAAATTTGCTGCCCCACTTTGATCAATTTACGGCGCAGATGTTTATCGGTGACAAGCTGTGCGTATTGGTCAATGTTGACCGCGCTCACGGTGCGATCGACCAACTGCACTAATTTATTTTGTCCGCCTACTTTATCGAGCAAGCCGCGATCTTGAAGCCAAGTGGTGACACTCATCAAATCGGTCGCACTACCCTGACTTTGAAGGGCGATCGCTGCCCTAAAAATTTCTCTATGAGCGCTGAGATAAAACGCATCTGGAGCGATTAGATCGAGAATGCGAGTTAGCGCCTCGGGGTCGAGCAAAATGCCCCCCAAAATCGCTTCTTCTGCATCAATGTTTTGGGGCGGAACTCGATCTTGAAAGGGTTGAAAGCTAAGTTGTTCTTGAGCCATGATCAGGCGGCTACCGCAGATTAAGGGCATTTTTAGGGGTGAGCCACCGCCTCAAATGCTCCACTCGACCCCATCACTATACATCGATAGTTTAGCAGAAATTAGTAGCCTTGTACTAAGAGCTGAGGATTGTCATCAGAAGACCTGATGCAACCCTCAGCCCTTAACTCTAACTCGCAACGACTTGAATCATCACCGTCGCAGTCACTTCAGGATGCAGCTTGATCTCAGCTTTATAATCACCAATCTTGTGAACATCGGGAACGGTGATCCCCCGTCGATCGATGTCTTGACCTGTGACTTGCTTGATCACATCTGCCACATCTTGGTTGGTGACCGTTCCAAAAATGGCATCGTTTTCACCGATTTGCTTGGCGATCGTCAAGCGACCTGCTTTCTCAAGCGCTGCTTTTTGGGTCATCGAGACTTCCTTCAACTCTGCGAGACGCTGACGCTCTTTTTCTTTGCGTCGCTCAACTTGCTTAAGCAGACCAGGAGTCACGTTCTGCCCCATGCCTTGCGGAATCAAATAATTTCTGGCATAACCGGGAGCCACTTCGACCAGATCACCCGATTTACCGAGCTTGCTAACGTCCTTATTGAGGACTAACTGAATGCGCTTCGCCATAATGTTTCCTGTTGTCAACTGTGCCGCCGAACTTCTTATCTTACTGGAGAAAGGGCTGGGTGGTGATCTTTGAGGGTTGAATTTAAGGAACACGATCGCTCTTTATCTCTCTATATGAGAGCTTTCAAGCCTCAAATTTTCAGAGTTTCCCCAACCTTCATGACTCGCAGTTGGCTTTTGACTCCTTGTTGTCTGAGAGCCTGAGAAAATGCGTCTGGGGTTCCTGTCAACGCTGGAAAAGTTCCAAAGTGCATAGGTACTACGATCGTGGGATTCACCAGCTTAACCGCTTCGGCTGCTCGCGTCGGTCCCATTGTGAAGTGATCCCCGATGCAAGTAAGCATTAGATTGACTTTGTGAAACTGGGGGATCAGCGTCATGTCTTGAAACAAGTCTGTGTCACCCGTGTGATAAATTACTGGTCCATTTTTGACGCTGATCAAAAATCCGCCAGGGTTGCCCGCAAATTGAGCAGGGCTGCCATCTGATGCTACCGCCGAGCTATGAATCGCAGGAATGAAGGCTACTTTTACGTCTCCGTTGAGCAGGGTCAGCTCTCCCCCAAAGTTGCCTTGAGTCTCTAACCCTACGAGGTCTTTTGGATAGCCTCCGTAA
>JBBQYE010000304.1:0-3481 GCA_038208945.1 Leptolyngbyales cyanobacterium | reverse complement strand
AAATTCTAACCCGTTTGGCGGCAACTCCGGTCTATATTTAAGTCAAAACTCCAGCCTCAAAGGTCTGCCTGGAGAAGAGTCAAGGAGTGGTGATATCGTGCCAGGTAGCGTAGCAAAGATTAAAGTCATTGGCGTTGGCGGAGGCGGTGGCAACGCAGTTAACCGCATGATTGACAGCGATGTGTCTGGCGTTGAGTTTTGGACGGTCAACACCGATGCTCAAGCGTTGGCTCAAGCTCAGGCTCCAAAGCGTCTACAAGTCGGTCAAAAATTGACACGCGGGTTAGGGGCAGGCGGAAATCCGGCGATCGGGCAAAAAGCCGCCGAAGAATCTCGCGATGAAATTGCAGCGGCGCTAGAGAATTCAGATCTGGTTTTTATCACGGCAGGTATGGGCGGCGGCACGGGCACGGGTGCGGCTCCGATCGTGGCAGAAGTCGCTAAAGAATTAGGCGCTCTCACCGTTGGAGTGGTGACTCGCCCCTTCACGTTTGAAGGGCGGCGACGAACCACTCAGGCAGAGGAGGGTATTGCAGCGCTTCAGAGCCGAGTCGATACGCTGATCATCATTCCAAATGACAAATTGCTGACCGTGATTTCTGAGCAAACGCCCGTCCAGGAGGCGTTTCAGACGGCAGACGATATTTTGCGCCAAGGAGTCCAAGGTATCTCAGACATCATCACGATTCCGGGTTTGGTCAACGTAGACTTTGCTGACGTGAGAGCGATCATGGCGGATGCTGGCTCGGCGCTGATGGGCATTGGCATTGGTTCTGGCAAATCGAGAGCTAGAGAAGCAGCGATCGCTGCCATTTCTTCTCCGCTGCTAGAAGCGTCGATCGACGGGGCGAGAGGGGTTGTGTTCAACATCACGGGTGGCACTGATTTGACGCTTCATGAAGTCAACGCTGCCGCTGAGATTATTTACGAGGTGGTCGATCCCAATGCCAACATCATTTTTGGTGCAGTGATTGACGAACGGCTTCAGGGTGAAGTCAGAATCACGGTGATTGCGACGGGCTTTTCTCCAGAAGCTCAACAGCAGCAGGTTGCCGTGAAACCGACTGCCTTACCGAAACGATCAGTCACTCCCGCAACTCCGACGACTCCAACCTCAATCCCCGATCTTAAAAGCAAGCCTCCAGGGTTAGACATTCCTGAGTTTCTGCAAAGACGCAGACCACCCAAATAAAAAACGAGGATTTCACCGTTTGTTTTGTCGGTAGGGATGTTATGAGTAACTGCCCCTACTGAAACTTCTATGTCTGGAGAACTTGAAGAGCGTCTCCGGCTGTAATTTGAGTTTGCCCGATCGGAATTATTCCCAAACAATTGGTTCCAGCCAGACTAATTAAATTGCCAGAACTGTAGCTGCCTGTGGCTAGAGAAAACTCATACAGCCCATTTACTAAATGGAGTTGTCCCCAGAGATACGATTCTCGTTTACCGTCCGATCGTAGGTCTTGCCGAGTTGTTGCTTGCACAAAAATTGGCTCCCACCCGTAGGGCAAGCCTGACAGCTTTCTCAATGCAGGCTGCACAAATCGCCAAAACGTCACCAGCGCCGAAACAGGATTGCCAGGAAGTCCGAAATAAAGGGTATTGGGGAATGTAGCAACGGTGAGCGGTTTGCCAGGTCTAACCGCAACGGCTCGGATGTGAATCTGTGCGCCCAGTTCTGCCAGAATGCGATCGACATAATCATAATCCCCGACCGAAACGCCTCCAGACGAGAGAACCACATCCGAGATCGAGACAGCATGAGCGATCGCGGCTTTCAAGGCTTCGGGCTGATCTGCCACGATGCCGAGCGGAATCGCTTCTCCGCCCATCTGCTCAACTAAAGCAGCGAGAGCATACTGATTAGAATCGACAATTTGCCCCGGCTGCAACGGGCGATCGGGCGTGACCAATTCGCTGCCTGTTGATAGAATTGCCACGCGCGGACGACGATAAACGCGTACTTGATTACACTGCGCGGCAGCTAACACCGCAATTTCAGGTGCTTTTAGCACGAGTCCTGCGGGCAACAATGGCGAACCTGCTTGATAAAAAGCACCGCGATGTCTCACAAACGCTTGAGGTTCGGCGGGAGGCTTCAGGATCAAAACCTGCCCATCTTCCCGCTTTGTCTCTTCTTGAATGACGATCGTATCTGCCCCTTCTGGCATCACAGACCCAGTGAGAATTCGGGCAGCTTGACCAGATTGAACGAATTTTTGAGGCTGATATCCAGCAGGAATTTCTTCTACGATCTTCAACACAACCGGAGTCTCAGCACTCGCAGATTTGACATCTTCAAACCGCACGGCATAGCCATCCATTGCCGAATTGTCCCAGTGAGGGAAGTCTAGACGACTCGTGACGGCGGTTGCCAGAATGCGATCGCGGGTCGATTGTAACTCCACGTCTTCTGTATCTAGCGGCTCGACTAACTTGAGAATCAGTTCTTCTGCTTGCTTCGCGGGCATCATCGTTTTATTTACCGCCGCTCTCGACTACTCAGTCAGCGTAATCGATCTCCGCCTTAAGACTCCAGCAATTCTAATGACAGAAGATTGAACGAAATCACCCGACGCTAAACAAAAAGTCTGGGAAACCTAACCTGATCAGCAACAGAGAAGACGATTCAGCCATCAAGAATTGCGGCGACCTCACTTTTCCTACGACCCCGATACAATGAGATAAGGCGACTTTTCCTCAACATTGACTATGCGCGCTATTGAAACCACAGGCACCCTCGACATCCAAGGTCACCTCCACCTCGACCAACCCCAACCTCAGCCTCAACCTAGTCGAGTCCGCATCATCATGCTGCTGCTAGAAGCAGAAGAGCTACATGATTTGGCAACAATGGCTCACGACCCAGACATTCAATCTGAGATTGCAACCATCCAACAAGAATTTGCAGTCACTGAAATGGATGGTTTGATGACTCTATGAGCATCCAGCGATCGCAAATTTACTTCGTCAATCTCAATCCTACTCAAGGTCGAGAACAAGCAGGTGAACGACCTGTTTTAGTTCTCTCCATTGATGCTATTAATGAACAACCGTTAGTAGTTACGGTCATTGTGGGAACGAAAGGCGATAACGTCCGCCGCGACTATCTCACCAATGTCCGCGTACCTGTAGCGGAAAGTAGACTGCCGATGGAAACCGTTTTCCTGGGATTCCAAGATACGTTCTCTAGATGCCAAACGCTTTCCATCAGCCCCAGCAGGACAGCTCTCTCAGGCAAAAATGGTAGAAGTGGAAATAGCAGTCCGTCATTGTTTGGGGCTTTGACCCACTTCCCTGCCTAGCTGTGAATTTGATAAACCCGAAGGCAGCTTTCTGTCGTAGTTCGCCACCGTCTCAACGATTTGATAGCCAGCTTTTTACACAAGTTCGCCTTCCTGTGAAATAATAGATGCTTGTGTCCAAATCCAGGTCTTCAGAGTTAATCGATCATGGCTAAGAATAAAGGAGTCAGAATCGT
>JBBQYE010000303.1:0-3509 GCA_038208945.1 Leptolyngbyales cyanobacterium | reverse complement strand
TTCACGATCGAGCAACAGCCCTATCTCGTCATGGAGTTAATTTCGGGACGGTCTCTGTTTCAGCAGGTGACAAAATGGGGCGCGATTCCCCAAAAACAAGCGATCGGCTGGATGCTAGAACTCTGTGAAGTCTTAGAGTATCTACATCAGTTTTCTCCTCCAGTTTTACACCAAGACATTAGACCGCACAATTTGATTCGACGATCGACCCCGGCTGCCTTTCGCGAAATCTCTCTGATTGATTTTGGTGCAGTCAGAGTTTTAGGGTTAGAGTCTAAGACGCAAACTGGCACGAATGCTTACAGTGCACCAGAACAACAGCAAGGAGAGCCAAGCCCCGCATCAGATTTATACTCGTTAGGAATAACGCTGGCATTTTTGTTGTCGGGTCAAGACCCAGGTGAGTTTTATCGCTATCGAGAGCAGGGCTATCGCTTTTATGCAGAGTATGTGCCTGGGTTAAGTGCTGAGATTGTGCAGGTGATTCGCAAATTGACCCATCCTGAAGCCAGCGATCGTTACGCTTCAGCCCAAGAAGTCGCAGAGGCACTCCGGCAAATCGTCTAGAGAATGTGACGTTGAGAATCAGAAGCATTCCTACAAAACGCCCAAAAAGATGACAAATCTGGGCAAACGACGATCGCTTGCATTATTGTGGTGTACAGCAATTAATCTCGGAGATACTCATGGCAGATGAACCTTTTGACTCAGATGCGGGAGTTTGATGAAATTGAGGCAGTCGATCGAGTGCTTGATCCAAATCCACCGGAAGGGAACAAGGCAGTGGGTGCAATTTTGATCGGAATAAAGAGAACGCCCAAAAGGTAATGGGATTCCTGTTTGATCGCATTGGTTCTAAACCTATTGAACTGGAAGTGGAAGCCGATGGCAAAAAGCTAAAGGTGAAAGCCAGTGGTCAGGCAGAATTGGTGGCAGCGATCGAGGCAGCACAGAAGTTTGTAGCAGCGTAGGAAAGTAAACATGGCGAAGGTCGCATTGCTGATTGGTGTGGGGAATTATGAGCATCCAGATGCTGTGAAGCCATTGGTCAGTGCGCCTAAAGATGTGGCAGCCATGCAGCGGATTTTATTGAACGCTCAAATGGGGGAGTTTTCTGAAGTAATTCCGCTGATCGATCCTGACCCGATGCAGATGCAGGACGCGATCGAAACGCTGTACCGAGATCGGGCAAAAGATGATCTGGTCTTGCTCTTCTTCTCGGGGCACGGACTCAAGGACGATAGCGGCAAACTCTACTTTTCAACGCGTGTGACCCGCAAAACACCGAAAGGAGAACTGGTCAAATCGACAGCGGTTCCTGCTCGCTTTGTACAAGAAATTATGGGCAACAGCCGATCTCGACGGCAAGTCATGATTTTGGACTGTTGCTTTAGTGGTGCCTTTGACCCCGCACTTAATGCAAAAGATGATGGCTCCCTGGATGTTCAGGGACAGCTTGGTGCTGAAGGGCGCGTTGTCTTAACCTCCTCTAGTTCGACTCAGTATTCATTTGAGCAGCAAGGCTCAGAACTTTCGATCTACACTCGCTTTTTAGTTGAGGGGATTGAAACCGGGGCGGCGGATCGAGATAACGATGGCAAGGTTTCGGTGCGGGAACTGCATGAGTATGCTACCCAGAAGGTGCAAGAGACTGCACCGACGATGAATCCCAAAATTATTGTGTTGAAGGATGAAGGCTTTGATGTCGTGTTTGCAAAAGCGCAAATTACTGATCCGAAGCTGAAGTACCGCAAAGAAGCAGAACGCTATTCGATACGGGGTGAAATCTCGCCAGCCGGACGGGCTTTGCTCAATGCACTGCGAGATAGGCTGGGGGTAACGCGTGAAGAAGCACAAGAGATTGAAGAGCAGGTTTTACAACCGTTTCGGGAACGTCTGAAACGGATAGAGGATTATCGTTCAGCATTTGTTGCAGAAGTCGAGCGTCAATACCCTCTAACCCAGGAAACACTCAGTGAGTTGAAGGACTTACGAGAGATTCTGGGACTGCGAAAAGAGGATGTGACACCAGTTGAACAAGAAGTCATCTCTCAAATTGTTAGCAAGTCAGAAGCTTATCGACACAACCTACAACGGTATGAACAAGAATTCATCAGAGCCATTCAGACTGAGTTTCCATTGAGTCAACCTGTTAGTGAGAGCTTGAACAAGTTTCAAGCTGATTTGGGGTTGACCGATGAAGATGTGGCACAAATCAAGCGACCCATTCTTGAGCGTCGAGCGGCTGAGGATCAACAACTACGGTTAGAGCAGCAAAGGCAACAGGATGTAGAAAAAGTACCAGAAAAAGTACGGCAACCAAGTGAGGAAGTGCAAAAGCTGCAACCCGAAAGGCAACGGGAGGAACAACAACCAATTTCTCCGCAAGGGACTGTTCGTTCTTCAAACAAGTTGCTATTGGCTGGAGCCTGTCTTTCATCGATACTTATTGCCGGAGGAATTTTCTATTTCAACTCGACTCATCTACAACCTCAACCTGATGTTCAGAAACCGCCTAGTCCTTCCGTTACACCAACTCCCATAGCTTCTCCGCCTTCTTCCCCTAAGCCCATAGCTTCTCCATCGCCACAAGTCAGTCCAACTAATACCCCTGCCTCTTCTTTACCAACGCCTCCCCCAACTGCCCCACCTTCAAACGAGCGTAAGTACATAACTCGTAAGACTTCTGATGGAATGATTCAGTTGCGAAGCGATCCCATCCGCACGACAGACGATAACATTGTTAAAACGCTAATACCAGGCACAGAGGTGTCGTGTGGAGACACAAAGCGGGGAGATTACTTTGAGTTTAACAATCGGCGGAACAATCTGTGGAGATCCTGCAAATACGATGGCTACAAGGGCTTTATTCACTCACTTCTCCTTGCTCCTTAAAATTAAGAAGCGTAGCGGTCTACAAATCCAATTCTCACTGATTGCCGAGAGACTGTTGGTTAGAGTGTAAGATTCTCTACGGCAGGCTATTAAGAGCGTTGTGCTTCGGCAGTTCTGGTAGAAAATAGTAGTTACATAGACTGCTTGGCGGAAGAAAGAGTCTCTTTGCGATCGCACTTGAGCCAATTATGTAGGGTTGATCGTGCTTGTTTGAGAAAAAGCGATCGTCGTTTCAGGTTTTGCTGAGTGCAATTGTGTTTGAGCTAATCATGCAGGAGCGATCGCTTTGGTAAAAAGAAGAGGTGATCGTCAGGCTGACGGCAGTATGCCACAATTTAGACAGGAATAGCCAGCGGTGAATGCGATGCCCTCACTACTCGAAAAAACCACTGATCAACGCATCGTCCATCACGGAACCTGGGAACAGTTCAAACTCATTCAAAAGGGCTTCGACGGGTCTCCTGGTGTGCGACTGTCTTACCACAAAGGCACGATCGAGGTTCTTATGCCTGGGCGCGAACACGAAATCTTTTCACGACTCATTGGTTACTTAATCACAACCTTCCTGACCGAAAAGGGCATCTTTTTCCAACCAACAGGGGCAATGACCCAGG
>JBBQYE010000302.1:0-3509 GCA_038208945.1 Leptolyngbyales cyanobacterium | reverse complement strand
CACAGGAGGCACCCTGTTAGGGCTAACCATGCTGACCAGTGCGGTGGTGGCAGGCGGGTTGGTCGGTCTAGCCATTAGCTTCCGCAATCTGCCCGATGTTAGAGTGCTGCAAACCTATACCCCTAGCGAAACGACGCACATTTATGACATTAAGGGCAAGCAGCTTGCCAGCATCCACGGTGAAGCCAACCGGGAAGTCGTGCCGCTTGACAAGATTTCTCCCCACTTAAAGCGAGCGGTGATCGCGATCGAAGACAGCTATTTTTACTCGCACCAGGGCGTAAATGTGGGCGCGGTGGCGCGGGCATTTGGTCAAAACTTCAACCACGGGCGCACGGTTGAGGGCGGCTCAACGCTGACCATGCAGTTAGTAAAAAACCTGTTTCTCTCGCCTAAACGTGCCTTTAGCCGCAAAGTTGCAGAAGCCGTTTTAGCGCTGAGAATCGAGCAGATTTTCAAAAAAGACCAGATTCTAGAACTCTACCTCAATCAGGTTTATTGGGGACACAATACCTACGGCGTGCAAACGGCTGCTCAAACTTATTTTGCCAAACCCGCTTCAGACCTCACTCTAGCAGAATCGGCAATGATGGCAGGGCTGATTCAGTCGCCCGAAGCGCTCAGTCCCTTAGTCGATCTCAAAGCTGCCACTCGTCGTCAGCATGACGTGCTGCACCGAATGGTGGAATTGAAGTGGATTACGCCTCAAGAAGAAGCGGCTGCCCGAAAGCAGCCGATCAAACTCGGTAAGCGCACCTCTTTCCAATCGAGTGAGATGCCTTATGTGACGGATGCTGTGGTAGAAGAGTTGACCAAAAAATTTGGGCGCGATGCTGTGCTCAAAGGTGGAATGCGAATTCAAACCACGATCGACTCCAGACTTCAGCGCATTGGTGAAGACACGGCTCGACGATGGATTCAGACCCTCAATTATGAAGGAGTCTACGCCGATCAGATGGCGATCGTCTCCGTCGATCCGCGCACTCACTTTATTAAAACGATGGTAGGTGGAGTCGATTATAAGAAGAGCCAATTTAACCGAGCGATGCAGGCACAAAGACAGCCAGGGTCATCGTTTAAGCCATTTGTCTATTACGCTGCCTTTGCATCGGGCAAATACACGCCAGATTCAACCGTCTACGATTCTCCGGTCAGCTACCCCGACGGCAACGAGATGTATTCTCCTCGCAACTATGACAGCACGTTTGCTGGAGCCATTACCATTCGTAAAGCGTTGGAAATTTCGCGCAACGTTCCAGCCGTGAAGATGGGACAAGAAGTGGGATTAAATAAAGTTGTAGAAATTTGTCGCAGCATTGGAATTAAAAGCCCGATCGACCCTGTGATCTCTCTCCCGCTAGGAGCCGTTGACCTGACCCCGCTAGAAATGGCAGGAGCCTATGCCACCTTCGCCAGCAACGGCTGGTATTCAGAGCCGACCTTGATTGTGCAGGTGACTGACAGCAGTGGAAACGTGCTATTAGACAACACGCCTAAGCCTCGCCTAGTCCTCGATTCGTGGGCATCAGCTTCTCTAAACGACACCCTTCAGGGTGTGGTCTCACGCGGCACTGGCACCGCCGCTCAGATCGGTCGCCCCGCCGCCGGAAAGACGGGCACTACTTCATCTGAACAAGACATCTGGTTTGTAGGCTACGTGCCTCAACTGGCAACGGCAGTATGGGTTGGCAACGATAACCACAGACCCCTTGGCTATGGAGCAACAGGCGGTCATTTTGTCGCTCCGATCTGGCGTGACTATATGCAGCAAGCGCTTCAAGGCGTTCCTGTTGAGAATTTCAAACCCGCGTCAGAGTTCGATCGACCCTAAGGATCGCAGATTAAATAACCTGTCATTTTGAACTGACGCTAACTTGCCTAACGGTCGCCCCAAAAATCCCCAATCTGAGGGACTTTGAACTCCATCTCCTCCAGATTGGGGGTTGGGGGGCGAGCCCGACGAATCACACGTTAATAAATCCTTATTCCTAAGTAAAATTCTGGGGTCAGTGCTTAAAAGCTATCTGATCCCTACTGCTCAATCTCTCTTTTCATTCGCTCTAGCGTCATGTTCATTTGGTCAAACATCTGCTGGGGCGTGATGCCAAACTGACCTAGCTGTGTTTTAAGCTGCTCAACCGTCATTTGGGCTGAAAAGTCTTCCGATAGCTCAAAACGCTTCATAAACACTCGGTAGCGATCCATCATCGCTTCCATTTGTTCGATATACATTTTTTTGCCTTCGCGATCGAACTTGCCATAGCTACTCCCTAACTGGGTTAGAGATTGGTAGTCTTCAAACAATCGCTTTGCTTCTTCTTGGACAATTTCAGAATCAAAAAATCCCATCGCTTCAATCGCCTGAGTGTCTCAGTTAGGTAAAAACTTTGATGTTAACTAATAATGATTATTCTAAAGGCAGCGACTTGATTGGGTTAAGTAGTGTTTCCCCTACCATTCCACTAGGGGCGACGAAAAATGTCAAACAGTCCTTTGCGCTTCTTGTCTTTGTTAAGGGGATTGGACGCTGGAGTCGTGGTGGGGGCAGACCCATCAATTTTGAGTTTGGGTGCCAGATTTGAGGCTAATGGATCGTTGGGGTTAAGTTCGAGTGCTCGCCGAATATGCGCTTTCGCCATGCCCATCATTTTTTGACGAAGGTAGGAATAACCCAGTAGCGCATGATATTCTGCCTTTTTCGGCTCCATTTTCACCGCATCTTTTAGCTCTGAAACCGCCTGCACCCATTCTTCTCGCTTGACATATTCCTGCGATCGCTCATAGTGACGACGCGCATAATCAGTCTGAACAGCGCCAGAAGCAGACGGATCAACCGATGGTGCAGCCTGCATCTCAGACGAAACAGGCACCACACCCTGCCGCTTTTCTCGAATGAACACATCGCCCATCTTTAGCTGAAGATAGACGAGATTTAGCTCATCGATCTGCTGGGTGACTTCCTCAAACTGATCGAGCGATTGATATTGAATCTCAGCTAGCTGGGCGATCGCTTGTTCATAAAAAACGTCGGCTTCCTGCACAGATTTTTGGCTTAACTCCTGTGCCGCTTGACTTTGAGGCACCAAAGTCGATTCGCGCAGCATTCGTCGCACCTGAAATCGCAGCATTGCCACCGCTTCGGTGCGTCCTTTTTCTTGCTTAACTTGCTGATAAGCCGGGTTGATTAGTCGGGCAAACAGTTGGGTAGCAAGTTCCCCGGTTGCAGGATCAGTTGACGCATAGCTGTCAGGATGCAGGATCTTAGCGACGAGCCGATATCGCTTAAGCACTCGCCGATCGTCGGCGACGACAGACACTCCTAGCACCGCATAGGGATCTGACAGTTTCTTCAACCAGTCTGGCGAGATGGAATGGAGCATCGATCGTCAGTCCTTAACCATCAAACAAATTCACCTAAAAATTTCGCCGCACGCTGTCAGGGGCTGACTCGATTACACTCAAAGGCTTCAGAAAACGTCTGTATTATTTATAGTGAAATAGACTTGTCT
>JBBQYE010000301.1:0-3533 GCA_038208945.1 Leptolyngbyales cyanobacterium | reverse complement strand
TTTGCGATTGATGGCGCAACAGCAGCCCCAGACACGCGCTCAGTTTCGAGAGATTTCGGGTGTGGGCGATCGTAAACTCTCCCAATACGGCGACGCATTTCTAGATGAGATTCGCGACTTTCGAGAAGAAAAGGGATTGCCTGTTGAAACCGATTTGTTTCTCGCACCCGTCGCGCCTATTGCACCCCCGACTAAGCCAGAACTGAGCGAGGCAACCTACACGCAGCTTCACACGCTAGAGCTTTTTAATCAGGGCTTAAAACCTGCCGATATTGCCGAGCAGCGAAACATCCGCTTGAGCACTGTCACCAGTCATTTAGCTGAGTTGTTGGAGATGGGCTATGACGTAGAACTCGATCAGTTAGTGATGGGCGATCGCAAAGCCAAAATTATCGAAGCGATGGAAGCGGTAGGAGACAATTCTCTAACTCAAATCCGTGATTTTCTCGGAGATGTGTATGGCTATGACGAGATTCGACTGGTTCGTGCTTGGTGGCGACGACAAGAAACTGTTTGAGAAACGTTAAGAGTCGGCGTTCTTTCTAAAAAGGGTGGCACTCTGATCATAGTCTCCGCTCAGGTTGCATTTGATGCTTATCGATACGGAGACTCCTTCACGATTCCCATTTATTTCTATAGTCATGCTGCACCGTCGATTTTTGCTGCCTGCCCTGTCTGCTCTGATCATCGCTCCTGCTGCGATCGCCCAAACAGCTCCAACGTCTCCGGCTGTGGCAGATTTGCTACCCACTGACACAGCCGGGGTGCTGCTGATCAACACTGACGAGAAAACCTGGCAAGGACTCAGCCGCTTTGGGTTATTTCCTGAAGACTTTTCCTTTCCTGGCAGTTTCTACCCGATTCAGGCAGGGATTAACTTTCACACCGACATTCAGCCCTGGCTAGGAAATGAGGTCGCGATCGCGTTTCTCCCTCTCAAATCGAGTCCTGATCGGGCGCTCACCATTGCATCCGTTAAAGACACGACGCTGATCCCAAAGTTTTTAGAGCGACTGAAAGCAGCCCGTAAAGATGGGGCGATCGAGCATCAATATAAAGGCATTACAATTCTAGAATGGCAGCCTCCGAAGCCCGCAATCACACCTTGCGGAGAAGGTGCTAAGACGAAGCCTTGTCCTGAAGCACTTCGGTTGCGGGATGTCAGCAGCTCTTTCTCAACGCCAAAAACCCCTGATCTGCTGGCACTTCCTCTTCCTAGCTTGCCTTCTCCAAGTGAAAAAGACTCACCGTTTGCGCCCAAAGGATTGGCGATCGCCATTCTTCCCGGCTACGTCGTGACAGCGTTTACGATTCAGCCTATCCAGCAACTAATCGATGCTCAAGCAGAAGGCAAACTTGCCTCGAATCCCTTGTTTCAGCGTACGATTCGGCAATCATCTGAAGGAGCAGCGAAGCAAATCTTGTTCACCGGATATGGAGATTATTTTCAGATTCTGACCGCCGCGACCGAGTTTAATCAAGCTCAAATCAATGCGCTGCCTCCTGGGTTTTCCGCTCCTCCCAAACTTGATCCTAGAGCGCTAGACCTGCTGGGTCGCTATTATGACGTGGTGGATGGCTCTGTGTGGGCGCAGCCTGACGGACTTCACACCCAATTCGGAGTCCACTTTAAGACACCGTTGCCTCCAGCATTACTCACCTCAATGACAACCCGAAATCAACTGTTAAAACGGCTCCCAGAGGTGAGTTATGTCGCGTCTAATGGTCAAAACTTAGCGGTATTTTGGCAAGCTTTAACGACTGGGTTAGCTGCCGCTCCCGCGACTAAAAAAGGGCTAGACCAGTTTCGTCAATTTAGCCAAACGCTGGTGGGCATCGACGATCGAGACATCTTCCCCTGGATGAACGGTGAGATTGCGACGTTTATGTATCCGACTCGTCAAGGCTTCCTTCCAGCCGCGCTTCCTAATCTCGATTTAGGGTTTGGCTTGATGATTCAAACCCGCGATCGTCTCGCCGCTGAAGCTGCTCTCAGCAAACTCGATCAATTCGCTCGTACTCGTATTGGCAAAGATGTGGTCAATACTCGCAAAATTCAGGGGCAAACCGTGACGATCTGGGATGCTACTGCTAACCGTAAACCTCTAAGCTTTCTATCTCATGGCTGGATTGATGACGATACGGTTTTGATCTTGGGCGGTGGCGGAGCGATTACAGAATTCAGTCCTAAACCGTCTCGATCGCTGCCGCAGTCTGCCAACTTTAAAGCCGCGATCTCGCCTTTCTCAAATGCCAACTTGGGCTATTCGTATGTAAATGGCGGAGCGATGATGTCGTTGATGAACAACTCGATCGTCCCCTTCTTTGCACGTAAAAGACTCCCCGACTCCATCAGCACACCTCTGAGCAGCATTCGCAGCATTAGCGGAGCCAGTTCAGTGACTCCTGAAAAAATCCAGTCTGAAGGCTTTATGGCATTGGCGACGACTCGCACCGCTCCCATAACAACAAGCGAACTGATTAAACTAGGGCAACAGAAACTAGATGAGGAAAAAGTGGATGGAGCGATCGCTAACTTTACTCGCGCAATTAGACTAGACCCCAATAACGCTGACGCTTACTCTAAAAGAGCAGAGGCGCGTCTGGGTGAGGATGTTGCAGGCGCGATCGACGACTACACGAAAGTTCTACAACTTGCACCTAAAGACACCGATGCTCTTTCGCAGCGATCACTGGCTAGAGAGCGACTCTTGGATTATGACGGAGCGCGTCAAGACCTCAACCAAGCCATTCAACTAAAGCCAGACGATTCTGATTTTTATGGAAGACGCTCAAAGCTTCGCACCGTGCAGGGCGACTATCAGGGCGCGATCGCCGATGCTACTCAATCAATTCGACTTGAGCCTGAGAGCGCCAAAGGTTACGCTGCCCGGTGTTATTCGCATGTTCGTATCAATGACTTTAAAGCAGCAATCGCCGATTGCGACAAAGCGATTCAAATCTCCGCCAAGTTAACGGCTGCGGTCAACGTTGCGATCAAAGATGTTTGTCATAGTCGAACGAATGCGAGTGACAAAACAGCGCTAGAAGACTGCGATCGAGCCTTGGAACTTGACCCTGAATCCTCAGACATCTACGAAAATCGAGGACTTGCCCACGCTGCATTAGGCAACAAAAAAGCGGCGTTAGCAGACTTACAAAAGGCGGCTGAGATCTTTAAGCAGATAGGAGACACAGTGAGTCAGCAGCGCGTTGAGAAGGAGATCGAGAAGTTGGGCTAACGCGTGTTTTAGGGGTTCGATCGCTTCATCATTAAACACCTCTGCATCACGCAGAGAAGAATCTTGCGATCGCTAACGGTTCGGGTCAGCAGTTTCTAGGGTATTTGAATTCAACCCAAGCGGCTTGACCAAAGCCGCTTGGGTTGAATTGTTAGGAGGTGGCATGTACTCAAGACTACTTTGTATACAGACTATTTTGTAGATTTGCGAAACACTTTACGAAAAACTGCAATATGCTTCAATCCTCTATACAAAGTAACAATATCAAAATCTCCTGTCGCTGGCGTTTGT
>JBBQYE010000300.1:0-3602 GCA_038208945.1 Leptolyngbyales cyanobacterium | reverse complement strand
CTTCAAAGACAAAAACTAGACGATTTTCCCCATCTCAAGCGATGGTTTGAGGCGATTCAGTCTCGCCCTGCGACGATTCGCGCTTACGAAAAAGCCGAAGCGTTTAAGAGTCAGCAAGTCGATGTGGAGAAGTCTCGATCGTTGTTGTTTAATCAATCGGCAACTACGATTCAAAAAAAACCGTAGGAGCGAGTAATATTCGCCCCTAAAGACCTACCACACACAAGTCCTTTCTACTTCGGTTTAGCCGTCTTCAGCCCCCTAAATCCCCCAAAATTGGGGGACTTTGAACAGGTGAAACAGTCTTAGGATTGGAGAACTTTTTCTGGCTCAAAGTCCCCCAGAATGGGGGATTTAGGGGGCGAGAGATTCGGGCAATAACAGATTAATCGACTTACTTGTGTGTACACGGTAGCTCTAAAGACTTAGAGAGGAACCAGAAAAGCCACGATCGAAGCTCCCAAAGAAGGCAAATCTGCCTCCTGACGATTCTCATTCCAAATCAATTCCTTTACCTACGCAATCGGAGCTATTCATGAATCTCATCAACTCAGACTCTATGCAATCGACTGTCTTAGATGTGCCCAGCGCGATCAGGCAACGGCGAGCGGTTAAATCATTTAAGCCTGATGCAATTTCTCCAGAGTTACTTAAACAATTAGTAGATCTAACGATCGCTGCGCCCAGCGGCTATAACATTCAGTCTTGGCGAATTGTGTTGGTGCAGGGTGATGTGCAAAAAACGGCGCTGACTGAAGCTTGTTGGAACCAGCAGCAAATTGCTCAAGCTCCCGTCACGTTTGTATTTGCAGCAGATGCGACTGCGGGAGAAGCCGATCTCACGCCCATCTATCAGCAAGGAATCGCAACCGGAGCCTGGACAGAAGGCACCGTGGATTATTTCAAAACTGCCATTCCTCAACATCAGATGGGGCTAGGCGACAAGCAGCGAGAATATGCCATCAAAGACGCGATGATTGCAGCAACTCATCTGACCTTAGCGGCTGAGAGTTTGGGCTTATCAACCTGCATGATGAACGGCTGGCTTGAAGACAAAGTGAAAGCCGTGATCGGGGCAGACACCGACCCAAATTTGGCGATCGCTGTTGTCATTCCCGTCGGCTACGCAGCAGAACCCCGCAAAAATCCCGGTCGCCTCCCCTATTCCTACAACGTGTTTGTAGACGGAATCGGCAACCCATACCAAGGCTAAATGAGAATAAAATTCCAAAAAGCGGCATCTATTTCGTAAGGGCATGGCATTGTCATGTCCCTACCGCAGACTCGGTGAATGGTTTGGACTTTGTATTACTCACGTTCGATCGGTAGCTTTAGCCAATCACTCAACTCCTGGGATAACCAATCCATTTCCGCTTGGTTTCCGGATAATTTGACCTTCTGCGTACCTATCCAAATGCGTAAATCCTTTCCAGACTCTGATAAAGCTAATTTCCAAATGTATCTTTGTTTGGTCGAAAATGATTGAGGATAGTTAAGTCCAAATAGTTGACGAGTGATAGAAACAGTCTCCTCAGTAATGACTAGTTTAGCTCTAGCAAATTTCACGAGAATCAGTGCAACAGGCAGCAGAAAGATGGGATAAACTCCCAGGTTCAGCAGAAACCAACTGAGAAGAGGAGATACCGTCAGCGTGAGCGGAGCTAAAAATAAAAATAATACGATCCAATCACTAACAGATAAACTCTGCCCCACAAGTCGGTTTAACTGAAGTTTTGGAGAGGGAAGTGTGATTTCCAACTCGCCTGCCTCTTCAATTAGTGAAATTCTGCTATGACTTGGCTTTGTCTTGACATCATGTGGTTTGAAAGCAGGTGTATCTTCCTGCGATCGCTCCAATTTCAACAACGCCGCCTGAATCGAATTCGGGCGTTTGCTCACGCTCGGCTCAGTCAGCCACTTTAACCAACGGGTGAAACCTGGACTGATGTTGGCAAGATGCTCAAACTGAAGCCGCAGATCGTCTTGAGGCAGATCGGCAGGATGTTGACCCGTGACCAAATAAATCAGCGTCGCCCCCAAACTATAGAGATCAGATGCCGGAGTCGTCCGTCCGCCAAACTGTTCGGGCGGCATATAGCCATAAGTGCCCACGATCGTCATCGTGCCCCCGTCTCTCGCCGCCAGCGTTTGCACCGACCCAAAATCAACCAGATAAACCTGCCCCGCGCTATTGCCCGATCGATTGGTCAACAGCACATTACTCGGCTTGATGTCGCGATGAATCACCGGAGGCTGACGATCGTGCAAATAGCCCAAAATTTCCAGTAGTTCTTTAGCAAGTTGCTTCACCTCTAACTCGCTAAATGTCCGTCCTGATTTGAGATGCTGCTCTAGCGATTGCGCCTCGATATAGGTTTGAACGAGGGCAAACCCTTTACGATCGTCCGAGTCGAATTCAAAAAAATCCAGATATTGAGGAATCGCAGGATGAGACAGCGATCGCAGCGTTGCGGCTTCTCGCTCAAAGAGCTTCAGGTCATCCCACTCAAAGTCGTGGCTAAACGTTAGCAGTTTGACCACGACGAGTTCCTGCGTGTGAAGATCGCGCGCCAGCCAGGTTTGCCGCCCTGCCTTCTTGCCGAGTGACTGTTGAGGTTGATAGCGGTCAGCCAGCAATTGCATCGGTTATGCCCTTTGAATCTGTTCTGACTCTAAAACTTGCAGCGCTGCTTTAGCCGATTGAATGCGACGATCGAGGCTCGTCTCCGTCAACCAACTCAACCAATCGCCAAACGCCGGACTGAGATCAACGACTTGCTGAAAGTCTAGTTTAGTTCCCTTGTGGGGCAGTTGAGAGGGCGATTTGCCCGTAATGATGGCGATTAGCGTCGCGCCCAAACTATACAGATCAGAAACCGTCAACGCCCGTCCAGCAAACTGTTCGGGTGGAGTGTAATCATGCGCCTTCATCTGGGTAAAAGCCGAACGATCTGAACTCAGCAGCATCTTCACCGACCCAAAGTTAATCAAATGGGTGCGACGCTGTGCCAGCACAATGTTGCTCGGTTTAATATCACGATGCACCGTCGGCTGCTGTCGCCCGTGCAGATAAATCAGAATGTAGAGCAGCGATTTGGCGATTTGCTTCGCCTCTTCCTCGGTGAACGTGCGTCCAATCTGCATACATTCCTCAAGCGACTTTCCGGGCACGTAGGTTTGCACCAATGCTAACGCCTTGCCCGTGGGGAGTTGATGCTCAAAATAGTCTAAATATTGCGGCACACAGGGATGAGAGAGGGCTTTCAGCGTTTCTGCCTCGCGTTCAAACAGCTTTAAGTCGTCCGATCGCAGGGTTTCATCTGGGCACAAAAGCTTAATCACAACTTGCTCATGAGTGTCGAGATTACGCGCCAGCAGGGTCCAGCGCCCTGACTGTCGCCCCAACTCTCGCTCGATCTCATAGTGTCCTAATATCTGCCCTGCCATAGTCGGTGTAAGGTTTACAGTAATTTGTAATTTTTTGCACGAGTCGATCGCCTTTGCATTGCTTTTGTTGAGTATAAAGCGTTGCTGATGACCCTCACCCCCAACCCCTCTCCCGTAGGAGAGGAGAGCTAGAAATCTTGTCCCCTCTCCTGCGG
>JBBQYE010000299.1:0-3604 GCA_038208945.1 Leptolyngbyales cyanobacterium | reverse complement strand
GCGGCAACCCGTAGCCCGATCGTGCTTCTCAAAGATGGCACTGACCGTCGAGCATTGCCTATTTATATCGGGCAAGATCAGGCGAAAGCGATCATCAGCGTTCTAGAAAATCAAGTGCCACCCCGTCCTTTGACTCATGATCTGTTCGTCAATCTAATGGAGTCGTGGGACATGGCACTCGATCGAGTGGTTATTCACTCTCTGCAAGATAATACGTTTTATGCGGTGCTGATTGTCAATCAGGGTGAGGCAAAGCGTGAAATTGATGCCCGTCCTAGTGATGCGATCGCCATTGCTCTCCGCACTAACAGTCCGATTTGGGTGATGGAAGAAGTCCTTGCTGATGCCTCAATTCCGGTCGATCGCGATGCTGACGAAGCCGAGCGCAAAGCCTTTCGTGAGTTTCTAGACCAACTCAGCCCCGAAGACTTTAGCCAACGCGGGCGATTTAGCAGTGAAGAAGCTCAATAGTGTGAGCGATCGTCGCTTTGGTCAAACCGATCTTTCGCTCTCGGTTTTCTCGTTGGGGCTGATGCGCTGTCTAGCCTCTCAAGACGTGGCAGAACAAACCGTCAGACGGGCAATCGAGTTAGGAATCAACCACTTAGAAACTGCCAGAGGCTATGGCAAAAGTGAAGAGTTTTTAGGAGCGGCACTGCGAAATGGATTAAATCGCTCTGAACTCTACATCACGACCAAGATTTCTCCGACTCCCGATGCGGCAACAATGGAGCGGGCGATCGAAGAGTCGTTGCAGCGATTGAACGTCGATTATTTAGATATGCTCGCCATTCATGGCTTAAATACCTGGGAGCATTTGGCTTGGGTAAAGGCTGAAAACGGCTGTATGCAGGCAGTGCGGCAAGTCGTGGCAGATGGACGAGTGCGCCATGTAGGATTTTCGACCCACGGATTTTTAGAGGTAATTTTGGCAGCGATCGCCACGAATCTCTTTGAGTTTGTCAATTTACATTACTCGCTGTTCTTCCAACGCAATGCAGCCGCGATCGAGCTTGCCCAACAGAACGATATGGGCGTGTTTATCATCTCTCCCGCAGATAAAGCGGGGTTGCTCCACACCCCTCCGCAAACTCTGATTGACCTCTGTGCGCCTTTTTCGCCCTTGGAGTTGAACTATCGATTTCTCCTCAACAATCCGGCTATCACGACTCTCAGCGTCGGTGCGGCGAACCCGATAGAGCTTAATTTGCCGTTGATGACTCAAGAGAATTTTCTCACGGCTGAAGTGGCGATCGCCCTAGACCGCCTACACACTCACCAAACCCAAACTCTCAAAACGGATTTGTGCAGTCAGTGTCATGCGTGTCTG
This sequence comes from Leptolyngbyales cyanobacterium, assembly GCA_038208945.1. Taxonomy (GTDB): domain Bacteria; phylum Cyanobacteriota; class Cyanobacteriia; order Leptolyngbyales; family Leptolyngbyaceae; genus Phormidesmis_A. Next base: position 2,274 of record JBBQYE010000299.1, on the reverse strand, counting down.
CCTTGCCCAGAAGGAATTCATATTCCAGAAGTTTTGCGACTGCGAAATTTGGCGATCGCTTACGACATGACCCAGTTTGGTGAATATCGCTATCGGATGTTTGAGAATGCAGGACACTGGTTTCCAGGCAACAAAGCAGATCGGTGCAGTGACTGTGGCGACTGCCTGCCGCGCTGCCCAGAAAATCTTGATATTCCGACCCTGCTAAGAGACACTCATCAACGATTGAATGGTAGACCAGGACGGCGTTTGTGGCAGTGATCTATCGCCAATAGCGTCGCCCTTTCCAAAAGACACCGAGCACGACTCCGACTAACGAGACAATGTTGATATCGGGAAACAGCGCTGTTGGAAGCTGCACCCATGATTTGAGAAACAGCCAGAGCGCCACACAGGGAACCAGTGCCCACAACGTTGCGTTCGTGATTATCACCTGCTGAAACCAGCGCTCTAAAATTGCCACTGCGAGGGCACCAATCCCAACCGGAACGGCGAGTCCGATTAAAACCCCGATCGGGGACGACAGCAGTTTGCTCAACAGATTCAGAATCACAGGCACCGCAGTCACCGTTCGATTCAACAGCACATCAAGCGCGATCGCGATCAAAACGGTAATCAACGAGATCTGAAGTAAAGGAATCCAGGGAAGAAACTTTAATCGACGTAAGGGGTCATTCATAGGAATTGTTAAGAGGATTCATCGTCATTTGATACATTTTTTATACCAACGAGCAAGAATATTATTTGTAAAATGCAGAGATAAGGGATGGGGACAAGTTCGAGACCAGCCTTAGTCGTCCGATTAGGAGCGATCGACACATTCTCATACGTTACAGTTCTACACGAGTTTCGAGCGCATGAATCAAAGCAGGACAATGGAACAATCGAGGCAAACAGCGGCGATCGGGTCACAAGCGTTGATGACAGCGAGTTTGCTTTGGATGGCGATCGGGGCAAGCCAGCCAGCATTTTCTGCAAACATCCCGTCCATCACCGCGCACTTATCTGCCCAGTCTGCGCTACAGCCCTCTTTAGAGCCTCTCGATCTAACTCAGTGCAGCCCGTCTGGTTCGGGCATTACAGATAGCTCGATCTCCCAAGCGCATCTCACCGTTCCCAGCTTTTGGTGGACGCGAGACCAAATCTCGGCTGAACCTCAGTTTGGCAGCAAGTTGCTAGACACCTGGCTCGCTTGCCCTAATTCAAAAAGCAGCGTCAGCCGAGTTGATTTTGTCGTCAATCAGCAGGTTTGGAGTCTATTAGATTATTTGGAGCGCTATGACTTTGTGCAGCAGATCGGCACCGTTGCCAGTGGCTATAGCTATGATATGCGCGTCTTTAATCGCCAAGGTGGGCTGTTAGCTGCCTACACCTGTGGTTTTGAAAGGAGTGTTATCGGAACAAGGGAACTCAACGATCGACCCAGTGTGAAAGTGGCTTCAGCAGACCTATCCCAGACTCCACCTTCCCAGACTCCTTCTTTGATCTGCAATCTTTCCCTCGATTCGTCTGGCAAGGCAGGGTTTCGAGGTCGTTCTAACTCACTCGGCGGAGGCGTTCCCAAAGGGAACGGTACGATTCAACCGTAGCGATGGGCAAAGGCTCTAGAAACTCACTGCGATCGAGCAATTGTTCAGCATTGGGCACAAGTAGAGGATTTTTTTGTAACTCTTTGGGAAACGTCGTCGCATCCAGCGCGGTGAGAATAGGGGAAGCGGCATCACTCAACAAAGAAAGCTGAGGGGCAATTTCAGGAGTCCAGCAGAAGTTAATCCACTTTGAAAGCAGCGCTTGGGTCTCTTGCACTGGCTGACTCGTAGCGGGATGTACCCACAGATCTGCCCACACTGCCGTCCCCGATTTTGGGAAGACTGCCTCGATCGGTTGACTTCGCTGAATCAACGGCAGCGCATCAGTAGACCACCCCACGGCTACCCAGGTGTCGCCCAACATTAAAGGTTGCAGATAGTTATCAGAGCTATAGAACTTGACCTGCTGATGCAGCGATCGCAGGTCGGCTTCTAACTGAGGAACGGACTGCAAATCGATCGTGTTGTAAGACTTGCCTGATCGCTTCAGCGTCAAGCCGATCACTTCTCGCGGCTGATCGAGCAGAGAAATGTGTCCTCGCAGATCGTCTCGCCACAAATCACTCCAATCAGTCGGCGGCTGAAGGTTTTTGTCGCGAAAGATATCTTTGCGATAGAGAATAACGGTGCTGCCCCAGCGGTAGGGAGCTGCCCAAACTTCGCCTTTAGGGTCGGGCAAACCCTG
>JBBQYE010000298.1:0-3645 GCA_038208945.1 Leptolyngbyales cyanobacterium | reverse complement strand
ACGCTTCCAGTGACGCTAGGCGCAAGGCAATCGGTCTTGACTGCTAACTTTGGCTTTACGATCGGCGGTCAAGGGCTGCGTCTGGTGAAGCGAATTACCAACGTGACTCGCAACGGTACGTCTATTCCTGGGCTTGACTTCAGTGCCATTCAAGATGACCCCTCAACGCTGAACGATAATGCCCCCGGATGGGCACAAATTCCGCTTCGAGGACAAATTAGAGTCACGGGAGGCAATCAAATTCGCACCGGAGACGAAGTGACCTACACGGTTTACTTCCTATCGGATGGGGCAACCCCCGCGTTTGGCACTAACCTTTGTGACCAAATTCCGACAGGCACTGGCTTGGTCGCGAACACCGCGCAGATTCAACGGAACAACACCGCCCCAGCATCGGGAGGCACTCCGTTCTCGCCGCTAGCGCCCCTCCCTGCCGGAAACGCCTGCCAAGATCAGACCAATCCCACCGGGTCTGTGATTTTTGGGCTGGGCGACCTTCCTAACACCGCAGGCAACAACTTTGGTTTTGTGCGCTTCCGCGTCAGAATCAATTAGAGACTGTTGCCACCACGGATCTATGCCCCATCGCTATCTGCTGTTCTATAAACCCTTTGACGTTCTCAGCCAGTTTACTGATAACAGTCAGCCGCCGCGATCGACGTTAAAAGACTATGTGCCTGTTCGATCGGTTTATCCGGTAGGTCGGTTAGATCACGATAGCGAGGGGCTGATGCTGCTAACCAACCACGGAGCGCTACAGCATCGGCTCAGTGACCCAAAGTTTCAGCATCCTCGCACTTATTGGGTTCAAGTTGAGCGCATTCCTAGCGAGGCAGATTTAAAACCACTGCGTCAGGGTATTCAGATTCAGGATTATCACACGCGTCCGGCTCAAATTGCGCTGTTGACTCAGGAACCCGATTTTCCGCCGCGTGATCCGCCGATTCGCGTTCGCAAAAATATCCCGACGTGTTGGCTAGAAATCACGCTGACCGAAGGACATAACCGCCAAATTAGACGCATGACGGCAGCGATCGGATTTCCGACATTAAGACTCGTGAGGGTGGCGATTTCTCATCTGCGATTAGAGGGACTTCAGCCTGGTCAGTGGCGTGACTTGACTGCTGAAGAGTTAGCGCCTTTGCTGCTTGAGATGCGATCGTCAAATCCTCGAATTCTGAATTGAGTTGAGTGAGCGATCGTTCTCAGATCAAAAGCACCTTGAATCAAATTGATTCGGGCATAACGGTAATCACGGCGCAGTCCTAGTTAATGTGCCGCCAACTGCATATACTGCATTGAAGCCGATGCGCTCTGCCCACATCTCAGCGTTGGGATGTCTAGATTTTAGCCGTAGGCTAGTCGCGAGTAGGTCATCGCCAATCTCGTAGTTGCCAGTTTCTACATCGATCGCGATAATCCTGCCAATATTTTCTGTCGTCTCCGCTTGGACACGAATTTGCTTGTCATAAAGCTCTTTGCCACGTTGAGCGACTTCTTCATCTCTAAGGTTGGAGTAGGATATAGGAATAGCTGCTCCAGTTCTCTATGTGGTTTCATTCTACAGCCGAATAGACAGATGAACAGGGTGCGACCTCCATCCGATACATTAGAAAAAACCAACCACCTTTTGCTCCATAAGAGTTTTGGGTGCCTGTAAAACTGGTCAATGAATAATCAAAAGAACTGCCATAAAATCGTTTAAAAGCTTTGCCAGCAGAGAGCTTTAGTCGCTTTAGTATCAGGTAGAGGTCGCACCCGATGAACAGTCGTCCTCTGTCTATCTCAAGCGTTACTGTTGAGTGGATTTGCTATTTCCATTAACCGCCGAACATGTTCTTGGCGAATGACTGCCTTCGCGGGTTGTTCAGGGTTAAACGCCCTTTTCGACCCGATTCTGCCTTTGATCACGATTGTTTGCTTGTAGCTGGGACTTTGAGATGAACCAAGGCTTTTTGCAACACACTGGGCTTCACGCTCAACCAGACTTGATTGCGATTATCCTCGGTATATCCCACCACGACTGCACCGATAGGTGTATCTAGGTCGGGATACATCTCTGAGGTCATATCTCCATTATCCACAAAATCGGTAATCTGAACGATGCCTCGTACTGCAGCATCGCCAATGTTTACGAAAATTCCAAACGGTGCATGATGCTCAACCGTACCGTGAATCAGTTCACCTAACCGATACTTTGCTTTGACCTGACTCCAGAAGTGATCACTCATTGCATTACCTCGGTTTTAGAATTCTAGGATATTGATTCAAAATAGAAAACAAATCATAAGGAACGGGCAATTCGACTTGTTCCCCACCTTGATACGGTCTTTCGAGTGGCTTGAAATACCGATCGTAAACTGCTAAATCGATTGTAACTTCTAGAATTCCGTCTTTATAATACCGATGATAGTCTTCAGCTAAACTCCTGCTATTCGACGCTGCAAAGTAACATTTTCCGTCAGCATTTGGAGGATGACAGGGAAAATCAGCAGGTTGAAACCCCTGCTCCATGAGTTGCTCTCCCTTTCCCTTTTGGGTTGCCTTGTAAATTGTGATGGTCTGCTGCTTGTCCAAGTCAAACGAAATCAGTTTCAGAGAAAAAGGTCTTCGTCATCTTAACCGCAAACACAAAGTAAATAATTCCTAAACCCCCGCCACTGATGCGACATAATTTCAAGATCTAGCAAGAAATTTACATGCGGCACCGACACAAATAGCCCAAACGATAGCCATATTCGAGATTAGAAGAATTAAGTTCTGATTGAGAGGAACACTGGATGTTTGAATTTGAGCGTAGAAAAGACAGCATAAGATAAGAGGTAGTAAGCAAACAAAGCCACCAACAGAAAGCTTTAAGTTTTTAGCCGATGATCTCTTTAACATGTCACTAATTGCTTCGCCCAACAAGGCAACAGCTACAATGAGTAGCTCCCCTCTAGATGACACTGCTCGAATAACGCCGTCGAAACCTGGTTCTAGATGTTTGCCTGTCATCAATGCACCAATATATGTAAACAACATTGGAAATAACGCAAGGCATACTGAAGTTAGACTCCACTGGAGTAAATTCTCGATTACTCCTTTGGGAAGAAAGCGTTTGGTTCTAGCAGGCATTACAAGGTTCGCCCCATTGTTTCATTTTTTACTAAGAATAACTATATCTGGTATCTTTAGCTCTAGCCAGATCTGCTAGTAAGAATAACCAATCCACATTTCATCGAGAAGTTAAATTCGTATCGACTTTAATGAGTCTCAATCGCGTGTCACACCAGAGTAATTTAAGATACTGTCAGCACGACTGATGATGCTCAAGAGAGAGTTTGCCTGCTAAAGGGCTACGCTGAGTAGCGATCGTCCCCCCACCCGAAGAGACGATCGCTACTCAATTACTCCTCGTTTTCAACACTCTCAGCTTGTTGGCGCGACTTACTTCCCGCCAGCGCGATCGCCATTGCATCCACAACCCGCGACACCGGAATCACCTCCATTCCCGGCACATCAGAATAGGAACCTTTGGGCACGATCGCGCGTTTGAATCCCAGTTTTGCCGCTTCTTTGAGTCGCAATTCCATTTGAGACACTGATCGGACTTGTCCGCCTAAGCCGACTTCTCCGATCACGACGGTTTGAGGATCGATCGAG
>JBBQYE010000297.1:0-3652 GCA_038208945.1 Leptolyngbyales cyanobacterium | reverse complement strand
TTGAAAACTGGCTTGAGGAACCACGGCACTGGTTTCTACACCCAATTGATCGGCAACAATTTTTTGCACTTTCTCGAAAATCTCATTTGCGCTCATAGTCTTCCTCACTCGTTGCGGCAGCAACCGTTCTCGCTAATGTCTGATGTAGTTCTACGCCCGTCATGTCAGCCGTTGAGACGTGTCACACGTACTTTAGGAGAAGACATGACTTTAAGCATTTTTTCATCTTATCTGAAAGCGCGATCCTTAGATCTGTGCAAAGCGATTCGTCAGCCAGTTTCCGATCTGGTTGTTTATGAAAGGAATGGGTATCGCTTCAACCAGCTATTAATCTTTGAACAAAAGCAATGTGTTCGGGAGAGCGCGTCCCGGCTTGTAAAATCGCTAATACCCGTCGCATATCCCCTGCCAATAGCCTTTCGACATCTAGCCACAGTCCTGGAAAAACTTGACTTCTCAGAACTCCATTAGGATCAGGCGATCGCTCCAAATATTCTCCTTCTTCTAGATAAAACCAGCTAATCTTTTGGTCAAGAACTTGCCAGACAATATATTCGTTTACGCCATTGCGACGGTAGGCTTGCTTTTTGGTGTGAAGGTCGATCGCGGCACTGCTAGCAGCAATTTCGACGACTAGCTCTGGTGCCCCTTCAATATAGTCATCGTCGTTGAGTCGGGTTTGACCGCCTGATTCTTCGTTGATCAAAAGAACGACATCTGGCTGAAACTCGTTGTCTAGATCTAAGCGCACCGTTGGCTCGACTCCTAAAGCCACCCCCTGAGTCATCGCTTCGTAGTTTCCTAGCCATGCCATAATCCAGCCGTGAGGTTGACTGTGGCTTTTAAAGCGTAGGGCAGCAGGCATATAGACGATTCCTTCAATCAACTCAGCTTTTTTGAGCCTGGGCATCGAGTCATAACGACGCTCAAACTCATAGCGATTTAAGCGATCGCCATTCTCTAATGGAGGAATTGTCAAACGTTGGGAATGTGTTTTAACCATGACTGTTGAAGTTGAGAGCAGCCTAGATTCATCCTATCGAGTTTAAATGGTGAAAAGATTCTTCATCTAAAAATCGGCGATGATACATTTGAATGATGAGTTTTGAGCGACTTCACTCAGGCTCGGTGATTGATAACGTTTTTCTGAATAACCATGCGATCGTCCACGCTCAAATACGCCTACTTTCCCGGTTGTGTTGCTCAAGGAGCGTGCCGGGAGCTTGATCAATCCACTAAAGCTTTGACGAAGATTCTAGGAATCGAGCTAGTCGAGCTTAAAAAAGCCTCCTGCTGTGGCTCTGGCACTTTTAAAGAAGATTCTCAACTGCTCGAAGACACCGTAAACGCCCGAAATATTGCCTTAGCCGAGCAGCTAAACCTCCCGCTGTTGACCCATTGCAGCACCTGTCAGGGCGTGATTGGTCATGTGGATGAGCGATTAAAAGATGCCCAAACCAACGATCGGGCTTATCTCGACCAGGTGAATGGGTTTCTCAAAAAAGAAGGCTGTTCACCCTATCAAGGCTCGACGGATGTTAAGCATCTACTCTGGGCACTCGTCGCTGATTATGGACTGGAGGCGATCGCCGATCGAGTCACTCGCAAACTTTCTAATCTGAACTGCGCTGCCTTCTACGGCTGCTATCTATTGCGCGGACAAGACCACATCCGCTATGACGACCCGTTTAAGCCAGAGTCGATGGAGAATGTTTTCCGAACCGTAGGCGCGACTCCGACCTATTATCGCGGTCGGACTCAGTGCTGCGGATGGCCGCTTTCAAGCTACGCCACTGAGCAATCGTTCAAAATGGCAGGTAATCACATTCAAGAAGCGATTGCCGCCGGAGCCGATTGCATTGTCACACCCTGCCCCCTGTGTCATTTGAATCTCGACTCTCGCCAACCCGAAGTTGAAAAAGTGATTGGGCAGAAACTGGGGTTGCCTGTGCTGCATTTGCCTCAACTTGTGGCATTGGCGCTGGGCGTGAGTCCGAGTGAGTTGGGACTCGATCGCCACATCGTTTCAACGCGCCCCGTCTTGGAAAAGTTAGGATTTTAGTAACTCGATTTGCAGCCAGATCGAACTCACTAACCACACAACCTCACCCCGATGCCCAGCGTCTTCATCAATCCTAAAACTGATTTTGCCTTCAAGAAAATCTTTGGCTCCAAGCAAAGCAAAGACATCTTGATCAGTTTTCTCAATGCCCTGGTTTACAACGAGCAGGACAAAATTTAAGATTTAACGATTCTTGACCCTTATCAAGCGCCTCGGATTCGGGGCATCAAGGATTCATATTTAGATGTTAAAGCAACGCTTTTTGACGGCAAAACGGTGATCATTGAGATGCAGGTGTTGAATGTGTTGGGGTTTGAGAAAGGAGTCCTCTACGACGCTGCTAAAGCCTTCTCAATTCAATTGGGTGTGGGAGAAGATTACACGCTACTCAATTCAGTCATCGCCTTGACGATTACAGACTTTGAGATGTTTCCAGGTAACGATCGCATCCTGTCACGCTATCGCCTTAAAGAGAACAATGACTTGACCGACTACAGCGATGATATTGAATTGATCTTTGTCGAGCTACCCAAGTTTAAGAAGACGCTAGACAATCTCGACACTCTGGTAGACAAATGGCTGTACTTCTTAAAGTCTGCCAATCAGTTAGAGTCGGTTCCCCCCAATCTGGGCGACGTGGCAGCGATCGACCATGCTTTCACGGTGGCAAAGCAAAGTAAGCTGAGTCGCAAAGAACTAGAAGTGCTGGAGAATCGAGAAATGTTTTTGCACGACAACCGCAACGCGATTCTCAAAGCTAGACAGGACGGCAAAACTGAAGGACGACAAGAGGGACGACAAGAAGAACGGTTGGAAATTGCCCGATCGCTCCTTGATCTCCTAGATGCAGACACGATCGCCCAGACTACAGGACTGACGATCGCGCAAGTTCAGCAACTCAGGTAGATGAAAACTAAAGCTAGTCAAAATACATTACAAACCTTTAAGACTGTCATCCTCTGGTTGATGGGTGGAGGATTATTTTTGGCAGCGATCGTAGGGGTGTTGAGAATTACATTTCTTTCACTGGCAGGTATACCGTTCACTACGATAGAATACGACATCAAAATTAACAAAAATCCCAACGACGCTTTAGCTCACTTTAATCGAGGTTGGATTCGCGCAGAGTCGGGTGATCGTGAAGCCGCGATCGCAGATTTCACAGACGCAATAAACATTATTTCTAGTGGAAAAGATAAAAGCTCTTCCTTGTCGCTGGAAGCACTGTATTTAGATCGAGGACAAGTCTATCGTCACCTCGGATCTTCAGCAGAAAGTCAAGACCCTGCCGAAGCGCGAAAAAACTACAGACTAGCGATCAGTGATTACCAGAGAGCAGCAGACCTCTGCAAGCTTTCAAATGACACGTCATGTTCGGCGATTTTGAGCGAGGTTAAGTGGGTCAAAGAATCCTATTCAAAGGTCATCGATAAAAATTAAGATGACCCTCCACATTGCGGAGTTTAAAGTTTTGCAACTGCTTAAAAGAGAGCGGTTACGTCGTGGAGTACACTAAGCAATGATTCTGAGGTTGAACAGTGATCCATACTGGGCGATCGCAGAATTGCAGACGTTGCCACAGCAACACGC
>JBBQYE010000296.1:0-3654 GCA_038208945.1 Leptolyngbyales cyanobacterium | reverse complement strand
ATCCCAATTTGCAGAAAGCACTTCGGCAACCATTGCCTCTAGAGCCGCAGCGTTAATGCTTCGACTGGGGTGCTGCAACGGGTTAGAGAGCGGAATTAGCCGCAGTTGACGGCTGTCTTGAATCAAATCAAAATAAGTCTCCTGCTCTGATGACTGGCTCAACTCCAGATAATCAAAGCTGCGGACATTGATATAGAGCGCGTGATTAGCAATCAAGGTCGCTCTCTCAGCGTCGGCGAAGACCTCTAGAAGACACCCTTCTCCCTGGGTTGTGACCGCGCCATCTTGGGTGTGAATATAGCGAACTCGATTCAGGTCTGTCAGCAGACGGTGCATGTCTCGTTTGTCAACGATCGTGCCTACGTCGATGATGCAGGGGGCTGGAAGCTTTGTATTGCGGGAAGATTGGTCATGACTCATAACTGGAAAGCCCTTGGTTTTGCTGACCCTGAATTGAGAACTCTCTACAGCCATTATGGCTGGAAAAACCGATCTGCAACTTTAAACAGAGTGTGAAGAGTTTAAATTCTATGAAGTAGCAGAGGTGAAAAATGGGGTCAGTTATCAAGCGGTTCCTTCAGCAAATCACCGCAGGAGTTGCCTTCTACACTTGTATTCCGGTGCCAACTGCCTGGACTTTAGAGTTTCGCGGCATCGCCCGGATCGCCCCGCTCATCGGCTTGTTAATCGGGGGACTTTTAGGACTTTTGGATTGGGGACTGCATTGGGCAGGAATGCCGACGCTAACTCGCAGCGCGATCGTAGTCGCCGCTTGGGTCGCCATCACCGGAGGCTTGCACCTCGATGGCGCGATGGATAGCGCCGATGGATTAGCCGTAACCGACCCAACTCGTCGTCTGCAAGTCATGGTCGATAGCGCAACTGGGGCATTTGGCGCAATGGCGGCAGTTGTCTTATTGCTGCTCAAAACGGCTGCTTTGAATGAGCTACCGATCGATCGAGCCTTTCTATTGATGGCAGCCGCCAGTTGGGGGCGCTGGGGACAACTCGTGGCGATCGCTCGATTCCCTTATCTCAAACCCACAGGCAAAGGGGCATTTCATAAAGTTGCGATCCAGTCTCTCTGGGAGGCGTTTCCGACTCTGTTGCTGTTAGTTACACTAAATGTGTTTTTTTGGCACGATCGCCCATTGCGCGCAGCAGTCGCGATCGTAGGAGGACTCGCGATCACGATTCTCACCGGAGCCTGGTTTAATCACAAGTTAGGTGGACAAACCGGAGACACTTACGGCGCGATCGTTGAATGGACAGAAGCTCTGTTTCTCTGTTTACTGACGGTGACTTTCCGGTAATGGGTGCAGCGAAGCACCGCAGACTTTACAAAATTGGGCATTTAAGTCATGAGACGACAGCCCACACGCTGGACAGCTAATCTGAGCCTGATCAGCCGTTTTAACTAACCGTTTGATTAAATCTCCCAACTGCCACGGAATCAAAACCACTCCCGTGAGCAGCATTAAGACGGTTAACAGACGACCCATTTGTGAATTTGGGGTGATGTCTCCCAGCCCAGCCGTTGTAATCGTAGAAACCGAGAAATAAACCGCATCCAAAAATGTGCCAAACTCTTGAGAATTGAGCGGATGTTCAACTTGATAGATCAAGCCTGAATAAACAAAAATAATTGAGAAGAGAGTGAAAAATATTCGGGTAAGAATAGCGCTATCTTCGCTGCTGATATAACCAAAAATGGTGCCACCCTCGACGAAGCGAATTAAACGGAGAATGCGAAACCAGCGAAATATCCTCAGAAATCCGATGTTTGTGGAGCCTAGCAAGAATGGCAAGATCGCCAGCAAGTCTACGATCGAGTAAAGACCCAAAAGATATTTTATTCTCTGTTCAGCGACCCAAAATCGCAGCAAATACTCGATCACAAAAATGGCAAGAATTCCGTCCTCTAAGACATTTAGCTGCTGCCTCAAAGAGACTGGGATTCTGTAAGTTTCCACTACAAAGATTGCAGAGGAAACCAGAACTAATCCTGTGATGAAAAGATTAATTCCTCTCCCCAACGGAGACTCAATATCTTCTAAATAGAACGCAATCTTTTCTCGCAAAGACATAGATTTGGGATGCCAGTTCTTGAATACCTTATCGCAGCTCACCAAAATTGAATCCTCTGATTGCTTGATAGGCTCCATCATTCGCGTCACAATAGATGTAAAGTTTCATATCGGATTCTCAAAATGACCAGAGAGACGACACCCAAAATGAGTTCCCGGCTCTATGACTATGATGTGGCGATCGTGGGAGGCGGTGTCGTGGGGGCAACGCTTGCCTGTGCGTTAAAAGATTCAGGCTTAACAGTCGTGTTGATTGAAGCTGAAGCCCGATCGATCGCGACCGCTAGAGGGCAAGCCTACAATATTTCTCCTCTCTCTAGTCGCATCTTTAACGGCATTGACATTTGGAATCAGATTCGCCCCCAGCTTGAAACCTATATGAAGATTCGCCTCTCAGATGCCGATTGCCCGAATGTGGTGCAGTTTGTGCCTCAAGATTTAGGTGCCCAAACGTTGGGATATGTTGCCGAGCATCAAGTTTTAATCGCCGCCCTTCAAGAGTCTCTGCGGCAAAGTTCTCATGTCACTTGGCTATGTCCTGCAACAGTGGTGAAGACTGATATTCAACCCGACGGGGCAACGCTAGAAATAGTGGCAGATGGAGAAGCCAAACAAATTTGGACTCGATTGGTAGTTGCTGCCGATGGCGCACGATCGCCGCTCCGTCAACAAGCCGGAATTCGCACTCACGGCTGGCAATATTGGCAGTCTTGCGTAGTGGCGACCATCAAACCTGAGAAATCTCACAATCACACTGCTTACGAGCGGTTTTGGTCAAGCGGACCGTTTGCCATTCTGCCCTTGACAGGCGATCGATGTCGAATTGTCTGGACGGCTCCTCGCGCTGAGGCGGAAGCGATCGTAGCTCTAGACGATGATCAGTTTCTCAAAGAACTCACCCAGCGCTATGGCGATCACATGGGTAAACTGGCTCTAGAGGGCGATCGCTATGTGTTTCCAGTGCAGTTGATGCACAGCACTCGCTATGTGTTGCCTCGGCTGGCGTTGATTGGCGATGCGGCTCACTGTTGCCATCCTGTTGGCGGACAGGGCATCAATATGGGCATTCGAGATGCAGCAGCTCTGGCGCAAGTTCTGCAAACTGCCCATCAGCAAGGCGAAGATATTGCCACGCTCAAAGTCCTAAAACGCTACGAACGCTGGCGTAAGTGGGAGAATCTGATTATTCTAGGCTTCACAGACATTCTCGATCGCACCTTCTCAAATAATGTTTTTCCGATCGTATTAGTCCGTCGTCTGGGTCTGTGGGTTCTTCAGACCGTGTTGCCTGTCAAATCGTTTGCCCTCAGGCTGATGACTGGCTTAACCGGACGCGTTCCTAAACTCGCTCAAAAACAAGCCTCTTTTCATCCTTAAATATTCAAGTAGAGATCATGAAACCCAAAGCTGTCGTCCTTCTCTCTGGTGGGTTAGATTCTGCAACGTCAGCCGCCCAAGCGATCGCAGATGGTTTTGACGTAATTGCACTGTCATTAAACTACGGACAACGGCACGATCGAGAGTTAATTGCCGCCAAACACGTTGCTGCCCATTTAAAGATTCAAGA
>JBBQYE010000295.1:0-3669 GCA_038208945.1 Leptolyngbyales cyanobacterium | reverse complement strand
CACCCAACTGCAATGGAAAACTAGGGGCAAAATGTCCACCGGGGCTGCGATCGATCGCGTGACCATTCACCGAGACAGAACCCGCGATCGGAGCCGAGCCAATCAAAAAAATTCGCGCTGCCGTGGTTTGGTGATCCGCAGGTGGATAGACCACCCGCAGCGATTGACTCGCCCAAGTCGGAAGCGCCACCAGCAGCACCATCAAAAATGCCAGCCCTAGAAATCGTTGCATAGAGAGTGATGGTAAGCGATCGTAGGAAGTGATCATCTTAGAGCAAAGACACCGTATCCATAGAATTGTTGCTGATTAATGACCAACGACCCATGACCTATCCGCTCACCAGATCCCTGTGTCAAAATAAACGGGTTATCTGCGTTTCTGCCCTTCAGGTTTTATGACTAAATTTGTGTTCGTGACAGGTGGCGTTGTCTCTAGTATTGGCAAGGGCATCGTAGCAGCCAGTTTAGGTCGATTGCTCAAGTCGCGCGACTATTCCGTTTCGATTCTCAAGCTCGACCCCTACATTAACGTCGATCCCGGAACGATGAGTCCCTTCCAACATGGAGAAGTGTTTGTGACCGAAGATGGGGCTGAAACTGACCTCGATTTAGGACACTATGAGCGGTTTACAGACACGCCGATGTCTCGTCTCAACAGCGTCACCACTGGGGCAATTTATCAATCAGTCATTCATAAAGAGCGACGCGGCGACTACAATGGCGGCACCGTGCAGGTAATTCCTCACATCACCAATGAGATCAAAGAACGGATTTTGCGAGTCGCGAAGAATACCAATCCTGATGTGGTTCTAGTCGAGATTGGGGGCACCGTAGGCGATATTGAGTCGCTGCCCTTTTTAGAAGCGATTCGTCAATTTCGCAAAGAAGTCGGACGGCAAAACGTGATTTATATGCACGTCACCTTAGTGCCCTGGATTCCGTCAGCGGGTGAGATGAAAACCAAACCTACCCAACACTCGGTTAAAGAACTGCGATCGATTGGCATTCAGCCCGACATTTTGGTGTGTCGCTGCGATCGTCCGCTTCCTCCTGGCATTAAAGATAAAATGTCTGAGTTTTGCGACGTGCCAGTCGAGTGTGTAATCACTTGTCAAGATGCCGCCAGCATTTATGAAGTGCCGCTGATCATGGAGAAAGAAGGACTCGCCACCCAAGCGATCGCCCTGCTGCACCTAGAGCAACGTCCGCCTAACTTGACGAAGTGGCACACCTTAGTTGAGCGGCTCTACCGTCCGACTCAGAAAGTCGAGATTGCGATCGTCGGCAAATATGTGCGCTTGAGTGATGCTTATCTGTCGGTGGTCGAAGCACTGAAGCATGGAGCGATCGCCAATGGCAGTGAACTGCAACTGCGATGGGTTAGCTCTGAAGACGTTGAAGAGCACGGTGCAGAAGCCTATCTGCAAGGCGTTGATGGCATCGTAGTGCCGGGTGGCTTTGGGATTCGAGGAGTCGATGGCAAAATTGCAGCGATCGAATATGCTCGAACCCGCAAAATTCCTTTTTTGGGCTTGTGTTTGGGGATGCAGTGCTCAGTGATTGAGTGGGCAAGAAATACGGCGGGTTTAGAAGAGGCTCACAGCGCTGAGTTTGTCCCAAATGCCAAAAATCCGGTGATCAACTTATTGCCCGAACAGCAAGACGTTGTAGATTTGGGAGGCACCATGCGCCTCGGTCTATATCCCTGTCGCTTGACCCCGGACACTGTAGCCTTCAGTCTCTATGAAGAAGAAGTCGTGTATGAACGGCATCGCCATCGCTATGAGTTTAACAACCAATATCGGAGTCTATTTTTAGAGACTGGATATGTGATTAGCGGCACGTCTCTAGATGGGCGACTCGTCGAGATCATTGAGCTTCCCGGACACCCATTTTTTGTGGCGACTCAGTTTCACCCAGAATTTCAGTCGCGACCCAGCAAACCTCATCCGTTGTTTAGAGGGTTCATTCAGTCGGCAGTTGCTGAAAAGTCATCTGCAAAACTAGAGCTAAACTCTCATATAGGAGCGCCCTTAGTCGCCCTTACCGAAAATTGATGGGTTTAAATCCCTTGAGCGATCGCCGCTCAAACATTTTCTAGACTGCGCCAGAGATACCAGGACGCGATCGTGCGATAGGGTTGCCAGACTTTTCCTAATTCCTCGATCGCGGCTTTGTTGGGAAGATCTGAATATTGATAAGCTCGACGAATGCCCGTCCGAATGCCCAAGTCATCAATGGGCAAAACATCCCACCGATGCAGCCGGAAGATCAGCATCATTTGCACGCTCCAGCGTCCGATGCCCTTCACTTGAGTCAGGGTTTGAATGATAGTTTCGTCGTCGATCGTCTCTAAGTCGGTCAGGGTAGGCAACCCATTGAGAACGTGGTTTGCTAAATCTCGCATATAGAGAACTTTAGACCGCGAAAGTCCGACTCCGCGCAGGTCTTCGTCTGCTGTGTCTAAAATTTCCTGAGCGGTTGGCATCCCCAAATAGAGCGCGAGAAAGCGACGATGAATGGCGCTGGCTGCTTTGGTTGAGAGTTGCTGTGAGATGATCGATCGGGACAGCGAATACAATAAGTCTCCAGGATGCTGCGTCTGATCTAACGTACATTCACCGACTCGATCGATGACCGCCGCCAAAATCGGGTCAGATTGTTTGAGGGCGGAGACGGCGATCGAGTAATCCAGTTTCATCGATTTTTGACCAAAAAAACTGACTTCACAGGTCGCTGAATAGGCTTTCCAGTCTTGTCTAGCTTGCCATAAATCGTTTTGCCTTGATAATAGAGTGCCGAAGAACTGCCGCCATCGAGATTCATTGCCGTTTCAACGCCCAGGCTTTTCATCAACTCTGCTAACTCTGACAGTGACGCTCCAGAGTCGGCGACATCAGGAGTTTGAGCCACCATGACCCAGATGATGGTGCCGTCCTGGGTTAGTCCGATCGCGGTTCTCGCGTTGGGCTGGTTGCTGCTTAGTGCGTCGCGTCCCTTGGTTCGATCAACAAACCCTTCTGCTTGATCCGTCCTGTCTGGCAATAAACGAGGACCGCCTCCCAAAGCACTCAGCGATCGACATCCTGCCGGAATCGGATCTTGATGTTGACGAATCTGATAGGCGATCGTGTCTCCACATTGATACGATCGGAACTCACTGCGGTTCAAAATCTTATCTAAATAAGGCGACAAAGTGGGATTTTGCATCAAGCGATCGTTCTGACGAGGGTCTGCGATCACTTGCCCGTTGAGAACCACAAAAGACGTGGACTGGTGATTTTCTGGGTCAAAAAATCCGCCATTGATAGCAGCGATCGCGCCGTCTCGTTTTGCAAAATCTTCTAGCGGTTCGGTGCTGGTGGATAGGGCAGGAGTTACCCAAAATTGTCCTGCCGGAATCGATAAAATATGGGCTATTCCGTGGGTTAGTTTGCGAGATTTGTAGCTGATGGCTGGCTTAAATTTAGTGATTGCTGATGAGCGATCGTTGGAGGCAGAATGCCAAAAAACATGGGAAATTAAGAATATTAGCGATCCCAAGCCAATGAATCCTAAAATAATTCGCCAAGGTTTTGCCATTTTGCAAGTCTAGTGCAAAAGGCGGAAATGGGTTGTCTCGATTTTGTTTTTGAATATGAGAGATTGTTGGTCGTGGCACGATCGGCG
>JBBQYE010000294.1:0-3738 GCA_038208945.1 Leptolyngbyales cyanobacterium | reverse complement strand
GTAGGGCAGACTAGAGTTATTAATTACTAAGAAGATAGCGGTGTAAACCAGTTTAAAAGCCTGGTTTTGACCATCAATCCAAAGTTAAACTTTAGCGGAATAGTGGAGACAAATTCTATGGGCGTGAGGTTAAAGAGTGTTTTGAGCTTAATGGCTCTGGTGGCTGCGTCTACGGTTTCAACAGCAGTGACTGCTCAAGAAAGACCTGCAACGTTTAAGCCACGTGAGACCATTCCCGATGCGGTCAATCGGGCATTCTTTGGGTCGAGCGAAGGATTTCAAGATCTCAAACGCCCGATCGAGGCGTTGATTGGGGTTCCTAAATTTCCAGAGAATGGAATTGCGCGGGATGGCGATCACGTCGATCGCATCTACCGCGATTTGTTAATTCAGCAAGCCGCTAATGACCCACTTATTCGCACGCCAGATTTGCCAAATCCTTACAGCACATCAGTTTTGACGCTTCCTAGCACCAGTGTCAGCAACCGATTAGTCGGCAGCGAGTTAGTGTTTGAACGCTAGATCTCAGAGGTTAGGCAATGCGCCGTGCTGGAATCGAACCAGCCTGAAGGCGAATTATGAGTTCGCTACCTCCCCAATCGGTCAACGGCGCGGGTCGGTTCTGTGTAACATTTTAGCTTGAGTTTCGCGGTTGTCAGTCAGCCGCGGTATTTTTTTTAATAGAGGTGTTCTCGACTCCGTTTAGCGAATACAATTCAGGTCAACTTGCGTTCACTTCATACTTGATCACGATCGATGCGAATTAATTCTACGGTTGCCCTCACGTTTATTTTGCTCACCTTGATGTTTGGCGCAGGCATTATAACGGGGGCGTGGGGGTTTGCGATCGGACGAGAAGCCCTGAAAGGGATTACGCAGCCCGATGCCCGCCCGACTAATAAGGTCGGCAAGAAAAGTGGTTCGGCGCACGCGACAGACGAGCTAGCGGTGCTGCCAGAAGCGGACATCATCAAGACGGTGAAAGTCCGCTTAGATGGGAACGCAAAATCGGCTTCTGTGAGCACGTCTCAACCAAAGCCAGAGCCAGAAAAGACAGCAACGGCTCCGGCCAAGTTTCCGATCATTAGTCAAGATAAGGGTGTAACCGTGGAAGTGAGCGGAGTGCGGCAGCGAAAAGACTCTGTGGTCTTTGATGTCTCGATGCGAAACGAGGGCACTCGATCGGTTAAGTTCCTCTACAGCTTTTTGAATGTCACCGACGAGCAGGGACGGGTGCTGAGTGCAGACACCGACGGCTTACCGACCGAGTTGCCGCCTAATAATCAAAAATTCGCTGGCACGGTTTCGCTTTCGACGACCTTGCTCGACAAGGCGCAAAAAATTTCGATTCAGCTCACGGATTATCCCGATCAAAAGCTCCAACTGCGGATGGCTGACATTCCAGTTAAGTAAGAGCAAACTGGGATGTGGTGTCGCGTTTCTAATGACCCACGACGGTGCATTGTTCATTGGTTTTCTTCGCAAATGATTCCCCCTTTTGCGGTTGGTTTAGCGCCGAGTGCTCTTCAAAGTCTGATCTGGACGGATGTAGCGCTGAGGTTTTTGTCGGTTTTGCTGCTGATCACGATTAATGCGTTTTTTGTGACCACAGAGTTTGCGATCGTCTCGGTGCGGCGATCGCGCATCAATCAACTGGTTGACGCAGGTGACATTCAAGCTCGGACGGTGCAGAATTTGCAGCGCAGCATCGATCGCTTGCTGTCTACGACTCAGTTAGGCATTACGCTGTCGAGTCTGGCACTGGGTTGGATTGGCGAAAGCACGATGGCAGTCGTCGTGGCAAGCTGGATTGCTCATCTGCCGTTTTCACCCTCGATCGTGCAAACGCTGTCGCACTCGCTCTCGGTTCCTCTGGCGTTTTTGCTGATTGTCTATTTGCAAATCGTGTTGGGCGAGTTGTGTCCTAAATCGGTGGCGATGCGCTACGCCGAGGAGATTGCGCGATTTTTGGGTCCGTTTAGTTTGGCGATCGCGCGATTTTTCAACCCATTTATTTGGATTCTCAATCAGTCTACACGCCTGCTGCTGCGGCTGATTGGGGTTCGATACACGGGGCAGGGGTGGTATAACCAAGTGACTCCTGAAGAGTTGCAGCTCATTATCTCGACCTCTAGCGAATCGACTGGGCTAGAAGCTGAAGAACGCGAGATTTTGAGCAATGTCTTTGAGTTTAGCGACGTTCCGGCCACCGAAGTGATGATCCAGCGTCCGAGTATGACGACGCTGTGGGTTGATGCCACCGTTCGAGATTTGCTCGAAGAAGTCGCTCATTCGGGGCATTCTCGCTATCCAGTGATCGGCGATTCGCTGGATGATATCTGCGGCATGATTCACTTCAAGGAGCTTGCAGAACCGTTGGTTCAGGAGACCTTGACCCTCGATAGTCCGATTAAGTCCTGGATTCATCCGGCTCAGTTTGTTCCTGAATACACCCCATTAGGCGAATTGCTGACTTTGATGCAGCGATCGCGAACGCATATGGTGGTCGTAGTCGATGAGTTTGGCGGCACCGCTGGGTTAGTCACGATTCAGGACATCATTAGCCAGATTATTGGTGATAGCTCTGCACTGGAGGGTGATGAAGAACGCTCGATTCAGATTTTGGATGAGAACACATTCCTAATTCAAGCACAGATAAATTTAGAGGAAGTCAATGAAGAACTGAATCTAGAGTTTCCCCTAGCAGAAGAATATCAAACACTAGGGGGATTTCTGTTTTATCAGTGGCAAAAAATTCCGGCTCCGGGTGAGACGCTGCAATATGGTGACTGTGAGCTAACGGTGATTTCAGCCGAAGGTCCGCGATTGCATCAGATTCAGGTGCGGCGAATTGAACCCTCGGACGGGACTCGATCGAGCGATCATGCTGCAAGCCGGGAGGGGACGATCGGGCAAGAATTCCGCTTGGGGGATTGATCGGTTTACCCAATGGTTTACTGGAGACGTTCCACCGAAACATCTCTACGGGTGCTCAAACCATCCGACTACGGCAAATAGTAGGAATAGGATGCCGCCTAACTGGGTGACGGTTCGCTCTGAGATGCGCCCGGCGATCAGTTTGCCACCGACGACCGCGATCGCTGCACAGATTGTATGTCCTGCAATTGCGCCTAGGGTCACCCCGACGGGATTGTTGGCAGCAGCCAGCGCGATCGTGGCAAATTGAGTCCGATCGCCCCATTCACCGACAAAAACTAGCCCAAAGGCTTCTAAGCAAATCGCGAAGGGCGTTTTTTGTTTGAGGTTCGCTTCGGCTTGAGTGACGGCAGCGATCGCGTCTCGCTCTGCGTCAGAGGTGCATTCAACATCGTTGTCATCGGCTGCTAAAGTCCGATCGCGACATTCGGGCGACATTTGATAAGCCTCGTAGAGCAGCTTGATGCCAAACGCGACAAACAGCAAAATCGATGCGTAATGCGTCACGTTTTTGGGCAACAGTGACACCACCCGTCCCAAACAAACCGACAGAATGGTCATGGCAGCGAGTGCGACCACGCTTCCGGCAAACACATAGCGACGACGGTGACGCATTGCCAAACACATCGCAATGAAAAACGTCTTGTCGCCCAATTCAGAGACGGTGATCAATAATAGACCCGCAGTAAACGCAGTTAACACGCTCTCAAGCTCCTCAGAATCAACAGTGTAGAGATTTTCTGAGTGGGCTTGATGAGGGCGCAATGACTCCACCAAGCTCACATCAGATGTGAACTCAGT
>JBBQYE010000293.1:0-3777 GCA_038208945.1 Leptolyngbyales cyanobacterium | reverse complement strand
AAAGCCTCAGCCCCGATCGTAATCACCGGAGCGACCGGAACTTTGGGATGTGCCTTTGCCCGCCTCTGTGATCTGCGCGGCATTCCCTATCGGCTGCTGACGCGGCAAGACATGGATATCACTGACTCGCGATCGGTGACTCAAGTGTTAGCAGATCTCAAGCCTTGGGCAGTCATCAACACTGCTGGATATGTTCGGGTTGATGATGCCGAGCAGCACCCGCATTTGTGTCGGCACATCAACGCAGACGGAGCCGCCATTCTCGCTGAAGCCTGCGCTGAACAAGACATTTCTTTTGTCACGTTTTCATCGGATTTGGTGTTTGATGGCAACCAGACAGAACCCTATGTCGAAAGCCATGAAGTCGCGCCCTTAAATGTCTATGGACACAGTAAAGCGATCGCCGAACAATGGGTTTTAGCCACCAATCCGCGCGCTCTTGTGATTCGTACCAGTGCGTTTTTCGGACCTTGGGATGACCATAATTTTTTGACGATCGCCCTTCGCACTCTGGCATCGGGTCAGCCATTTTTTGCCGCAGACGACACGGTGATTTCTCCAACCTACGTCCCTGATTTGGTGAATGCCACCCTCGATTTGCTGATCGATCAAGAATGTGGACTGTGGCACCTGGCAAATTTGGGAGCCGTTAGCTGGGCAGAATTTGCTCAAGAAACTGCCCGTCTCGCTGGGTTTAACCCGTCTCACGTCGAAGCGTGTTCGACTCGATCGCTAAAGTTAGCCGCGCCTCGTCCGACTTACACCGCCCTCACCAGCGAACGAGGTATCCTGCTCCCTTCATTGGATCGGGCGATCGGGCACTATCTCCAAGCGTGTGGCTGATTAAAGCATCTGCAAAGGTTGCGGTTGACGTGGACGTGGAAACGCTTTATCTAACGCTGAGAGATCCGTCTCAGTTAATGAAATGTCTAACGCTGCGTAATTTTCTTGAACTCGATCGCGCTGACTTGATTTTGGAATCACAATCACGTTCTCTTGATTCAACAACCATGCGATCGCCACTTGTGCCGGAGTTACATTCAATCGGTTCGCAATGGTTCCGAGGGCTTGATTTTTTAGAATTCGACCTTGCTCGATCGGAGAATATGCCATCACTGGAATCTGATGCTGACGACACCACGGCAAGACATTCCACTCGATTCCTCGGCGACTGAGATTGTAGAGGACTTGATCGGTTGCGGTGAGATGACGATCGAGACGATATGCTTCTTCTAGGTCGTCTTGGTCAAAATTGCTCACGCCAAAATCACGAATTTTCCCCGCTTGCTGCAATTCGATAAATGCCTCAAACGTCTCCGCAAGCGGAACTGAGCCACGCCAATGCAGCAGATAAAGATCCAGGTAATCGGTTTTTAAGCGCTTTAAACTCCGTTCGCAAGCTTGAATCGTTCCCTGTCGAGTCGCATTGTGCGGATAGACTTTGCTGACTAGGAAAATGCGCGATCGTTGCCCTGCAATCACATCTGCGACGATTTCTTCTGCGCCGCCTTCGCCGTACATTTCGGCGGTGTCGATCAGCGTCATTCCCAAATCAACGCCGAATTTTAGAGCATCGATTTCTGACGATCGCTGTTTCGGCGTTTCTCCCATTCGCCACGTTCCTTGACCCAAAACTGGAATCGCCGCTCCTGACGGAAGTTGAATCGTTCGCATAATGAATCTCCGATGTTAATGCTTAATGACTTCACCGATCGTAGAGAAAGATTTCAGACGGCTCCTCTAGCAAATGACAGGGAACGTTTCTCAAGTCTAAATCTAGTAATCGTTGCGATCCGATCGAATTCCCGATATCGTGACTGAGACAGACTGCCGCGATTATTCAAACACGTTATGGATTACAGGCTGCTCAGACAAGAAGCAAATCTGCTCTACAAATCTCTATCGCCACTCTTAACGGTGAATGCAACGTTTGCAGAAGTCATTCTGGTTGATTTAGCCAAGATGATTCGACTGTGTGGGCGCAGCAGTGGCAATGTTCGCGAGGCTGAACTGCTGGCATATCTCGTAATTTATGCGCTGATCAAACGCGATGCCGAAAAGCTAGACGCAGCAATCAATCGATGGGATACGTCGGCGGATGAACGCATTAAATATCAGAAGTTAACGCTGCAAATTATCTTAGACTTTACTCAAAATCAGCCCTCTGACTCGTTCGAGTTGCCCTCAATCCTAAATCGATTGGATGAAGAAAAAGGAACCAATTATCTGGGGACTGCGATTAATGCGATTTATAAATTTGCTCAAGCGATCGTCAAAGCCGATGGCACGGTCAGTTTGCAAGACCTGGATGCACTCTCCTTAATCTGGCAACAACTCCACTCTTATCGCAAGTTAGCCACCTATCAAGAAGGTCTGCCTGCGAGTTCTCCTCAAACATCTGATTCAAGCGATCTCGATCGAGTCCTCAATGAGGCACTCGCCGAACTCAACGACCTAACGGGAATGAGCAACATCAAAGAAGAAGTTAAGACGCTTGCTAACTTTCTCAAAGTGCAAAAGATCCGATCAGAGCGAGGTTTAGCAAAAACAACCGTCTCCCTACACGCGGTTTTTTGCGGTCCGCCCGGAACAGGAAAAACTACCGTTGCGAGATTAATGGGACGCATTTATAAAGGGCTGGGATTTCTCACTCAAGGGCATCTAGTTGAAACCGATCGCTCTGGCATGGTGGCGGGATACGTCGGTCAAACTGCAAAACAAGTCGATGATCTCGTCAATTCGGCGCTGAATGGCGTGTTGTTTATTGATGAAGCTTATGCCCTGGTGCCCGGAGAATCGGGGCGTGATTTTGGGCAAGAAGCGATCGATGTTTTGCTCAAACGCATGGAAGATCATCGCGATCGCTTAGTTGTGATTGTGGCAGGCTACACCGATGAGATGACGACGTTTATCGAGTCAAATCCAGGGTTAGAATCGCGCTTTAATCGCTATTTTTATTTCAATCATTACAAGCCAGAAGAGTTGCTCGCGATCTTCAAAAGCATGGGGAGTAAAAGTCATTTCAACCTAGCTCCGGGCACTGGGGAGAAGTTGCAAAATTTGTTTGAAGACCTGTATGAGCATCGAGATAAAACCTTTGGCAACGCGAGACTGGTTCGCAACTTATTTGAGAAAAGTCTTGAGCGGCAAGCCAATCGATTAGCGGTGCTTTCGTCTCTCAGCGATGAGTTGCTGACCACGCTATTGCCTGAAGACATTCCCGATCGAGTGTCGGGCGTTCAAACAGGAAGAGAAACCTAATTTTATTATTTGAATGCGATCGCCCATCGGTCACACCAAAATCCCGTAGAGACGTTTCGGTGGAACGTCTCTACGCCATCGGGTAAAGGCAAAATTTTTGAATACGATCGTGATTCATATCGGTCATTGCATAATCAACAAGACGTTTCACCGAAACGTCTCTACGGTGTTGGGTGAATCCATTCCCGATCACATTCGTGGGTCAATTTGTTCTGACGAATCATTTCTGTTTATATTCGCTCCCATCTGGCATTCTGGCACCTCCCATCTTCGCTCCTTCTAGCGTTGCTCCTGCCATTTTTGCTTTGACAAAATTAGCTTTCTGAAGATTGGCTTGATTGAGATTTGCCCCTCTGAGATCGGCTCCTTCTAAAATGGCTTCTTGCAAATTTGCACCCGACAGATCAGCGTTTCTCAAATCTGCCCCAAATAGATTAGCTTTGGTTAAATTTGCGCCCTGCAAGTTGGCATCTTTGAATTGAACCAAGGCTAAGTTGGCACGATCGCCGTTAATCT
>JBBQYE010000292.1:0-3805 GCA_038208945.1 Leptolyngbyales cyanobacterium | reverse complement strand
ATGCCTAAATCACTCAATAGCTGCTGCACCCGATCGAACCGCCGCTGAGAATCGGGACTGAGATAGTCTAAGATGCTCGGTGCCTGATCCAAAATGGTTTGAGTGCGGGGATCTTTGCTGTCCAGAATTCGTAAAGGATTGCGGATCAGACGATCTTGAGAGTCCGCGTCTAACTCTTCTTTAAAAGGAGTCAGATAAGCGACCAATGCCTCTCGATAGTTTTGGCGATCGCTGCTGTCTCCGATCGAGTTCAAATCCAGTCGTAAATCTTTTAAACCCAGCGTTTGTAAAATCTCAGTGGCAAGCGCGATCGCTTCGGCATCGGCTCGGAAATCTGCGCTCCCCAAAACCTCAACGCCCAGTTGATGAAACTGTCGCTGCCGTCCCGCTTGAGGACGCTCATAGCGAAACATTGCCCCGACATACCAGAGCCGCTGTACGCCTCCTTGAGCAAAAAGATTGTGTTCGATGTAAGAACGCACCACTCCAGCCGTGCCTTCAGGTCGAAGGGTTAAAGAGCGATCGCCCCGATCGTGAAAGGTGTACATCTCTTTGCTGACGACATCGGTTGCTTCGCCCATGCCGCGCTCAAACAGCGCCGTCTGCTCAAAAATGGGCGTGCGAATTTCTCGATAAGCAGCCCGCGTCAAAATATCCCGCGCGATCGCTTCGACCCGCTGCCAATAACCCACCTCATCGGGCAAAATATCCCGCGTTCCTCGGCTTGCTTGAATTGAACTCATGAACCTACTGTAAAAACTTTATTCAGCCTGAACATCTTCCCAGGCACCATAGCGATCGCCATAGTAAGCCAAAATCTGCTCAACTCGCGTTTGAGAAGACGACGTTGTAGAGTCTACAAACTGAATCCATAAACTTTCAATTTGGCTTTGGCGATAGTCAAACTGGGTCGATCGTTGCGACACTAACCCCGTTTCAACCCCTTCAACTTGAGACAAATGGGCGGCAACTTCTCGATAAACGGCTAGCGGCAACCCCCTAGATTGGACGTGATATCTCAACTTTGGTACTCCTGTTTAGATGAATCATCAGACGTTCCAGAGAAACGTCTCTACAGGATCGTCTCATTCAGCGGTGCTGGCGCCTTTATAAGGAGGGAGGGCGCAGCAGTTGACTTCATCTAGGCAGACTTTGCCCCACTGCAATGCCCACCGAACCAGGGAAACCCGATTGTCAGTTTCTGTCTTGGTCAAGATATTGCTGATGTGGTTATCCACCGTGCGCTTACTGATTTCTAGCTTTTCAGCGATGTCTTGATTTGTTAAGCCAGCCGCTACTAGCTCGATCACTTGCAGTTCCCGATCGGAGAGCGTTGCCTGCACCTGAGATTCGCTCTCTGCCATAATCATTAATTCCTAGACTGTGTATATGTACTTATTCTGACTTAATTCTAGAAGGTTGTTGGTCAAGCGTGAAAGGCTTGCGTTTAACATGGAGGGTGTCAGAAGCTGTTTTTAGGTGAACCGTCGAGCTAAATTGCGAGACCCACCCCTCCCTATCCTCAATGCAAAACGATCAACCCATTCTTCAGTGCCCTAATTTTTTCTGTCAGGCTCTCAATCTAGAAAGCCACAGATTTTGTCACAAATGCCGATCGCCGCTGATTAAGCGGTATTTATGGGCGGTCGAACCAGGGTTAGAAACGTTTGCGTCTGGAGAGTTAGTGGGCGATCGCTATCTGCTCAAAAATGGTCAAATTCTCCTCGATACGAAGCCGAGTTTGGCTCCTGAAAGCCCCTCTGAGATCCCGGCAAAGTGGGAAGTATATTTACGGTTGTTTCCGTT
The DNA here is from genome assembly GCA_038208945.1 of Leptolyngbyales cyanobacterium. GTDB lineage: Bacteria > Cyanobacteriota > Cyanobacteriia > Leptolyngbyales > Leptolyngbyaceae > Phormidesmis_A. The sequence continues at coordinate 1,999 of JBBQYE010000292.1, read as the reverse complement.
TCGGCTTCATGTTCCGCAGATTTATGGAGTGGTGACAGCATCGCGATCGACGCTCCTTTTGTTAGAAGATGCACCGATTTATCCCGATGGAGCAACGCTGAGACAAGGCACTAATTTGGCTGGCAGCATGATGCCAAAGTTGACGAGTCTTTGGCAAGAAAGTCACTCCCTCCGGCAGCTTAATTGGCTGTGGCAGATTGCTCAATTGTGGGAGCCGTTTTGTCAAGAGCATGTGGCTTCTACCCTTCTAAACTCTGATCTGCTGCGGGTCGATGCGTCTGCTGTCCGACTGTTAGATGTGCAGCCCGACTCTCAAGAAAGTCCGACTTTGGCAGAGTTGGGTCAGCTTTGGGAACGGTGGCAAGAACAGAGTGCTGCTTCCTCGATTTCGGGCTTTCTGTCGCAACTTTGTCAGCACATGATCCAGGGGCAGATCAGAACAGGAGATCAGTTAATGGATCGGCTGGATCAGGGAGTGACTCATTATGGGTGGAGTCAGACGCGAAGAATTCAGATTGCAACGTTTACTGACCAAGGTCCAAGTCGTCAGAGCAATGAAGATGCGTGTTATCCGGCGAGTGGAAGCCAGGTTGAGTTGATGATCGGAGAATCCTCAAAATCCTCGGCAAAACCTCTACTGATTGTCTGTGATGGCATCGGCGGACACGAGGGCGGAGAAGTGGCATCGGAGTTAGCGATCGCCACCCTAAAAACCCAAACCGAAAAGCTGTTCTCAACCACCCCTCACACCGACGCAGCGACCTTAGTGAGCGGACTAGAACAGGCTGCCCTTGCCGCAAATAATGTAATCTCGCAGCGCAACGATCAAGAACATCGTCAAGAACGTCAGCGCATGGGAACCACTCTCGTCATGGCACTCGCTCACGCCCACGAGCTATTGGTGTCTCATGTGGGTGACAGCCGCGCCTACCGAGTCACCCGAACGGGATGCTATCAAGTCACGTTAGATGATGATGTTGCATCGAGAGAAGTTCGGTTAGGGTATGCCCTGTATCGAGATGCCCTTCAGCAACCTGCCTCTGGCGCTCTCGTTCAGGCTTTGGGAATGAGCAGCTCTAACTTTCTGCATCCGACCGTGCAGCGATTTGTGTTGGACGAAGATTGCGTGTTTTTGCTCTGCTCAGATGGGTTGAGCGACCACGATCGAGTCGATGAATGTTGGCAAGATGAGATTGCCCCAATTTTGGACGGCGGTGTTGATCTCGCAGCCGCAAGCCGTCGATTGGTTGAGATTGCCAATACTCGCAATGGACACGATAACGTCACAGTGGGCTTGGTTTATTGTCAGGTAACGCAAAACCAGACCTCGATCGCTCCTTTAGAAATAGATTGGACTCGATCGACTGCGCGACTTGCTGAACGATCGCCCAGTGGGCCTTTAGAAGAATTTTCATCTCAACCCTCTACTCTAAAAACTCAGATTGCCCAACCGCCGCGATCGTCTTTTTGGGTTTTGCCATTGTTGTTGATGCTGCTGTCACTGCTGGGCATTGGCGGACTGCTGGTGCTGCTAGTGCCTGAGATTCGAGCCGTTTTGAACCCGGTTAATTTATCGCCACCTAGCCCGACTCCGATTGTCAGTTCTCCGATTCCTACGGTTAGCCCTTCGACTACTGCCGCGTTGCAAACGAGACAGGTGATTCAGCTCGATCGCCCTTCTGCAAGCAACGGCACTCAAATTCCGGTGCTGTTTGCATTGACGCGTCAACCCAAGATCTCAGTGCCTTCTATAGCAGAGCAACGGGTTGGGGGCGTAGTGCCAGGGACGATCGTGCGAGTGGTCAAACAGCAGGCAACCGACGATCGCATCTTGTGGGTTGGGCTTGAAGTCTGCTCTGTCCCGGTTGGCAATAAAGTGTCTAACACCGTCAAACCAGGAGATTTTGGCTGGCAGGAAGAACGGACGATCGTGCCGTTTGTCACCCAAAATCTGAGCCTTAAGCCCTCTCAATTAGGGCGATGTGCGCCTCCTGCCTCG
>JBBQYE010000291.1:0-3807 GCA_038208945.1 Leptolyngbyales cyanobacterium | reverse complement strand
CGCACGAGATCCTTCAGGAAGCGCCTCACCGGGTTTATATTTGCCCGTGAGAATGCCTTGAGCCAGGGGCGAAAAATTGATAATGCCAATGCCTTCACGATGACAAAGGGGCATAATTTCTGCCTCAATGTCCCGTTTGATCATGCTGTATTGAGGCTGATTGGAGGCGATTGGACTCAGCCCCGCCAATCGCACCAGATCTGCCGCATGAGCAATCTGCCCCGCGCTCCACTCTGACACTCCGTAATAGAGAATTTTGCCCTGCTGCACTAGATGATCAAACGCGATTAACGTCTCAGACAATGGCACACTCGGATCGTAGCGATGCGCCTGATAGAGATCGATGTAGTCCACATTCAGACGCTTAAGGCTAGCGTTGCACTGTTCAATGATGTGCTTGCGCGAGAGTCCTCGATCGTTGGCTCCCTCCCCCATCGGAAAATAAACCTTTGTCGCCAACACATACGACTCACGCGGATATCGCCCTAAGACAGTGCCGACCACTTTCTCAGTAGCTCCTCTGGCGTAAACGTTGGCGGTGTCAAAGAAATTGATGCCCAAATCGTAGGCTTTCTCAATGCAGTCACGAGCGATCGCTTCGTCTTTTGCCGCGCCATAGGTCAGCCATGACCCTAAACAAACTTCCGAAATGCGGACTCCCTGTTTTCCTAAATGCCGATATTCCACCTGATTTCTCCTAATATAATCCCTGCTTAGAATTGCATCCTATGTAATTGATAAAAAAAATAACCCTCGCCGAAGGCTGAGTTTTAAGCGGAAGCTTAAAACGGTTCGTCGCTGTCAGGACAGAAGCGCTTAGACTAAATCCAAGAGAGTAACTCAACGGAACCATGACTGACATCGCAACTGATTCGCTGACCCCAACACCCGCGACCTACGATATCGAACAGGCAGTCTTACAGCGCTATGGAGAGGGGGCGCATCAACCTCAAGCCGAACTGTGTTGTCCAACCGATGGCTATGAAAGTCGTTATCTAGACTCACTGCCGCAAGAAATCATTGAAAAAGACTATGGCTGTGGTGATCCGACTCGCTATGTGGGAGTGGGTGAAACGGTCGTCGATTTAGGTTCAGGTGCCGGAAAGAACTGCTATATCTTGGCGCAGAAAATCGGTGCCGCTGGACGCATTATCGGAGTCGATTTCAACGATGAAATGCTGAACCTGTCGCGCAAATATCTAGATCAGATGGGCGATCAATTTGGCTATCGCAACGTCGAGTTTGTGAAGGGCAAAATTCAAGATTTGGCGTTGAATCTGGATCTCGCTCAACAGTGGTTAGATCAGACTCCGATCGCCTCGATCGCCCAACTCGCCAGCTTTGAAATTGAGTGCGATCGCTTACGTCAAGAACAGCCTCTGATTGCCTCTGATCACGTCGATGTGGTGATTTCTAACTGCGTGTTAAATCTGGTGCGTCCTCAAGACAAAGAGCAACTCTTTCAAGAAATCTTTCGCGTCTTAAAACGCAGCGGACGGGCAGTCATCTCAGATATCGTCTGTGATGAAGACCCAACTCCCACCATTCTCAACGACCCCGACCTCTGGAGCGGCTGCATCGCAGGTGCTTTTAGAGAAGACGAATTTCTCGAAATGTTTGAGCGAGCCGGATTTCACGGCCTTGAGATTTTGAGCCGACAGGCAGAGCCGTGGCAGGTGATTGATGGCATTGAGTTTCGATCGCTGACCGTCTGTGCCTTTAAGGGCAAACAGGGCGACTGCTGGGAGCGCAACCAAGCCGTAATCTACAAAGGTCCGTGGCGGGCTGTGCAAGACGATGACGGTCACACTCTCTATCGAGGCGAACGGATGGCAGTCTGCGATAAAACCTTTCATCTCTACACCGATCCGAGTAGCCCTTATCACCGCGATTTAATTCCGGTGTTGCCTCACAGTGAGATTCCTCTAGAGTCTGCACAGCCCTTCAACTGCTCGCGAGATGCCGTCCGCGATCCGCGTGAGACCAAAGGTTTAGACTATCGAGCCACCATCAAAAGTGAGGCGAGTTCTTCGTGCAGCACCGATAGTTGTTGCTAGACGATCGAGCGTTAAAGAAAGCTTTATTTAAGTTTTGCTTAGATAGAGCTGATGGTTCGCAGCCGTTCTTCAGAGAATCCAGTGAGTTGGGCAACCTGCTCGATCGACAGCCCAGACTGCAATAAATTAAGAGCAGTTTGTCGCAGTTGAGATTCGGCTTGTTCGGCTCGCTGTTGCTCTTGTTCGGCTCGCTGTTGCTCTTGCTCGGCGCGTTCCCAGTCTGTTAGCAGCCAATTACCTTGGTCGTCGTACCAGCGCAACCAAGATCGAGTGATGCCGTCGAACTCGCCATGCCAAAGTCCTAACCCCAATTTCAGCCCGTCGAACCAAAATCGAGGACGATCGGGGTCAATCGGTTGTTCTTGATAGTCACTACCCACCAGTTGAAACACCCTCATCTGGTTGGTGTAGCGACTAAACACCACATAATAAGGAACTCGCAGAATCTTCTCGTACACATCCCATTTGCAGGGCGGCGTTTCTGCTGCGGGTGATTCGGATTCTGAGGCGGACGGCAATTCAGCGTTTTGTCCCAGGTCTTCTTTTTCGGTGCCTGGCGAGAGTAGTTCCACCACTACAAACGGACTGATTCCCTCTTGCCAGATTACATAGCTCGATCGCAGGTCCACGCCTTCATACAGACGCGACACGCCCATCGCTAAAAACCAATCTGGACGCTTGTGCCATAGAGGATGGTGAACGTCGTAATAGAGGTTGAGATCTGAGCCAGTAAAGACCCGATCGCGACTGTAATCCACCAACCGAAGCGTCGTGCTTAAAAGCTGAGGTTGCAGATCGTGAAATTCGTCAGGCAAACCAGGTTCCTCCGGATCTTCGCTAGGCAGATCATACATGGTTGGCAGAGTCAGCTTAGGCGAAAGCGGGGGATTGGTATGGGGGAATGTAAAAGGCTTGTGCATAGTGAAAATAGAGTCTTTGTCTTCTATTTTGGCTAAGAATGGAAACAATTCCCTCGCGGTTGCCTTCTAGATTGAGGGTCAGCACGACTCAAACGATTAAATCAGTGTTGAAATTTAAGACATTCAAACGCTCAAAACAGATTTCGAGGCGATGATAGGGTGTTTCCCCTTCGTAGAGCAGAGTGTTATTCTCTTGATTGCACTCGCTCACATTCTTTGTTTAACCCACATCAGGTCTAGAACATTATGCGCGCACTCCTACTCTATCCCCGCTTTCCTAAAACGATCGAGTCTTATGAGAAGGTTTTGAAGCTGATTAATCGCAAAGCTTCGATGCCTCCATTGGGGTTGGTCACGGTCGCCGCTATCTTGCCCCAAACCTGGGAATTTAAGTTAGTAGACCACAACGTGCGGGAAGTCACCGAGGCAGAGTGGAATTGGGCAGAAGTCGTAATCATGTCGGCGATGATTGTGCAAAAGCCAGATTTACTAGCACTGATTAAAGAAGCCAAACAACGGGGCAAATCGGTTGCTGTGGGCGGACCGTATCCAACTTCGATTCCTCAAGATTCGTCAGGGGCAGGGGCAGATTATCTAATTTTGGATGAAGGAGAAGTCACGCTGCCTCTATTTGTGAACGCGATCGAGCGAGGTGAATCTCAAGGCGTGTTTCGATCGGAGGGTGAGCGCCCCGACGTAACGCATACGCCCGTCCCGCGCTATGACCTGCTAGAACTGGATGCCTACAATGCAATGTGCGTACAATTTTCGCGGGGTTGCCCCTTTCAGTGCGAATTTTGCGACATCATCGTGCTTTATGGACGCAAACC
>JBBQYE010000290.1:0-3808 GCA_038208945.1 Leptolyngbyales cyanobacterium | reverse complement strand
GACATCACAAACAGTCCGTTGGCGATCGTTAAGAGCAAGATAATCAGAAGTTCGACGGTGGGAGGCATTCCTGGCGCTGCTCGTTGATCTGGCAGGGATGGGGCTGACTGTTTTAGTGTATCTGAGTTTTACCCTTCGCCTCGACTCTTCTAATCGCTGTGCTAACTTGCTAAAATCTTTGAGAATCGATTGAGGCTTGAGAATCATTCATGCGTCAATTACCGCTAAGAAAATTGCTCATCGGAGAACTGAGTTGGAAAAGGCTAGTGCGATCGCTACTATTCATCTACACTTTTTTCGCGCTTTATGTCTTTTTTCGAGCAGACAGCATGATTTTCTTGCCTCAGCCTGCTAGCTACGAGAACGCTAAAGATCTCCTTAAACTGCCTGTCACTCCTACTGAGCAAATTTCAGCACTCTACTTGCCCAATCCTGAAGCTAAATACACCTTGCTCTACATTCACGGGAATGCGGAAGATTTAGGAGATATTCGTCCTTTGCTCGATCGCTTACATCGTTACGGATTTGGTGTTTTTGTTTATGATTACCGAGGTTATGGAACCAGCAATGGCAACCCAAGTGAACGCAATGCCTATCAAGATGCGGATGCTGCTTATAGTTACCTGACTCAGCAACTCAAAATACCGCCTGAGCAGATTATTGTATATGGTCGATCGGTGGGCGGTGGATCAGCCGTTGACCTGGCAACTCGGCAGCCTGTGGGCGGGTTAATTTTGGAGAGTACATTTACCTCTGCCTTTCGAGTTGTGGTGCCTTTTCCCATTCTTCCTTTCGACAAGTTTTCTAACCTTGACAAACTGCGAAAAGTGCATTGCCCGGTTCTCGTGATGCACGGTCAAGCGGATGAAACAATCCCGATTCAACACGGTCGGAGACTTTACGAAGCGGCGCGAGATCCTAAGATGTCTCTTTGGGTGGCAGAGGCGGGACACAACGACCTCGATCGGGTTGCAGGTGAGCGCTATCAAAAAACATTAGTCGCCTTTCAACGACTTGTAGCAATCCATAAATAGACCTCTTGCAAAAGCCCCTGCCCTCACCCTAAATCCCTCTCCCACACTTGGGAGAGGGACTTTGAAATCTTGCTCCCCTGCTCTCAACTTGGGAGAAGGGGTTGGGGGATGAGGTCATCTTCGGACTTGTATGTTGGGATGTGGTAGAGCGATTGGGCTGAGTTGACGATCGCTGCATTCACTCATCTCAGTCGATCGCTCGATAAAATGTAAAGATAACTAAACTGCAATACCCTCGCTGAACCAATGGCGTTTTCTTCGATTACTCGTGCGCTCGGACGATTGCCCCTCACGGCTGAACTGCTCAACAAACTCGGTCAGCATCAGTTTTTGCGATTGAGTGGGTTAGCGCGTTTGCCCAAGGGCTTAGTCTCGTCTACGCTGGCACAGGCCCAAACTCGTCCGTTGCTGGTCGTCACGGCGACGCTAGAAGAAGCCGGACGCTGGAGCGCTCAACTCGAAGCGATGGGCTGGCAAACCATCCATTTTTATCCCACGTCTGAAACGTCGCCCTACGAGTCGTTTGACCCCGAAGCCGAGATGAATTGGGGACAGCTACAGGTTTTGGCAGACTTGGTGAAGACGAGCGATGAGAAAGAAAAGCCTTCATCGATGGCGATCGTGGCGACCGAACGCGCCCTGCAAACTCACCTTCCGCCTGTTGAAGCGTTTTCGCCTTATTGTTTATCGCTCGATCGTGGCAAAGAGCTAAATCTCAACACCCTCAGCAACGAACTAGCAAGATTGGGCTATGAGCGCGCTAATCTCGTCGAAACTGAGGGACAGTGGAGCCGACGCGGAGACATTATTGATGTGTTTCCGGTGGCGGCTGAGTTGCCCGTGCGATTGGACTTGTTTGGTGATGATTTAGATCAGATTCGAGAGTTCGATCCGTCTACCCAACGATCGCTCGATCGTATCGATCGCCTAGTGCTGACTCCCACGAGTTTCAGTCCAATCATTCAAGCTCATCTCACGTTTGAGCAAGTCGAGTCTTATCTGTCTCCCGAAGATCAGGAACGATTCGAGCAAGGACACGCGATCGAAGGAATGCGACGCTTTTTAGGACTCGCCTTCTCAAAACCTGCGTCTCTGCTGGACTATTTGCCCGACAACACGTTGATTGCCGTTGACGAGCCAGAAATGTGTGAGGCACATGGCGATCGCTGGTTTGATCAAGTCGAAGAACATTGGCAAGAAAGTCCTCATCCTTTTCCTAAAACCCATCGTCCGTTTGCGGCATCGTTGGCTGAAGTTGAGTGCTTCGATCGGCTCTTTCTCAGCGAATTAGCAGAAGAAAAGAATGGGCTAAATCTTGCCAGTCGTCCTGTTCCTGCGGTGCCGCATCAGTTTGGACGACTTGCCGAAACGCTTCGAGGAGAACGCGATCGCGGGTTCTCAGTTTGGCTTGTCTCAGCCCAGCCGTCTCGATCGGTTTCTCTGCTGCAAGAGCACGATTGCCCCGCGCAATTTGTGCCTAACCCGCGAGATTTTTTGGCGATCGACAAACTGCAAACTCAGCACGTTCCTGTTGCAGTCAAATATTCGGGGTTAGCCGAGTTAGAAGGCTTTATTCTGCCGACTTTTAGAATGGTGTTGGTCACCGATCGGGAGTTTTTTGGGCAACACAGCTTAACGACTCCGAGCTATGTTCGCAAACGTCGTCGCGCTGCGTCTAAGCAAGTTGATCCCAACAAATTGCAGCCCGGTGATTATGTCGTTCACAAAAATCATGGAGTCGGTCAATTTATCAAGCTCGAAAGTCTAACGCTCAACGACGAAACTCGCGAATATTTAGTGCTGAAATATGCCGATGGCTTGCTGCGAGTCGCGGCAGATCAACTCAGTGCACTGTCTCGATTTCGAGGAGTGGGCGAAGCAGTGCCGCAACTCAACAAAATGTCGAGCAAAGCCTGGGAAAAAACCAAGAGCAAAGTTCGGAAAGCGATCAAAAAAGTTGCGGTGGATTTGCTGCATCTCTATGCCCAGCGATCGCAGCAGTCTGGATTCTCTTACCCGACTGATATGCCCTGGCAGCAAGAGATGGAAGAGTCATTTCCCTATCAGCCAACGCCCGATCAGCTAAAAGCGACGCAGGATGTCAAGCTAGATATGGAGAGCGATCGCCCAATGGATCGATTGGTCTGCGGCGATGTCGGCTTTGGCAAAACAGAAGTTGCGATTCGCGCGATCTTCAAAGCCGTCACTGCCGGAAAGCAAGTGGCACTGCTGGCTCCGACCACGATTTTGACCCAACAGCACTATCACACCCTCAAAGAACGATTTGCACCCTATCCGATTCAAGTCGGATTGCTAAATCGATTCCGTACGGCTGACGAACGCAAAGATATTCAGCGTCGGTTAACCACTGGAGAATTAGATATCGTCGTCGGCACTCACCAGCTTTTGGGCAAAGGCATTCAGTTCCAGGATTTAGGGCTGCTGGTCGTGGATGAAGAACAGCGCTTTGGGGTGAACCAAAAAGAGAAAATTAAATCACTCAAGACTCAAGTTGACGTTCTCACCCTCAGCGCCACTCCGATTCCGCGAACGTTGTATATGGCGTTATCTGGCGTGCGTGAAATGAGTTTAATTACGACTCCACCTCCGTCTCGTCGTCCGATTAAGACTCATATGTCGCCTTATGATCCTGAAATGGTGCGATCGGCGATCCGGCAAGAACTCGATCGGGGAGGACAAATCTTCTACGTGGTTCCCAGAGTTGAAGGCATTGAAGAGATTTCGGCTCAACTGCGCGAGATGATTCCCGGTGC
>JBBQYE010000289.1:0-3839 GCA_038208945.1 Leptolyngbyales cyanobacterium | reverse complement strand
GTTAGCAAAAAACAAACTTATGGAAGCGTTGCCAGTCGCATTACAGCAATTGCAGGGAAAAGTCGCGATCGTCACCGGGGCTTCACGGGGCATTGGGCGATCGACCGCGCTGGCACTGGCATCTGAAGGCGCAAATGTGGTAGTCAATTATGCCAGTTCGAGCGGTGCGGCTGAGGCCGTGGTGAAAGAGATTGAAGCGATGGGAAGCGCCGCGATCGCCGTTGCCGCCGATGTCTCTAAAGCCGATCAAGTCGATGCGTTGATCAATGTCGCGATCGAGAAATGGGGCAGAATCGACGTGCTCGTCAACAATGCGGGCATCACTCGCGATACGCTGCTGCTGCGCATGAAGCCCGAAGATTGGCAAGCCGTAATCGACCTCAATCTCACAGGCGTTTTCTTGTGCACCAAAGCCGTCAGCAAAATCATGCTCAAACAGCGATCGGGGCGCATTGTGAATATCACCTCCGTCGCTGGACAAATGGGCAACCCCGGACAGGCGAACTACAGCGCAGCCAAAGCGGGCGTGATTGGGTTCACCAAAACCGTTGCCAAAGAGCTTGCCCCGCGTGGCATCACCGTTAATGCGGTCGCACCAGGGTTCATCACCACTGATATGACCCAGGATGTCAAGTCCGATGAGATCCTAAAATACATCCCGCTTGGTCGCTATGGGCATCCCGACGAAGTAGCCGGACTGATTCGGTTTCTGGCATCGGCTCCGGCGGCTGCCTATATCACTGGGCAGGTGATGAACGTCGATGGTGGCATGGTCATGGCGTAAATCCACCGTAGAGACGTTCGGCGTTGCTGAATGCAGCTATGAAATGCCCTCATCCCCAACCCTTCTCCCTAGGGAGAAGGGAGCCAGAACTCTTGTCCCCTCTCCTTTTGGGAGAGGGATAGGGTGAGTGTAAAATCTGTGCTTTATAGATCGATTCAGCAACGCCAGACATTCCACCAGAACGTCTCTCTTCTCTAACGAGGTTTCACCACCCACACCGAACAGGGAGCGTCGGTCACGATTTGACTGCTGACCGACCCTAATAAAATCTTCTGAATTCCCGTTAGCCCTCGACTGCCGATCAAAATCAAGTCAGTCTTATAAATATTTGCCAATCGCAGAATCTCTTCAACAGGTTCGCCCGTCACAATCTCTATCTCGCTCTGACAGGGCAAGGCTTTTTGATATCCGTGAAGCTGCTTATCAATCCGATCGTGAGGAAAGCCCTCTAAATTAGCCTGGGGTCGATCGACCGTGATTTCAATGTCGGTCTGCGTGGCTAGAATGACGTGCGCTAAAATCACCGTCGTGGTTGGCTCAAGATGAAGCTGCTGCAAGGTCTGCATGACTTGATTTGCTAACAGGTCATGATCGACATCTAACGCAACCAGAATCGTGTTCAGCATGGCAACTTTCTCCGATCGCTTCACCTAGCTATCACCCTACACCGATTTTTAAGCAGGGCGATCGCAGGTTTACTTATCGTTGCTGACTGACTCGGTTTTAGTTTGTTCTAAAGTAACAGGCTCCGTCAGCGTCAGATCAAGTCCTGTGCTGGGAGGCTCGACTAAGACTTCTGGCTCGATCGGTCTGACGCGACGAATCTGGAGATTTGCAATTAACGCGGTCGATCGCTGATTGTTTTCTAGCGAAATCTCGGTCGCCTCGTCATCCAGTTCGACATATCGAGAGACCACTTCTAGAATTTCTTTTCGCATCGCCTCAATCACGCTGGGAGGTAGATCGGCGCGATCGTGTGCCAACACTAGCTTGAGGCGGCGCTTGACATCTTGGCGGCTGTTGTCGCCCCCGCGTGGAAAAAGTCGTTCGAGAAGTTCAATGATCATGGAGAGCCAGAAGAAATCAGAGTTGAGCAACTGGAAACAATGCAGCCGTTGAAAGCTCAGTAGGTTAAGTCACTTCTTCGACAGAAGTTTACGCAATCGAGTTAAGAAGCTATCATTCGGCACCGAAAGATCTTGAAAGGGCACGTTTTCACCCTCTAAGCGACGAACAATGTTATCAAACGCAGTGCCAGCAGTGGAGGGTGTCTCAGACAAGACGAGCGGTTCGCCTTTGTTGGTCGAGACAATCACCCGTTCGTCATCGGGAACTACGCCAATTAAGGGCACCGCCAAAATTTCTTGCACATCTTCGACCGACATCATGTTGTTTGCCGCCACCATCGCAGGTTTGAGCCGATTGACGATCAGATGAATGCGTTTGATGTTGTTCGCTTCGAGCAAGCCAATCACCCGATCGGCATCTCGCACGGCTGCGATTTCTGGAGTTGTGACGATTAGGGCTTCTTTAGCAGCGGCGATCGCGTTTTGAAAGCCCATCTCAATCCCGGCGGGGCAGTCAATTAAAATATATTCATAGACTCTCGCAAGTGCGTTTACCAGTTGCCGCATTTGATCGGGGTTGATGGCATCTTTAGTGCGATTTTGCGCTGCCGGAAGCAGTACCAAATTATTAAACCGTTTGTCTTTGACGAGTGCCTGCTCTAGGCGACACTGCCCTGATAACACTTCAACGGCAGTGTAGACCACTCGATTTTCTAAGCCCAGCAAGAGGTCAAGATTTCTCAAGCCAAAATCGGCATCAATGACCGCAACTTTACGTCGCCGTTTTGCCAGAGCCATCCCTAAATTTGCTGTGCAGGTCGTCTTACCGACTCCCCCTTTACCCGATGTGACGACGATGATACGAGCCATTGCAATGATGCGACTTACAGAACGACAAGCGTTGACCCAACCAGATCAACTCTTACAAGCTTTCTAGAATAGACGTAAACCCGATCGCCTCAACGATCAGAGTGAACCTTCAGCCCACAGTATCAGAAAACCCGATCGATTGACTCAATCTAAACCGAACTTAAAAACCTGTTTAAATCTCATTCCTCACTCTGGCGCTGGCTGTCTAACAAACTCCGTCGCTCTCGCAATCCGAATATTGCCTTGAGGGGCGACATACGCCACTTCAGGATGATATTGAGCCGGAGGAGTTTCGGGCGCTCTTGCCACAAAATCAGCAATCCGAATCTGGGTCGGCTCAAGTTGCAGCGCCATAATCAAACATCGGGCATTGCCCTTGCAGCCTGCGTGAGCCACACCACGCAACCGCCCCCACACGAGAATATCGCCTTCTGCAATCACGCTGCTGCCGGGATTGAGATCGCCTAACACAACCACCGTGCCGTTATGCCGAATCTCGGTGCCCGATCGCAGCGTCATCTGAAGATACAGCGGCTCGTCCATCGCTTGCCCCGCCTCGACCTGAGCCTGATTGAGCGGAGTCACCGGGGCAGGAGGCTGCTGCTCGATCGAATAACCCGCAGTGGCGGCAGCAACGGCAGTTTGACGACGGCTGGTAAAGACTCGCTTGAGCTGAAGTTGGGCTTCGGTCAGGGCATCTGCGATCGCTTGCAGTTGTCGATTGTCGAGCAAGCGATCGCCAACGACCAAATCCACGCGGGTTGCAGGTTGCCAAAATCGCTCTTTGGCATCTAGCTGCTGTTTAAACTGCTGCCAAATCTCTCCCCACGTTAAAGCTAGCGACGCATTGGCAGCCGTCACGTCTGATTCGGGAGGCAGGGTGAGAATGAGCCGTCCCCCTTCGCTTTTGAGACGAACCTGGATGTTAGGGTTAACCCCTAAAGCAGGGGGGCTAACCTCGACAAGCGGAGTGCTGAGCGGAGTAGAGGAGGTTTCAGAAGTCATGCGAGAGATTGGCGGTAACGGATCAAATATATTACCTTTGCCCGACTCCGAGAGCACGAGTCAAAAAGTTCGTTCTTTGGGCTAGGAGTAATCGGGCACAGGTCATGAATTAA
>JBBQYE010000288.1:0-3872 GCA_038208945.1 Leptolyngbyales cyanobacterium | reverse complement strand
GCCTTGAGGGCATATTCAGACACGGCTGCCACGTCTGCTTGACCCCGCAAAACCGCTTGCAGGGCACCGCCGTAATTTCCACCATAGCTGACTTGGCTAAAGAAATTCTTTAGGCGATCGCGATCGGGCACCAGCCCCTGTTTGACCAATTCACTGACCGGAAAAATAAAGCCTGAACCCGACGTAGGAGAAGTAAACGATATTTTTTTGCCTTTTAGCTGCTCTAAATTCTCTTTGCTATCGCCTTTCTTTTGCAACTTGCTATCATCGCGAACCACAAACACCGATCGGTAGGTCTGCCCCCCCGAATAATCGCCTCGCACTTCTGCTAGGTAAAGCTTTGCCCCTGCCAGCTTCTCAGCTTTGAGAGCAGGACGACTGCTCAAAAATGCCACCTCAGCCCGACCTGATTTTAGGGCTTCGACGGCTGCGGTGTCGTCTGCCACGATCGCTTCAACAGGCATTTTGAGTTCGGTTGAGAGGAGCCTTGCGATCGCATCGGCTTTGCGCTGCACTTCTGTACTTCCCGTCCGAGACGGAAAAACAACTCTCAATTGTTTTAGAGTGTCTCGTTCGCTGACGGTTTGTGATTGTATTGGAGAAGATTGTGCAGCAGGCTGTGTTGCGCTATCCGAGCCATTATTGCTACAAGAAATCATCAAGCTGCTCAACCCAATCAATCCTACACTTGCGCCCAACAGCCGTTTTTTGCCTAAAACCATGACGTATCCTAAGATGAATGGTGCCTTTTGTCGCTGCGATCGATTCACGATGACGCTAGAAGAATCGTAAGGCTTTTTAGGAATTTAAGTCAATAAATCTCCTGCAACTAATTCTCAATTAAATGAGTAGAAAAAACTCTATGCTGAGCGATCGCTCTTCAGTCGAGTCAGGTGCGGTGATCTCACAACAGAACAACCGCAATCCAAAAAAACCGAACAAGCCGCTCAGGATCGTGGATTAAATTAAGAGCCGGATTTGACCTCACCCCAACCTTTTCCCCAAGGAGAGGGAGCAAACGGGGTTAGGCAATGGCTTTGCTCCACTTCGTGAGGAGGGTCAATCCGGATTGTACAATTCCCGAAGTTATTTAATCCACGACCCTAAGTTTTTTGTAGACCGAACAAAAATAAACCTTTTTCTATCTTTGGAGGGATGCATAAGTTGAGCTAGGATCTAGTTAAGAAAAGCTTTTAGACACCGATTGTTTCCGCTCTTAATGTCCAGTTGGGCGCTAGGACGCGTTTGCATGGTGTATCTAACTTTGTACAGATTTTTAGATTCGTCCGGGCGACCTTTGCTAGGCGATGAGCCGCCATTGTTCGTTCAAAAAATATCCTCTCAATCTTGAAGGTTCAAGTCGATGAGATTACTCGGTAGATGTCTAGAAAATGCTTGCCCTTCTGATCGGGGCGCGATCGCAATGATTCGACAACTCGAAACCTCCTATCCTCGTCCCCAGCTTCAGCGTGGCAACTGGCTCACCCTCAATGGCGACTGGAAGTTTGCCTACGACGATGATGGGCAGTGGAAACAACCCAGCCATGTCTCAGAATGGAGCCAGACGATCGTCGTCCCCTTCGCGCCAGAATCTAAGCGCAGCGGCATTCACGATACAGGGTTTCATTCCAACTGCTGGTATGAGCGATCGTTTGATTTAGAGCCAGGTCAAGACTCTAATCGAGTGCTGCTGCATTTTGGAGCGGTCGATTATCGCGCTCGTGTGTGGGTCAATCATCAGTTTGTAGGCGAACATGAGGGTGGTCACACGCCGTTTGATTTTGACATTACATCGGTTTTGAGTTCTGATAGGGAGCAAATCGTCACCGTTTGGGCACATGACGATCCGCACGATTTGGCAAAGCCGAGAGGCAAACAAGACTGGCAGCCAGATGCTCACAGCATTTGGTATCCGCGCACAAGTGGCATTTGGCAGACCGTTTGGGTCGAGTGTGTGCCCAAGACCTATATCAATCGGCTACGCTGGACTCCACACATGGAGCGCTGGGAAATCGGGTTTGAAGGTACTACGAGTGGAGAGGTTCTCGAAGAACTGCAACTCAAAGTGCGGCTATCGGTGGGAGGTCGTCTGCTCGTCAATGACACCTACGAAGTAATCAGTGGAGAAGTGCATCGCCGCATTGCGCTCTCAGATCCGGGCATTGACGACTATCGCAACACGCTGCTGTGGAGTCCTGAAAAGCCGACGTTGATTGATGCTCAGATTCAACTGTGGCACCAGGGCATCTTGATTGATGAAGTGGAATCTTATACGGCGATGCGATCGGTGTCGATTCAGCGCGATCGCTTTATGCTCAACGGTCATCCTTATTATCTGCGTCTCGTTCTCGATCAAGGCTATTGGGAAGATACGCTGATGACTCCGCCTTCTGATGAAGCGCTGCGGCTAGATATTGAGCTAACCAAGCAAATGGGCTTTAACGGCGTGCGGAAACACCAGACACTCGTGATTGAAGGCAAGGCAACTGAGATCGCCAGAACCGTGCTAGCGTCCTATCGCAAAGCAGGCTATACAGGACGGCTTCTCGTTCCAGAAATCCCCACCCCTAAAGGACAATATGCGACTTGAACAGGTAGTGCCGTGGGGTCGATCGCTCGAAGAATATTGTCGGATGTTTGATCTCACCGAGACAGAGTTGCGGTCAAAAATTCTCGACTGCGGCGGCGGTCCCGCCAGCTTTAATGCCGAGATGACTCAGCAAGGCGAGTCAGTTATTTCGTGCGACCCGCTCTATCAGTTTCCAGTCAATGAGATTTCTCAACGGATTGAGCAAACTTATCCAGTCGTCCTTAATGGCACCGAGGTCAATCGCGATCGCTTTGTCTGGACAACCATCCCGTCTCCTGAAAAACTCGGACAGATTCGCATGGCGGCGATGCAGCAATTTTTAGCCGATTTTCCATTAGGACTGCAACAAGGGCGCTATCAGAATGAATCGTTACCTGACTTACCGTTTGATTCACAGCAGTTTGATTTAGCGTTATGTTCTCACTTCTTATTTCTATACTCTGATCAATTGTCGTTTGAGTTTCACCTTGCGTCGATCGTCGAGATGTGTCGAGTCGCTGCGATCGTTCGGGTCTTTCCCTTACTCGTCAATATGACTGGAGAAACATCTCCCTTTCTAGAGCCTGTGATGCAAAAATTAACCGCACAAGGCTACTCGATACAGATTAAACAAGTGCCTTACGAATTTCAGAAAGGAGGGAATCAACTTTTGCAGATTAGTGCAAAGGGATAGCAGAACAGCGAACTCGAACTGCAACGGATGAGCGATTACTGAATTGCCACTCCAATCAATCGCCCGACCCCAAACGTAATCGCTGCCGCAGCAAAGCCAAACACGACTTGGCGCATTCCTGAATAGAGAATGCTGCGCCCAGTCAATAGAGTGATTCCAGCCCCAATCACAAACAGCCCAATCCCGCTCGCCAGAAGACTGACATAAACGGCAAGACTGCCCGTTAAAACCATGAAGGGGGCAACCGGGATGATGGCACCGATCGCGAACAAAAAGAACGAGGTAATCGCGGCTGCCCAAGCTGACCCGCCTAACTCATCGGGGTCAATGCCCAACTCTTCGCGAGAAAGCGTGTCTAAAGCAGTGGCTTGATTTGCCATCATTTTTGCCGCCAAAGACTTTGCCTGTGCTTCTGGAAGTCCTTTAGCTTGGTAGATTAGAGCGAGTTCCTCGGCTTCTTCATCGGGCACTTCTTCGACTTCTCGACGCTCGATCGCGATCTGACGTTCATAAAGCTCGCGAGAACTCTGTACCGAGAGCCATTCTCCTAACGCCATTGAGCAAGCCCCTGCCAAAAGTCCCGCCATTCCAGTGACTAAGATCGACTTG
>JBBQYE010000287.1:0-3937 GCA_038208945.1 Leptolyngbyales cyanobacterium | reverse complement strand
TGACGCAGATGAGCTTGACCACTCGGTGTTTGGACGGGAGCCGACGGATTCGCGAGATTCCAACTGACGGCTGCGTTGGGTTTCTCAACGGTTTGAAGAGGTGGAGAATCCAGGTTTTGAGCTAAGCGATCGTGTTCTTCACTCAGGGCAAGCAGCGCTTCATAAGCTTCCGATCGCTTGTGCTGCAAGCTGCGAATGTGTGCCATTAATTCAGCGGCTCGTTGCTCAAACAAGTAGTAGTAGCGGCGTTCTGCAACGGCAACGCCAACCAAGCTAGCAAAAAACGTGATCAATCCTGTCAGCAACGCCCTGCCAAAGTCTCTGCCCGTCAGAAAACTGATGCCAACGCTGACCGCAAAGGCAACCAAACTGAGAAGGAGACGACTTTTGAACATAGCGATCGTGCTTGAGAACCCGGCATTAAGGAGAATGGGTTTGTCCTAAAGTGTACGCGTTCTAGCAGCGTAGACGCAATTTAGACGAGTCATTTTTCTGTTTTCATGATGCGATCGAGCCATCTTAGAATCCCGATCGCGACCACAACACTTAAGGAGAGAAATAACCAGAAACTATGGGCGATCGTGGCAGATTGATCGAGTGCCCACCCGCCTAACGGAGGACCGATAAAATATCCGGCTGCCCAACATTGTGAATTGATTGCCAGATAAGTTCCTCGCAGCGATTCGGGCGCTAAATCGACGACTAGCGACGATGCCGCAGGCATATAGGTCACGGTTGCGAGTGACAAAACGCCCATGCCTAAGATTGCCCAAACGAGATGCCCCTGAGATACGATGCCAGTCACGCCGATAAAGGCGAACCCGATCGCCCAGAGTGACGCTGACAGCATCAACATTTTAGGACGGCTAAATCGATTTAGGGCACGAGCGATCGGCAACTGAAAAATCACTGACAGCGTTAAATATCCAGTAAATAGAGCGCTAATCAGAGCGGGAGGAAAGCCCCGATTCGTATTGTCTAATTTGAGGAAGTTGCTGAAATAGAGAGGGATCGTGCTGTCGATTTGCACAATGTAAGTTGTAAACATTGTATTTACAAGCGCGTATACTAACAGGCGCTTGTCTGTGAGCGCGATCGTCCATCCTTCTCCGCGCGGTCTTTCAACAAATCGATTGGTCTCCGCGATTGCGACATAGATCACACCAAAGAATACTAAAAATGAAATTCCGTCAATGATGAAGAGCGATCGATAGGCTCCCGTTAAGCTAACCAGCAATCCGCCTAACACGACTCCGATTCCTAAGCCCAGCGCATCTGATAGCCGCGTGATTGAATACGCCTCGTTGCGCTGAATCGGCGTAGTTAAGTCTGCGACGACCGCTTCAGTCGCGGGCCAATATAACCCCATTCCTAACCCCATGAGCAAATTGCCCCCAACAAAAGTTGGAAAATCATAGGCATTTGCTAGGGCGAACGACGCGATCGCAGACACCACGGCCGACAGCAACAACGTTCGTCTGCGTCCCCAAAACTTTGAATCAGCAAAAGTGCCGCCAAGGGCACGCCCAATCACGCCCGAAATTGCGGCGCTGCCCAGCCCCAGACCAACCGCAGTTGCCGATAACCCCACCTGATTAACAAAGAAAATAGGGGCGTAGAACAGCGTGAATCCGGTGCCAACTTGTGAGAGCAGCCGCCCAAATGCCAGAATCCAGACTTCATGACGAAACTGGGGGAGCCAGGAGGGAAGTTTCATAGTGATGAGTAAGCGAATGATGGATTTCATCCATTAATAAAACAGCCAGAACCCAGATAATATCTGAATCCTGGCTATTAGATTAGCTTTGATTGCGAACTAAGTCGCCCATCTAGAGGTTAACGACTGCCTGGATTTTGGATCATTTGCCGAACTTCAGATCCAGGCACGTAGCCATAGCCAAAGGTGGAACGATCGGAGTCATCAATAATCTGTGGACTCAGCAACACAATCACTTCTCGGCGCTGATTGTTGCGCTCAGTGCGACGGAACAAAGCACCCAAAATGGGAATGTCTCCCAAAATCGGAACCTTCGTCACAGTCGTGCGATCCTGCTCTTGAATGATCCCCGAAAGCACCAATGTCTGACCATCACGAAGTCGGATCTGACCCGACTCTAGCTTCCGTTCGGACAGTAGCGTGATGATATTATTTGCACCGCCAATGTTGACCGATTGAGTGCTTTCAGGCTGAGAAATCGACGGAGCGACCGACAGAGAGATGAAGCCGTTGTCATCAATGCGATCGACCTTCACAGGCAAAATCAATCCCGCCGATTTCTTCTCAGCCGTTACCGTGACGGTTGCCACCGAGCCAGCCCCCGAACTCGTCACATTCTGTACGAAGTTTGTAATCACTTCTTGGGTCAGGTTAACGGTCGCGGTTTGTCCTTCTTGAACTACCAGCGTTGGATCGGTCAGAATCTTAGCGTTGCCGCTCACGACCGATGCCTGTAGCTGGGCAAAAAAGTTACGGACAAAATTAACGGGCGAACCGTTGACCAGACTGGCAACCGTACCTGTTGTATTGTTGCTAGCGTCCGATTGTGCCGTGCTCGAGCCAGGCGTGTTTCGACCAAAGTTAAGCACCGCGATGCCGCCCTGATTGATAATCTGCGAGTTGCCAACCCCAAACGAAAACGTCGTCCCAAATCGACGCAGCGCCAGCAGGTTCACGTCAATCACTTTGACATTGACCGCCACCATCCGTCGTCTTGAATCAAGCTGAATGAGTTGGCTAGTTGCCAGTTCAATTTGTCTAGCCGTACCGATTAGGGTGATTGAGTTAGTGCGCTCATCGCCCGACACCTGCATCCCTCGCAGAAAAGGCGTAGAGTCTTGAAACGTGGCGCGCTGAACCTCGACTCTAGTTTCTGTCGTCGTCTCAGTTGTGGCTGGCTGTGCCACTGCGGTTTGAGCACCCTCTAGCTGCGATGCCGACTGAGCAACTACGGTTCTAACTTGCCGCTCTCTCGTCACCGCGCTTTCGGCTCCTAAACCCACCAAGAAGTTAACAGCACTGGTGACAGAAATTTGATTTAAGCGCAGACTTCGAGCCACTGCGCCGCGTGCCGCATTCGGTAATCTGGTGCCGACGAAAATGGTTCGCCCTGAGCGCGTGGCTTCTAAACTGCCGCACTGTCCGCCGCCGCCTTGTGCCCCGCCTGTCACTGGGACGCAAGCCAGCCGCAGCACATAATTAAAGACATCCTGCACTGACTCATTTTCGATGTCGAGCGAGATCGTCGGACCGCCCGATCGAGCTGCTCCTGCTGCACCCGCTTGTCCACTCGGAGATTCGCTGTAGGCTAAATTGAGTCCGGCGGCTCTGGCAAGAAGAGACAACACCTCTCGAACCGGAGCATCGCGCAACACCAACCGAGGAATCCGTTCGGCAGAACCTAAGTCGATCGCAGATGGCGACACATCGATCGGGGCGATGGTGATATCTCCAACCGGGGGGGCGACCGCTCTAGGCAAAAAGGGCGGGACTGGAGAGATCGGCACCGAAGGCGGTGTCGTCGTAATCGTCGGGTTTGGCACGAGTGGCGTAACAGGCACCCCGATCGGAGGTGGAGGCGATGATGAAGCAGGTGCTTGAGCGATAGATGCCGCAGGCGCTTGAGCAACGGGCGCTCCGCCTGCTCCCCCAGTACCACTGACGCTTAAAACTACGCCTTGAGCGTTGCGGCTGGCAATCTGCCCAGTTGGAGCGGTATTTCCCTGCCCTACTACTGTGACTTGAATGCCATTTCCGCCGACCGGAGTCACCGCGATCGAGGCGATGCCGGGAGCCGGATTGTTTTGCTGATAAGGCTGATTGCCGCGCAGTTGCGTGTTGAAGATATATGCGGTCCAGGTATTGCCCCGATTGACGTTAAACACCTGCGGAGCGCGTTCACCCGCCTGCGTTTCTAACACCACATCGACCCCCGATCGA
>JBBQYE010000286.1:0-3955 GCA_038208945.1 Leptolyngbyales cyanobacterium | reverse complement strand
GCTCCTAAACTGAGCAGCAGTGAAAATCCCAAAATCGAGCCAAATCGAATCTCGTTCATCTCGAACTCCCCGATAAAAACAAAGTGGATGGTCAACTCACGGCACGATCGCCACTTTGACGACTTTGCGCTGCTTCATATCCTGAAAGACTTGCTCTAAGTTCTTTAAGGGTTGATGATCGCTGATTAGCGACTCAAACGGAATGGTGTGACTCGAAATCAGAGCAAGCGCAGCGCGAACAAACTCAGGCGTATTGTGGAACACCCCTTTTAGAGTCAGTTCATTGTAGTGGAGCTGCTCAGTGTTGACGGTAATTGTTGTATCGCGAGGGCAACCCCCAAATAAATTGACCGTAGCACCCGGACGCGCACAGGCGATCGCCGTTTCCCACGCAGCCGGAACGCCCGTCGCCTCAATCACGACATCCGCGCCCCAGCCATCGGTTAAGTCACGAGCTAAATCCGGTAGATCTGCCACTTGACGGTAATTAAAGGTTTTTGCCGCCCCAAATTTTTTGGCGATTTCTAATCGAGATTCACTACCGCCAAAGAGAAATACTTCAGCAGATTGTTTGGCAAGAGCCGCGACGAACATTAGCCCGATCGCGCCATCGCCTAACAGCACGACGCGATCGCCGGGTTTGACATTTGATCGTGCCACTCCATGCAAGACACAGGCTAATGGCTCGGTCATCGCTGCCATCGCATCCGTCACGTCCTCTGGAATTGAGAGCAAATTTTGTTGCACGATCGGGGCAGGAACTCTCAGATATTTAGCAAAGGTGCCGTTATTAAACGTCAGATTCGTGCAGAGAGAAAATTCTTGACGGTGGCAAAAAAAGCAGATTGTGCAGGGGGCAGAATTGTTGGCAACGACGCGATCGCCGATTCTCCAACCCGTTACGCCTTCTCCGAGTGCCACAATGTGTCCGGCGGCTTCGTGCCCAAATAGAGTCGGTGGCTTGAGCATTTTGGCGTGTCCACCGCGCCGCCAAACCTTCAAATCTGTCCCGCAGGTGGTGGCGGCTCCGACTGCGATCACGACTTCCCCAGCCGCCGGAGTCGGATCAGGAACGGTTTCTAAACGAAGGTCTTCTTGACCATAAAGAAGGGCTGCTAACACCGCGATCGTCCTGAATCTCAATTTCTCCCAAATCTTACCAGGTGAATGCGTAAAGCCCCCTTCAAACTCTATCCATTACGCAACCCTAATTTCTAAGGGTGACGCTGCACTAGACAAAATTTTAATTCGGCGTTTCACCGTCGCACGTAGCATAATTTGCATAGCAATCTTTCTACTTTGCCAATGCTCAACGAAAGCGAATATTTTGAAAAAGCCGCTGCCACACGAGTCCGAGTCTTAAGTGAAGCGCTTCCCTATATTCAACAATTTGCCGGACGCACGATCGTCGTTAAATATGGCGGTGCCGCGATGAAGGATGCTGCTCTCAAAGAGAAGGTGATCCGCGATGTGGTGTTTATGGCGTGTGTGGGGCTGCGTCCGGTGGTCGTGCACGGGGGCGGACCTGAAATCAACTCCTGGCTTGACAAACTTGGCATTGAGCCACAGTTTAAAGACGGGCTGCGCGTCACCGATGCCGCCACAATGGATGTCGTCGAGATGGTGCTGGTTGGTCGAGTCAACAAAGAAATTGTCTCGTTGATCAACCAGGCAGGCGGATCTGCCGTCGGGCTTTGCGGTAAAGATGCGAGTTTAATCACCGCCCGTCCTGCTGACGCGGAAGGCATCGGGTTTGTGGGCGAAGTCACCAACGTCAACATCCAGATTCTAGAGTCGCTGGTTACAACGGGTCACATTCCAGTTATTTCTAGCGTTGCAGCCGACGAAACCGGACAGGCATATAACATTAACGCCGACACCGTTGCTGGAGAACTCGCCGCCGCTTTAGGTGCCGAGAAGTTAATCTTGCTTACTGACACCGCCGGAATCTTGCGCGACTATAAAGATGTCGCTACCCTGATTCCGCGACTCGACATTCAAGACGCTCGCAGACTGATCGACGACGGAGTGGTGTCTGGAGGCATGATTCCGAAAGTCAATTGCTGCGTGCGATCGCTAGCTCAGGGCGTGAAGGCTGCCCACATTATTGATGGTCGCCTCCCTCACGCCCTGCTGCTCGAAATCTTTACCGATATGGGCATCGGCTCCATGATAGTTGCCTCAGAATTTATGGGCAATCGTTAGCAAACAGAAAGCGGGGGGAGTAATGGAGATAGAATTCTCACCGACTGCCCCCCGATCCCCGATCTCATCTACCTATGCTTAACTTTTCTTCTCGTCTGGGCTATTCCGTCACATCGATTAGCTTGACTCAACAAGTGAAGAGCCAGGAAACTGAACTGCCCGTAAAAAATGAAGGCTGTCGATCGCAGTTCCTGCTCCATGAGGCTCCCACGTCTAAAGTCTGTTTATTTTTTCACGGCTTCACAGCGGCTCCCTATCAGTTTTTGCCGATGGGACGGGTGCTTTATCAAGCGGGCTATAACGTTTTGATTCCCAGAATGCCGGGTCACGGTGAGGCAGGCGATTGGAATCGCGACAACCCGCCACCCCTGCCGACTGACCCCGACATCTATCAGCAATTTGGACTGGAGTGGCTGCAAAAAGCTCAGACCTTGGGCGATCGCGTCGTTGTCGGTGGTTTGTCTGGCGGCGGCACTCTGGCGGCTTGGCTGGCTTTTGAGCGCGCTCAAGACATCGATCGGGCGATGCTATTTGCGCCCTATCTCAGCAGCAGCAATAAAGTCGTTGATTTGTTTGTCAAAACCTTCAATACTTATTTTGAATGGATTGATGACACACCGCCAGATCAGGTGATTGGCTATAAAGGCTTTAAGATGGAGGCTTTGCGGGTCTATCTTGACATGGGCAAGGAGATTCTTCATCGCTCAAAGAATGCAGATTCAGCGCCGATGTTTATCGTCTCGACCGAAGCCGATAAAGCCACCAGTGACACCGATCATCAAGTTCTATTTGAGAATATTCTCAAGCGTCAGCCTAAATCTTGGTATTACGAATTCGATCGGATTCTCAACATTCCTCACACGATGTTGACCAAAGCCGAGGGCAACAAATGGGAAAATCTGCTCAACGTCATGGCAAAAGCCTATGTGCAGAGCGATCTCACCTGGGCTGAAGTCGAAGAAATCGCGTATCGGATGACGGATGGAAAAACCTTTAACCAGGTTGTCGCAGAATTGAAGGTTGCCGATCGTGCCTCTCCTGATATGCCTGCTTTTATCACGATGGTAGACAAACGAGCGATCGTCCTCAAACGCAATCCCGGTATGAACCCCGATCTATTGTGAAGTCCATGAGGTGCCCATGTTATCTACCCCCAATGCCCCCACTGTTTCTCTAGAAAAGTTTTTAGTAAATCCGCTCGATCGCACGGAGTGGGTGAATGGACATCTCATTCAAAAACAAGCAATGACCGCAAAAACAGGACGAATTCAAGCCAGACTTGCTTTTTATTGAGAGTCCAAACAGTTTTTGAAGTGGAGGATGAAACCTGCCGTTGGCGATTCAAAAATTCTTTAGACTATTGATGTGACACATTTGACTTAAGGACAAGGGACGTGTATTGGTTAGTTATTCCTTGTTCGTAAATTTTGACATGAAATTTCAAAAATTGACTGTGTTACTTGGGATGGCGACTTTTTCATCCATTTCAATCATGGTTGCTCTCGGTTCCCATCAGGTTCAAGCTAAAGAAGAAGGCGCTAGCAGTTGCAGCAATAAAACTATCGAAGGTGCCTATGGTTTTCAAGATACAGGCTCTCGTAAAGTTGACGGGGCTATTGTTTCTTATGATGCTGTTAGAACGGCTAATTTTGATGGTAGTGGTAAGCACGTAGGGACGGGTTATGTCAGCATTGATGGAAAAGAGGTAGGCTACACCGTGAAGGGTAGCTACGCAGTGAAAAGTGACTGT
>JBBQYE010000285.1:0-3962 GCA_038208945.1 Leptolyngbyales cyanobacterium | reverse complement strand
GGCAGGCTACACCGATGAGATGACGACGTTTATCGAGTCAAATCCAGGGTTAGAATCGCGCTTTAATCGCTATTTTTATTTCAATCATTACAAGCCAGAAGAGTTGCTCGCGATCTTTGAAAAAATGGGCAACAAAAGCCATTTCAAACTGGCTCCGGGCACAGGTGAAAAACTGCAAAATTTGTTTGAAGACTTGTACGAGAATCGAGACAAAACCTTTGGCAACGCGAGACTGGTTCGCAACTTGTTTGAGAAAAGTCTTGAGCGGCAAGCCAACCGATTAGCGGTGCTTTCGTCTCTCAGCGACGAGTTGCTGACCACGCTATTGCCCGAAGACATTCCCGATCGAGTGTCGGGCGTTCAAACAGGAAGAGAAACCTAATTTTATTATTTGAATGCGATCGCCCATCGGTCACACCAAAATCCCGTAGAGACGTTTCGGTGGAACGTCTCCCCGCCATCGGGTAAAGGCAAAATTTTTGAATACGATCGTGATTCATCGGTCATCGCATAATCAATAAGACGTTTCACCGAAACGTCTCTACGGTGTTGGGTGAATCCATTCCCGATCACATTCGTGGGTCAATTTGTTCTG
Organism: Leptolyngbyales cyanobacterium; assembly: GCA_038208945.1. Lineage (GTDB taxonomy): Bacteria > Cyanobacteriota > Cyanobacteriia > Leptolyngbyales > Leptolyngbyaceae > Phormidesmis_A. Next base: position 3,367 of record JBBQYE010000285.1, on the reverse strand, counting down.
ACGAATCATTTCTGTTAATATTCGCTACCATCTGGCATTCTGGCACATCCCATCTTAGCTCCTTCTAGCGATGCTCATGCCATTTTTGCTTTGACAAAATTAGCTTTTTGAAGATTGGCTTGATTGAGGTTTGCGCCTCTGAGATCGGCTCCTTCTAAAATGGCTTCTTGCAAGTTTGCACCCGACAGATCAGCGTTTCTCAAATCTGCCCCAAATAGATTAGCTTTGGTTAAATTTGCGCCCTGCAAGTTGGCATCTTTGAATTGAACCAAGGCTAAGTTGGCACGATCGCCGTTAATCTTTGTCAACGTCGCAGAGTTAAGTTTAGAGCCTTGCAGCGCTGCCCCACTGAGATTAGCGCCCGTCAGATTAACGCCATCTAAGACATAGCTATAGAGACTCGCCTCTGACAAATCATAGTTTATACATTCGCCAGAATTGAGTAATTTTTGCACCTGAGTTGGATTAGCAGCCATCACAGCCGCCCCTAGCGTTAAGCTCAAAGAGAACGCGATCGCAAGAGAACGTTTCATAATAATCGGTTGCACATGAATTGAGTTAAGCATATCGGAGGAGACCCTGTGGATAACTATTACAAGCCAGAACACCTGCCTCATTTTGGTCAAATTGCCGAGGGCAACCCTGAATTGGCAGAGAAGTTTTTTGCTTATTATGGAGCCGTATTTTCAGAAGGAGCGCTGTCAAAACGAGAAAAAGCGTTGATTGCGCTGGCGGTTGCTCACACCGTTCAGTGTCCCTATTGCATTGATGCTTATACTAAAGAATCGTTACAGCAAGGCTCAGACCTAGAGCAAATGACCGAAGCCGTACACGTTGCGACGGCTATTCGGGGCGGCTCGTCTCTGATTCACGGGTTGCAGATGTTAGATCACGTCAACAAACTGACAATGTGATGCAGATATGAGTCGAATCAATTGATAAGGCACAAAATGGAACTTTCTGACTCGATCGCCCCCTCTGATTCCAGTCGTCAAACGGCACCTAGACCTACATCTCTTCTTAAACGACACTCGCCCTTATCGTCTTCTAGCTATCAACACGAGGTTTTAGCGGCGGTCGATCTCGCGCAGACATCCCATAAAGGAGACTTTGCTCAAACGCTTGCAGCAAATTGTTGGCAGCCACTCACGCCCGCGAAATTAGAGATCTTTCAAATCAACATTGGTAAACTCTGCAACATGAGTTGTCGTCACTGCCACGTTGATGCCGGACCCGATCGCACCCAAGAAAACATGGATCGCGAGACACTCGATCTGTGTTTACGCGCTCTCGATCTCACCGACGCTCACACGGTCGATATCACGGGGGGCGCACCAGAGTTAAATCCGCATTTTCGCTATTTGGTCGATCAATGCGTGGCGCGAGGAAAACACGTCATCGATCGCTGCAATCTCACCGTGCTGCTGCTGCCCCGCATGGAAGACTTGCCGCAGTGGTTCGCCGATCGGGGTGTTGAAATTGTCTGCTCTCTCCCTCACTATCGCCAACGCAACACCGATGCTCAACGTGGCGACGGGACATTTGAGAAGTCGATCGAGGCACTGCATCGACTCAACGCCGCAGGCTATGGACAGGGAAATCCTCATCGTCAGTTAACCTTAATGAGCAATCCAGTCGGGGCATTTTTGGCAAGTGGTCAAGCGAAATTAGAAGACGAATGGAAAACTGGGCTGCAAAAAAATTATGGGATCGGCTTCGATCGCTTAATCACTCTCAACAATATGCCGATTTCTCGCTATCTCGAATGGCTAGAGCAGTCAGGCAATTTGCAGCCATATATGGAACTGCTGGTGAACTCATTCAATTCAGCGACGGTGGCGGGTTTGATGTGTCGCAACACGATCTCAATCTCTTGGGATGGGCGATTGTATGATTGCGACTTTAATCAAATGCTGGAGTTGGAGTGTCAAGATCAGGGTGAACGAATGCACCTACGAGATTTTGACCCGATTCGATTGGCGGCGCGGCAGATTGTTACCGATCGTCACTGTTTTGGCTGCACGGCAGGGGCAGGAAGCTCTTGCGGAGGCGCATTGGATTAGCGGTTATCGTCATAGATTTGTGTAGAACGATCGCCCTGATTTCCTGAGTCGTGTGCAGGTCGTGACCTGGTACCTTTTAATGGGTTGTGCTTCCTAGCTGGTGTAGAAGGTCAGCGATCGACAAAATCGGGATGAGGTCGGTTTGAAAGTCTTTTGGGTTGCGAGTGACGATGGCATCTAAGTTTTGGTCGACTGCACAAGCGATTTGAACGGCATCTTCAAAGTCAGGGAGTCCAGAATTAAATGCTGCCTTAAGGATGGATTAGGTAATGGGGCAAACTGCGAGAAGAGCAAGCGTTGTTTCAAGGATTCGTCTTGCAATGTCCAGACTTTGAGTTTGCCGCCTGCAAATATAGAAGAGGTCTGTAGCACTTGAGCCTGAGAAAAAACCTTCAATGCTGTTTTCTGCGATCGCATCAAAGAGTCGGCTACTTTCTGAATAAAACGGGTGACGTTCAAGGAAGAAATCAAGGATGATGTTGGTGTCCAGCAGGATTCTCATGTCAAGTATTTCTCAACTAAACGCTGTTCGCGCATAGCATCAATTTCTGCATCGGTGGGTGCGGGTTTGCCAGGTTGTTTAAGGCAGCCTCGGAGTTGTTCAACCAGGGCGCGTTTGGTTTTTTGAGTGTGGTCTTGGGGTTGAGCGAGATCGTGTTGCAGCGATCGGGTGATGGTGTTGATCAGAGACAATCGCTCGGCAACAGAGAGTTGGTGAACCTGTTGTTCTAGTTCTTGAAGGGTCATGGCAAAGCCTTCTGTGATCTGCTTCTAAAGTAGCACTGTGATCGTAGCCACAAAGATGACTGCGGCGCAAGCTTCAAAGGAGCGCGTTCATTTCCGCAACCATGCGATGAGAGGAACGATCGCAATTCCAACGTAGAACCAGAGAAACTAAGGGGTCTTGCGGCGGAGCATTCGGATCGCGTCGTCGCATCCTGCAACACTGCTTAGGGCAGATTCAACCGTTTCTTGGCTTCTGCTAAAGAGACAGTGGGTTCATCTTTTCGGTCAGCTTTGCCTGCCTCAAGTCTTGTAAATCTTCCAAGTCTGCAAGAACTTCTTGCAGCAGCAGAAACTCTTCGTAGGGCAACACCACAAACTCTGGTTTACCGTTTTTCTTCAGAAATTCGGGGTTAAGCTGAATCATAATAGTCTCTCCTTTAGGAATAGGCTTTACTGCGATGTCTGATGCGGTAAATGACAATCTCTGCTTCTTCTATTTCAAATAGAATCCGATAGTCGCCGACTCTCAGACGATATTCTGGGGTGAAGTCTGTTAGATGTTTCACGTCGCCTTGTAG
>JBBQYE010000284.1:0-4033 GCA_038208945.1 Leptolyngbyales cyanobacterium | reverse complement strand
GCGAGGGTGATAGCGTGCTGTTCGGCGATGCCAACATCCACATATTGCTTGGGCACTCGCTTTTGAAAGATATCCAATCCCGTTCCGGTTGCCATTGCTGCCGTGATGCCAATGACGCGCGGGTCGCTTTCAGCGATCGTGCTTAACGTTTCACCAAATACCTTTGAGTAGCCCGGAGGCTTGGGTTTGCTGGAGGGATTTACCTTGCCCGTTGCCAGATTAAAAGGCGTTTGGGCGTGATAGCCAACCTGATCGTTTTCAGCGATCGCATAGCCTTTGCCTTTCACCGTTGCCACATGCACCAAAACCGGACCCGGATGCTGATGTGCCTGTTGGAAGGTTGCAATCAGTTCTTCAAGATTGTGACCGTCGATCGGACCCATATAGGTGAAGCCCAATTCTTCAAACACCGCTCCTACTTTAGGAACTGCCAGACGTTTCATGCCTTCTTTCAGCCGTAACAGTTCGGGCGAGAAGGGCATGTTTTTGAACTGTTCCTCTAAGTTATCGGTGAGAAACTGAACAGGCGAACTGAGGCGCATTTTGTTGAGATAGCGAGGAATCGCGCCGACGTTGGGCGAAATCGACATCTCGTTATCGTTTAGTACGACGAGCAGATTAGTTTTGGGCAAATGACCTGCGTGATTGATCGCTTCGAGTGCCATGCCGCCCGTAAGTGCGCCATCGCCAATCACTGAGACCACTTTGAAATTTTCGCCCTTCGCGTCGCGTGCCAGCGCCATTCCGAGACCTGCTGAGATGCTCGTAGAGGCATGACCTGCGCCAAAGTGGTCAAACTTGCTTTCACCGCGCTTAAGATAGCCTGCGATGCCGTCTTTTTGACGTAGCGTGTCAAAGTTGGCATAGCGCCCTGTAATCAGCTTGTGAGGATAGGCTTGGTGCCCAACGTCCCAGATCACTTTGTCGCGATCGAGATCTAGGGTTTGATAAAGTGCCAGGGTTAGCTCGACGACCCCTAATCCAGGACCGAGGTGCCCTCCAATGGTTGCGACCGTTTGCAGATGCTTTTCACGAATCTGGCGAGCAATTTGCTGAAGCTGATAGATCGACAGACCGTGCAACTGGTTTGGGTGAGTCAATTCACTCAGATGCATACCGGGAATATCCTTGGAATGTGTGAATCGGTAATTTTATCTACCTTTTATCACTGTAATTCATTAGAGGAATTGATTCCGAGAATTGAAAACCCTTATCGCGTCTTCAAAGCTACAGACGGGACGTAACCCAGCAGAAATCGCTACTTCCTCACATCTGTGACGCGCCAACTGAGTTTGAGATTAATCCAAAAATTCCAGAAGGTGACGATCGCGATCGCGCCCAATTTCGCGGCAAACTCGTTGACTCCAAAGGCATCGTGCAGCAAACTCACCAGCAGCGCTTGCAGAATAATGCCAGCGAGACAGACCAAATTGAACTTAAAGAATCGCCGCAGTCGCTGCCGTTTGCCTGGTTGCTGTCTAGCAATGTCTCCAAACGTCCAGAGATCATTCCACAGAAAGTTGTTCACAACCGCAACTTCGGCAGACAAAATCGTGCTGCGAGCGATCGGCAAGCCTAGCTGAGTTCGCAGCAGATAAAACACTGCAAAATCGACAAACACGCCGCTCAACCCAACTAAGCCAAATCGCAAGAAGCGCGCGATCGGAAACCGCTCTCTGAGCCGTGTAATTCGCCCCCGCGATCGCAGCTTTGCCAGGTGCATCAAATACTCAACATACTGCCGCCAGGTGACTTTGCTCTCGCCTTCTTGCCGCTCTTGAAACACATAGCCAACTTCTGCCACTTCCTCAACGTTGCCCCGTCCCAACACCTCGATCAAAATTTTGTAGCCCAAAGGATTCATCAGACACTCGGCGATCGCGGCTCGACGCACCATAAAATAGCCGCTCATCGGGTCAGAGACGCGCCCAATCACATGGGGCAAGATCATCAACCCCAGCAGTTGGGCACCCCGCGAGAGCATCCGCCGCACCAGCCCCCAATCGCTCGTGCCGCCCCCTTCGATATGACGACTGCCTACTGCCAGATCTGCCCCGCGATCGATCGTGTGCAGTAGCTCAATCAACACCTCTGGCGGATGCTGTAGATCTCCATCAATCACGCCCAAAACCTGCCCTGTCGCTGCCTGCCATCCTCGAATCACTGCCGTTGACAGCCCCCGCTCAGTTTGACGACGCATGACTCGCAACTGCGGATAGTCTGCCATTAGTTGTTGAGCGAGTTCCCATGTGCGATCAGGGCTGTTATCATCCACTACGATCAGCTCATAGTCATTGGGCAATGCCTGATCTAACAATCGGCTGAGAATCTGAACAATCTGCCGAATATTTTTGCCCTCGTTGTAAGTAGGCACAACCAACGAGAAATAGACCGGACGAGTCGTCAGCGCCGCATCGGGCACAGGAGGCACTTGCAGCACTCCTGATGGCACCGCTAAAAGAGGGCGAGATAAGTTAATACTCATAGTGAAGTCGAGTTTTGGGTCGGGGGTCACGAGTTTAGGTCTAAAACCTGCTTGTGAGCAATCCAAGCGAATTTATAGCAGTCATAATTTATTTAAAGCATTAACCATAAATGCAGTGTTTCGCTTAAAGAAACCACTCTAAGGGGTATTTTCCTTTAAGTCACCCCTGCTGATAGGAGGGTGCCAGACATTCACAGATGGGAATCCGTAAATGTACGGGTTAGAGACCAACGAACCTATGAAAAAACGGTCAAGCCTCCGAGGTTTTATGGAGCGATTATAGATGGCTCTCTAAGCTAGGATTGGGGGGCTTCTTTTGTCAAGCGATCGGATAGGTGAAATCGCGTAGAGCGTTTGTCACACGGCTCAGACTCTCTATAATCTTGCTTTCATGCCTAAGCGCAAACTCAAATCGTCACCTGCCGAAACCACTTCGACTTTGAGCCTTAGAGAAAAGTTGGCAGCTAAACGCAAAGCGGCACAGAGTCGCAAGGACGTGATCAACGCTATGTCAGTGGCGGTAGCAGTAGCGATCGTGGCAGGGCTACTCATAGCGATCGTCGGGGGCGTTAAGGGCGGGGTCGGTGGAGGGACCGCTGTTTTCATTCTGATGGTTTCGTTTCAGTATCCCTGGCAAGCCCTCTACGCCTTCCTGTTCTATATGCCCTTTAGCGGAACGGTGACTTATTCGATCGGGGGCAACAATCCTCTGTTTCAGCTTGCCAAAGACGGGTTTTATATCCCCGCTCTGATTGCGGTCATTCAATACTGCAAGCTCAGCAAGCAGCCGTTTTTAATGCCCAAAGCTTTAAAGCCTGCGTTAGGAATCTTTTTGGCTTACTGCATTTTGGTGCTGCTGTTTGTGAATGGCGCACAGCAATTTTCGGGCAATGGGACTGAGAAACCATTTTTGATGGGAGTTTTGGGCATCAAAGTTTTGCTCGGCTATGTGCCCCTGATTCCCTGTGCGTATTATTTACTACGCAGAAAAGAAGATTTGCATTTCTTAATGCGAGTCACCGCAGTGATTATTTTGACCTGCTGTGGTCTCGCGTTTTTGCAGTACATATTCCTCAAGACTGGGAGGTGTCAGGGCACCGTGGGCGAAGGGGCAGCCCTGTTTAAAGCCTCTCTAGAAGCAAGGTGTTTAGTGGGCGGGTCGCTGCTCTACAACGAAGAACAGGGCGTAATTCGGCTACCCGGAACGTTTGTTGCGCCGTGGCAGTTGGGCTGGTTTCTGATCTCTAGTGCCTTTTTTAGCTTCTCGGTTGCGTTTATGGACCCGTCTTTTTTGTGGCGCGGAGTCGGGTTGGGTTCAATGGCGGCAACGCTGGTGCTGGCGGTGGTTTCGGGTCAAAGAATTGCGCTGCTGCTCGTGCCGATCGTGATTGTGATTTTGCTCATTACCACGGGTCAGGTGGTTAACTTGAAGCGATTTATTCCGATCGCGCTAGTGTTGGGGCTGCTGATTAGCGGAGTGATGGTATCAAACCCAGCGGTGGTTACAGAACGCTGGAATAGTGCGGTCGATCGCTGGAATGCCTCGCC
>JBBQYE010000283.1:0-4067 GCA_038208945.1 Leptolyngbyales cyanobacterium | reverse complement strand
TTCCTGTTCAAAACAGGACTCGAATTGAGTTCTCTGCTAGAAATAAAATGCGGTGGCAAACTCTACTTAAGATGGTGTAGAAACCGCTTAGGGACTGACTCTCAACGATTATTAAAAGAGCGATAATAAGAGTATCAGAGTCAAGAGAAAGCAAATGAGAATTCAATCGGCAGTGCTAGTACATCTGGGGTTTGGTAAGTATGTGCGCTCTGACCAAGTGACGGCGGTCGTTCCGATCGAAGAAGATCGCGGTCCTGGTCGTCGCACCTTTGTCCAATTAGAAGGACAGACCGATCCGATTATTGCGTCACGGGCAGAAGACTCGATCGTGCGAGATTTAGTGCAAGAGCCGCGTGAGGTGACTCAATCTCGTCAGCAGCAAGAGATTTTGCGCGACTTGTTTAATGATTTACAGCAGGTGAATAAGTCTGTCCGTCGCTTTTCTCGCGATGAGGGAGGGCTGGATCTCGATCGTTTAGAGCGCCGCATCCGCGAAGTTATCGAAGAATAAGGATTTACGGGTTCTAGCAGTCGTGCCAGAGCCTGTTTTTTATTGAGGAATTTTACCTTACGCAGTTAAAAACGCTTCGATGTACTTGGGTTACGATAAGACGATCGCTGAGCAATCTGCTATGAACTGGACAAATTGGATATATCTGGGGATAGGACTCGCCATCGGCAGATGGATCTGGCGCGAATCTAGCAGCGATCGCCGTGCCTCACAAGTTCCGACTTCTCCAGCAGATTTGTCTCGCAATCAGCAGCTTGAATTGGCATATCAAATGGCGATCGAGATGAGCCAGTTTAAGGGAGGCTTTTTGTCTCGCACCTCTCACGAGCTGCGATCGCCCCTCAACGGGATTATCGGCGTTCATCAACTAATTTTGGCTGACCTGTGTGAAAACACCACCGAGGAGCGAGAATTCATCGCTCAGGCGCACGAGTCGGCGCTCAAAATGGTGCAGATTTTAGATGAAGCGATCGGCGTTGCCAGAGTCGAGCAGGGCACCGACACGCTAGACCTGCAACCTGTTCAACTTGCTGAAATGCTGTCACAAGTCAAAATCCTGACCCATCTCAAAGCCGAAAATCGGAACTTGTGGATGACGATCGAGCTACCTGAGGCTGAGATTTTTGTGTTGGCAGATCCGAAGTGGTTTCGGCAAGTGCTGCTTAATTTGGTGAATGGCGCGATCGACACGATGCAGCAAGGCAAAATCACGCTCTCGGTGCTGTCTGTTGATTCAAACTACGCTTATGTGCTGCTAGAAGATGAGCGTCCCGCAGAATTTTGGCAAGAACCGATCGACCTATTGAATTCGGTCGCGATCGTCGATGAATCGCAGAAACCAGATTTTTTTAAGCCAAAAGAGCGATCGTCGGAGTTTAGCCTTCTGTTGAGCCAAACCTTGATGGACGCTATGAACGGGCGACTGGAGCGGTTAGCTGTTCCTGAATCTGAAGAAACGCTGAGTCGCATTCAGTGTTCGATTCCCCTAGTGCCCCTAGAGGCAGAATAATAGGCTCACAAGATACGCTAGTCTGAAGGCGTTTTAGAATGGGCTAGCTGTCAACCGATAAAACATGGATGCGCTAATCGGCAAAACGCTACAGGGTGGCAAATACACTCTAAATGCAGAACTGGGACGCGGTGGCTTTGGCATCACCTTTAAGGCGACTCATCACTATCTCAATCAGGTGGTGGTGATCAAGACGCTGAATGAGGCGTTGCGGAACGATCGTAACTTCCCAGAGTTTCAGCGCAAGTTTCAAGATGAAGCGCGACGATTGGCGATGTGCGTCCACCCCAACATCGTGCGAGTCAGCGACTTCTTTTTAGAAGACGGCTTATCGTTCATGGTGATGGACTATATTCCGGGTGCGACGCTAGAAGAATGGGTCTTCCCCGATCGCCCTCTGCCCGAAGCGACTGCTATTCACTACATTCGGCAGATCGGCTCGGCGTTGCAGGTGGTTCATCAAAATGGCTTGCTGCACCGCGATATTAAGCCCCAAAACATCATTCTCAAAGAAGGAACTCAGCAAGTCGTCTTGATCGATTTTGGGATTTCTCGTGAATTTACTCCCGGTTCGACCCAGACCCATACCAATATGATTTCGTCGGGGTATGCCCCGATCGAGCAATATTTTGCTCAGGAAAAGCGCAGCCCCGCTACCGACGTGTATGGACTGGCAGCCACTCTTTACGCATTGCTGACGGCTCAGATTCCAACAGCTTCGATTTTACGCGATCGCCAGCCGATGATTGATCCTCGATCGTTGCAGCCTCACCTTAGCGCCTCGGTCAATCAAGCGATTATGCAGGGAATGGCGCTCGATGTGCGCTATCGTCCCGCGACGATCGAGGCTTGGCTCAAACTCCTGCCACCGTCTGAATTGAGGATTTCTGACATCACATCCGTACCCGATGCAGCCACGGCTCCAGTTGGGCTAGATAGCGCTCCTCAAATCCCGATTACTCCTTGGCAGACGCAAGAACCCACGGTTCCCCTGTTGCCATCTAATCCCGATCGTAACTCGCCGATAGAACCGACGATCGAAACTCAGGTAGTGGGTGGCGTAAATCAGGCTCAGATCAACTCTGCTCCACGCAAATCTGGTTTGAAATTAGTATTGGGAATGGTAGCTGCCGCTGGTGTTGCGCTGACTGGGGTGGCGATCGGGTCATTGCTATCGAAGCCAAAGCCGCCAGAAACGCCTGTCGCGATCGTCACGACTGAACCCTCGATCGTGCCTTCACTCGAACCCTCTCCTACGCCTTCAACGCCATCTCCAGAAGTGAAAGCCTCGATCGAGCCGACTCCTCCAACACCAGAGCCAGTTCCCTCAAGTCAACCCACGCCAAAGCCCCAAAAAAGTATCCAGCCTTCCACTCAAATTCCCTCCAGAATTCCCGGCTTTCCGACAGGCACCTCTGAGTCTGAAGTGAGAGCGACTCTAGGCGAACCGACTTCCACCAAGACAGGCTATTGGGCAAATACTCGCAGCGCTTTGTATGAAGTCATTCCCGACAGCGTGACGTTGGCTTATATCTACGATCGCACCTCCAATCAAGTTCGCCAAACCGAAGCCTCGTTTGCCCCATCAATGGATGAACTGCTGATGCGCGTCACCGTTAACGGGATGTTGGGAAGCCAAGCCCCATCAGACGTAATGGTGGGGCTTCAGCGCGTCTATCAACGGCAGTCAAATCAGTACACTTTTCAGCAAGGCAGTCTAAAAGGCGTGATTGAGCGAAATAAGCGCGATCGCATTTACGTTGCCGTTTGGGACGCAGATTTGCATTAGTCACTTGAAAAAACTAAAGGGCAGACAACCTGTCTGCCCAAAAAACTTTAACGGTCGCCATCAGCGCCGCAATTAATAACGACGAGCACCAGGCGTTTCAGTTGCACTGGGATCACGATAAGCGGTTGCGGTGTCATCTTGCTTGCTGCGACGACCCAACAGACCAAACAGACCCAACAAGCCCATCAAACCCCAATAGCCGTTTCTGCCCTCGTCGCCACGGTCGTAGTTTTGGGTAGTTGTCGTTGTCCCGGTTGTACCTGTGCCATCCGTACCTGTACCTGTCGTGCCCGTGCCTGTTTGTGCTGAAGCAGGTAAGACCGACAAACTCAGAGCGACTGTGCTAGCAGCCAAAACCTTAGCAATGGTGTTATTTTTCATAATTCAGAACCTTGTGATTAAGTTTTCTTTGAACAACTCAAGATTATGAAGTTCTCACTCAATTCAAATCATTCTTAGGCTTGATCTCTCTCTCTTCTTTAAGTAGCGGTTTGGGCAACCTCTCGATCGGGATCGTGCCTCTATTGACAGACCCTTCACTCTCGCAAAACATTTCAAAACCGTTACATTACAGGCGTTGTCAGCAAAAGCGAAGACTCACAGTGATAAGCTGACAGATGAATTTGAAACACTTATCAAAAGAGGCGGAAATGACGGGGCAGCAGGTTCCTTACTTATTGCGGGCGGCACGCGGAGAAGTGCTCGATCGTCCTCCTGTGTGGATGATGCGACAAGCGGGTCGCTATATGAAAGCCTAT
>JBBQYE010000282.1:0-4069 GCA_038208945.1 Leptolyngbyales cyanobacterium | reverse complement strand
TAGTTGGTAGTGCGGTTAACCTTACGACTATTTTTCGCGTGTCGGTTCCAACGAGTTTGTTCTACGGAACTGGCGTGGATGTAGTGTTCCCAACGGGTAACATTTCTATCCAGTTCTCGTGGAACTTATGTTTAGACTGATTTGGTTTACCTAATCTCCCTGATTCGGGTTACAAATGTCCGATATTTGGTGAGTTGGCAGGATCGCCATCACCTCAAGCTCGCCCATATTTCGCGGTGAATTCTTGACTTAACGTTTCTTGTCTCATCAGCCATGCCCAAATTTGATCACCATAGGAAAAGTGCCACCACTCATTGCAGTGGCGTTTGAATCCGGCTGCGGTCATTGCGTGGTTTAAAGTCTGGCGACGCTGGTAGAAATCAGAACCTTCAGCAAAGTGGTTGGGAAACGATCGCTCCGAAATCTCATCGATCGGAGAACCCATGTCGATCGCCGTTCCCGTTTCATCTATCAGCGTGACATCGATCGCGGCTCCTGTGCTGTGGGGCGGCGGCATTGCAGGATCAAGATTGGGAATCGCCCAAAACTGGTAGACCTGCTGCAAAAGATCTTGACGCTGTTGATCACTCAGATTCTCTGGCGTTAAGTTCTGGGTGTGTGCCAATTCAGAAAAAGTGTAATTCACCATGAATTGCTGCACAGCGATAGGGCGATAAGCATCAAAAATCTGAATTTGCCAGTTTGGATAATCTTTTTGTAGCGTCTGTTGCGCGATGAGAAGCCGATCGACGACACCCTGACGCAAATAAAATGGCGATCGGTCTCCATAAGGCGCACCCAGTTTCTCGTAAGGATGAGGCGACACCTGTGAAAACTCAGCCGGGATTGCAACGAGCGCTTCGCCACATTCAAGAATCGGGACTTGCTGATAAGGCTTCATTCTTTTTGACTAATCTCCTCCTGGCATTTCTGTAATTTGCCATTTGCCGCTGATTTTCTTAAAAATGGCTCTGTTTTCTAACGATCGATAGGCATAACGGTTATAAACATAGCCTTGTTTGCGATTCGGCAGAACAACCGGAGTCCAATCGCTCATCGGATCGAATGCCTTAATTTGCTCTTCTTGGCTATTCTCAAATCGCTTTTGATCAAACTTCACCACTTCATTGGTCAACACGCCGACCACTTCGCTGTTGAGATTGGGAAGGGCACGGACGTTGACCCGATCTCCGACCACAATCACGTTAGACAGTTCATACCCCAAACCGGGAGCCGCGTTTGGGTTAGGTGGATATTGCCGATAAAAGTCGCGCGACACCGTTGGACAAATCCAGCCCTTGGCTGACGTTGTAGCGTCGGGGTCGGCAAACCCACAATTTGCTCCCATTGCCTTTTCGAGAATGCTCCAAAACATAGCTTTGGGATCGGTCAACTTCAGATCTTTAACGGGTTGACTTCTGCCAAAGCCGATCGGAACTCCTTTTGCCGGAATCAACGCCGACACGAATCTAGCATCTCGCGTTTGAATCGCCTGCTGCAACTGTTGACGAAACTTAGCAAACTCAGGATCGGTAGCAGTGCGATCGACGAGTGAAATGCGCTGATGGGAAAAATCATCTAGCTTGGGCGACGGGCTTGGTTCCATAGCAGGCGAAACGGCAACTTGTGGAGACGGCGAAACTGACCCGCTCGGCGAAACGGCAACTTGTGGAGACGGCGGTTGACTCGAAGAATTGAGGCGCACCGTTGCCGCAATTCCCGCTCCTAAAACCGCCGCAGACGAAACGGCGATCGCTATAATCCAGGGTGCTCTCTTCATGATCAGAAAATGTGACGATGCAATTAACTACAGCGTCCGTTCGTCACTTTCCCTATGAGGCACGGGATCATAGCCACCTGCATTAAACGGATGACACCGACAAATCCGACGAGTCGCCAGCCAACTGCCCTTTAAAGCTCCATGCTGATCGATCGCCTCGATCGCATAGTGTGAACAAGTGGGGTGAAATCGACAAGTCGGTAAAAGTAGGGGCGAGATAAAAACTCGATAGCCGCGAACGAGTCCGATTAAAAGACGTTTCATTCATCCATTTTAATCGCTCTGCCGAATTGACAGGGCATCCGCTTGATCTTGAGTGATGATCACCGCTTGAGCAGGAACCTGTGCGCCATCTTTGAGCGTCACGCCCACCACGATCGCGCCTCTGTCGATCGTGACTCGGTTCCCGACTTTAGACTTAAACAGAATTGCATCGTCTTTGATCGTCAGGTTGTCACCCACCTCAAGCGGACCGTGGAACACAATGTTGTCATCGGTATCTAAGTTTTTGCCAATGCGAATGCTCGTTCCTTTCAGCGCGTGAAACGTCACTCGATCTTCAATTTCGGCATTCTCACCAATGACGATCGGAGCACCTTCATCTGCTCGAACTGAGGTGCGATGACCTACAACACTATTGGCTCCTAGCTGCACATCGCCCACCAATCGAGCAAATTCTTCAAGCCGAACCCCTTTTCCTAGCGTGGGCTTGACGGGTGTTGGGTTCCAGGAAGTTTTAGGGGCAGAAGTGGCTCCGGTGACAGCATCAAAGCCCTTCTGTGCATACAACTCACTATAGTTTTCTGCAAATTCCTCATTCACCTCTAAAACTTCATTTTGAAAGTCACTATTAGCTTGTGATTTTTTAGGAAGTGCGTTTGCCTGAGCTTGAGTTGTGATCACGGCTCCGATCGGCACCAGTCGATCTTGAGGAATGCGAACCCCCGTCACTGTTGCCCCGTGCAAAACAAATACTCCGTCTTCTAAGACGCTACTCGTGATCCGTGCGTGAAACCCAACAAACGTAAAGTTGCCCAAGCTGGAGTTTTTAACCACGGCTTGGTGAGCTAAACTGACGCGATTTTGGGTGCTGCTCGCCCGATCGCCACAGCTTGATCGAGGAGCAGGCAAATTGCGAAGGGACAGAAATAGAGTGTTGTCTTGAAAATTCGTTTCGTTGCCGATGCAAATGCGGGTGCCGGGGTCTGCCCGCACAGTTGTATTGCCAGCGATGAAACTTTTTTGCCCGATCGAGACATCGCCAAATATTTCGACCAAAGGGCTGATAAAGCTAGAGTTAACGACTACTGGAGTCGAGTTAGATAAGCCAGTGAGGTTAGGGTTTGAGCGACCGTTTGCTGTTTCAGACGGTTTTTCAGCGATCGCTACCACAGGGGAACTGATCATGAATAACAAGATAGAAAGAACGATCGCGAATTTGAGAAATTTACGAAGTCTCATTCGTCATTTCCTTCCAGCGGCAAAAACCGACACTATCGTAAATCTCAGGAATCATCCACAAACGTTAATATTTAGACTTTTACGAGAACGTCAGAAAGCCCTATACTAGATAATCTGTCTAAATTTTCGAGACGAGGAAGTCAGAATGTCGCGATATCGAGGTCCGCGCTTAAGAATTGTGCGGCGTTTAGGAGACCTACCCGGTCTAACTCGCAAATCACCCAGACGGGCATATCCCCCTGGTCAACACGGGCAAGACCGCAAAAAGCGCTCTGAATACGCCGTCCGTTTAGAAGAAAAGCAAAAACTCCGCTTTAACTATGGCGTTAACGAGCGTCAACTGCTGCGCTATGTCAGAAAAGCACGTCGTGCATCTGGCTCAACGGGTCAGGTGTTGCTGCAACTGCTCGAAATGCGTTTGGACAACACCGTGTTTCGCTTGGGCATGGCTCCAACCATTCCGGGAGCACGTCAGTTAGTCAATCACGGGCACGTCACCGTTAATGGTCGCGTGGTCGATATTGCCAGCTATCAGTGTCGCCCTGGCGATGTCGTTTCGGTCAAAGATAGAGAAACGTCTCGCAAGTTAGTTGAGCAAAACTTGCAGTATCCCGGTTTGGCAAACCTGCCAAATCACTTAGAGTTTGACAAATCAAAGCTCACAGGCAAAGTCAATAGTGTGATTGAGCGCGAATGGATTGCGATTCAAATCAATGAACTGCTGGTGGTTGAGTATTACTCCCGTCAGGCTTAATCTCGCTAACGATACGATCGAGATTTCGCGGCACTCGAAATATTTGGCAAAGCCTTCTGATCCCGTCAGTCAGA
>JBBQYE010000281.1:0-4123 GCA_038208945.1 Leptolyngbyales cyanobacterium | reverse complement strand
TCTTAGCGGCTGGGCGAGGGACGCGCATGAAATCGGACTTACCAAAAGTCCTGCATTGCTTGGGGAGTCGATCGCTGGTTGAGCGAGTCTTAGACGGAGCGACTGAGATCAATCCTGTGCGGCGGTTGGTGATTGTTGGCTATCGGGGCGAACTTGTCAAAGAGGCGATGACTAGTCAGGGCGATCGTTATGCCGACGTAGAGTTTGTTGAACAGACCGAGCAGTTGGGCACCGGACACGCCGTTCAACAGTTGCTGCCGCATTTAAAAGGGTTTGAAGGAAGTTTGCTGGTTTTGAATGGTGACGTTCCGTTATTACGACCTGCCACGCTGCAACGATTGCTAGAGACGCATCGAGAACACAACAATGCAGCAACGATTCTAACGGCTCAAATCCCTGACCCTAAAGGATATGGACGAGTGTTTTGCGATGGCAATAATATTCTGACTCAGATTGTGGAAGACCGCGATTGCAGTCCCGCTCAGAAGCAAAATCGTCGTGTGAACGCTGGAATTTATTGCTTCCGATGGCAGGATTTAGAGGCGGTGTTGCCAAATCTGACCAGCAATAATGATCAACAAGAATATTATTTGACCGATGCCGTGAATTATCTGAGTCCAGTCATGACGGTGGATGTTGACGATTATCAAGAGATTTTGGGCATCAACGATCGTCAGCAACTCGCTACCGCTTACGGGATTTTGCAAACGCGCATTAAAAATGACTGGATGGCGCAAGGAGTGACGCTGATTGACCCGGATAGCATCACGATCGAAGACACCGTAACCCTCGAAGCCGATGTAGTCATTGAGCCGCAGACTCATCTCCGGGGCAACACCCTGATTCAGACTAAGAGCCGAATTGGACCGGGTAGCTTGGTCGAAAATAGTCAAATTGGGGAGAATGTCACGGTTCTCTTCTCGGTTGTGACGGATAGCATTGTCAAATCTGGCTCTCGAATTGGACCTTATGCCCATCTGCGCGGTCATGCCGAAGTTGGCGAAGGCTGCCGGATTGGTAACTTCGTCGAGTTGAAGAATTCGACATTGGGCGATCGCACCAATGCCTCTCACTTGTCTTATTTGGGAGATGCCACGATCGGAACTCAAGTTAACATCGGTGGCGGCACGATCACAGCCAATTATGATGGCGTGAAGAAGCATCGCACCACGATCGGCGATCGCAGCAAAACGGGAGTCAATAACGCTTTAATTGCACCGCTCACTATTGGCGAAGATGTGACGATCGCCGCAGGTTCGACGATTAGTGAACACGTGCCCAATGACTGTTTAGCGATCGCTCGTGCGCGTCAAGTGGTGAAGCATGGATGGCGAATGAAGGCGCGATCGTCTGAGACGGAGATCTAATAGAATAGAGTTGCTGTTTAATCGAGTTCCAACTAATGGGCATCGATTTCGCTCAGCCCTCGACTCTTCATTAGTGGGTTGAGCGAAGTCGAAACCCACAGAGAACGCAGCGGGGATTCTATTTTTGTGCAAGTCCTCAAGTATTAGGCTGCGGCTGACAGCGATCGACTCGCAATCACCATTCGATAATAGCTTTGCAATTGACGGGTCGCGGCTGACCAACCCCAGCGTTCGGCTTCTTGTCGGGCATTGCGTCGCAAAATTTCTCGTTCTTCTTGACTCGATAGCAGGCGCTGAGTTGCGACGATCGCGCCTTGGTCGTCACTCGGATCGAATAAATAGCCGTTGATTCCATCTTCTACAATGTCGGGAATGCCGCCCGATCGAGCCGCTACTACAGGACATCCTGCCGCCATTGCTTCCAACAAGACTAATCCCAATGTCTCGGTGCGGGAGGGAAAGACAAACGCATCTGCCGAGGCAAACGCAGCCGCTAATTCTTGACCGCCTAGATATCCGACAAAATGAGTGCGCGTCTCCGCAAAATATTTTTCTAACGTTTGGCGATTGGGTCCGTCACCAACAAGGGCAAGTCTGGCATTGGGGATGGCTTCTAAAATTGGCTTGATGCGATCGATTTCTTTTTCTGCACCCAATCGTCCAACATAGAGCAACAGCGGATCTTCGGGATGCCCTAAACTGAGTCGGTTTCGCATCTCTAAGCTGGCGAGATCGGGCTGAAAGGTTTCGGTATCAACGCCGCGCTGCCAGAGGTCAACCCGCTCGATCCCGTGTTCAGTCAGGGTTTGCACCATTGCGGTTGACGTGCATAAATTTAGCTCTGCTTGGTTGTGTCCCGCTTTGAGCAACTCCCAGAGCAGCCCTTCTAACGCGCCTAACCCATAGTGCTGAAGATATTCGGGGAGGTGAGTGTGGTAAGAAGCCAGGAGAGGAATATTGAGAGTTTTGCCATAAAATAACCCAGCTAGACCGAGAATGGCAGGATTGACGACGTGAATAATGTCGGGTTGGAAGCGCTCAAGTTCTTCTCCGATCGCCGGACGAGGCAATGCCAGTTTTAACTCTGGGTAAAGGGGCAGTGGAAACCCCGACACTCCATAAATTCTGGCTCCTTTATGCTCGGTCAGCCCTCCATCTGGCGAGAAAATCAAGACTTCATCACCCAAACGCTGAAGATGGTCAACCGTGTGACGTAACCGAGTCACAATGCCATCAACTTTAGGAAGAAACGTCTCAGTAAATAAAGCGATTCGCATAAATGAAGATGATGAACAATAAAACGGTTACGGCTGCTTAGGGAGTGTGCATCCATGTACGCCGATCGCCACAATCGCACCCCCGACTAAAACGCCTATTTCCTCTGCAAAACAGTTAAGGCGATGTCGTATCTCTGCTGACTCTGCGATCGACAGGTCTCGTATATTTGCACCCGTCGCGGCAAGTCTTTCATAGTTTCGATAGCTTTTATCTAATGCCGCCCACTCAGGAAACAGATAAACCGTGCTAATTGCCATCGCTCCTAATCCCGGTAGAACCGTTGTCAGCAGCAAGATCGAAACTCGAAGGTTCATGCGTTAGCGCTTCCACGTCACTTTAGGCAGGATTTGCGAATCATCGATGCGATCCTTATATTTGACTGCAAAATTCAACAGTGAGTCTAACAGTGAGTCAGACAGGTAGTGAGGCTGTAATCCCAGGTTCAATAAATTTGTGTTTTTCGCATTGAAATAGTGTTCTTCTTTTTCAACTCTAGGATTGTCGTAGCTTTTGACTTCAACGTTTAAGCCGACTACGCTGCCTGCTTTCTGCACCATTGCCGCTAAGTCGCTAATACTAAACAGTTCGGTAAATTGGTTGAAGACGCGAAACTCTCCAGCGTTGGCAGGGGTAGCGATCGCCAGTTCAACACAGCGCACGGTGTCGCGAATGTCTAAAAATCCGCGAGTCTGCCCGCCTTTGCCGTAGACCGTGAGCGGATGCCCGATAGCAGCTTGAATGCAAAAACGATTTAGCGCCGTGCCAAATATGCCATCGTAGTCGAGACGGTTAATCAGCAGTTCATCCATGCCTGTCTCTTCGGTGAGAACGCCGTAAACCACGCCCTGATTGAGGTCTGTAGCGCGCAAACCCCAGATTTTGCAGGCAAAGTGGATATTGTGAGAGTCATGCACTTTGCTAAGGTGATACATACTACCCGGCTGTTTGGGGTAGGGCAGCGTGTCTTTGCGACCGTTGTGCTCGATCGTGATATAGCCTTCTTCGATATCAATGTTGGGCGTGCCATATTCGCCCATCGTCCCCAATTTAACCAGGTGACAATCGGGGAAGCTCTCTTTCATGATGTAGAGCAGATTCAGCGTTCCGACCACGTTGTTGACTTGGGTGAGAACCGCGTG
Source organism: Leptolyngbyales cyanobacterium (assembly GCA_038208945.1). Classification (GTDB taxonomy): domain Bacteria; phylum Cyanobacteriota; class Cyanobacteriia; order Leptolyngbyales; family Leptolyngbyaceae; genus Phormidesmis_A. Next base: position 339 of record JBBQYE010000281.1, on the reverse strand, counting down.
TTCACGATCGATCATTGAGAACGGAGCCGATCGCTGCTCTCCAAAGTGAACGATTGCCTCTGGCTCAAACTTGTGGAGCGCTTTGCTAAGAAATTCGTAGTTGGTGATGTCGCCGATAAATAGCTCGATCGATTTGCCTGGTATGCTGTGCCAACGCTGAAGCCGCTGCTGAATGGGCGCGATCGGGGTGAGGGTTTAGACGCACAGTTCCATGTCCCAGTGTCGCCGCACCAGACTGTCTAAGATTGCGACTTCATGACCTCGATTTGACAAATAGAGCGCTGTCGCCCAACCGCAATAGCCATCACCACCAATCACTAGAACTTTCATCTTGCTATA
>JBBQYE010000280.1:0-4148 GCA_038208945.1 Leptolyngbyales cyanobacterium | reverse complement strand
ACATATTGGCGTAGAATGTCGCCCAAAAATCCCTGAAGTTTTCCAGCAGTCTGAAGATATTTCAGACATTCCCTTAACGTAATTGATTGTTCGTCAACCGTGAGAAAAGCTTTAACGTCCATGAGGTTATTTGATTACCCGATATTCAAGTTTGATGTCAATGTGCCCAAGCTTACGGTAGTCCTAACGACCTCTTTACGAAACGTCTCAGAGATTTAACGGAAGCTATCGTGATTAAACTTGAAAATCGTATGCTCTCGACTCCGCAATTTCAACTAAATAGGCTGAGATTTGACTGAGTTCTGCCAATCTCTCTGAGCACATTTGCTGAACTTGCTGCGAGGTCTTAGAGTTCAATGCGTAACACTTTGACTAAAATCGTAAATAGATCTAAACTCCGACCGGGAAACCGGAGGTTTGTGGCATGATCTTTAAGTAACTATTTGCGATCACTAGGAAAACTGGCTATGGCTCTCCGACTAGGCGACACAGTTCCCAACTTCACTCAAGAATCTTCCGAAGGCACTATCAATTTCTATGATTGGGCTGGCGATAGTTGGGTGATTTTGTTCTCACATCCTAAAGATTTTACGCCCGTCTGCACGACTGAGTTAGGCACTGTTGCAAAACTCAAGCCTGAGTTTGACAAGCGTAATGTCAAGGCTCTCGCGCTCAGCGTCGATGATGTCACCTCGCACATGGGTTGGATCGGCGATATCGAAGAAACTCAAAGCACTAAGCTCAATTACCCGATTTTGGCTGATCCAGACCGGAAGGTATCAGATCTATATGACATGATCCACCCCAACGCTAACAATACGTTGACGGTGCGATCGGTGTTTGTGATCGATCCCCAGAAGAAATTGCGTCTCACGCTTACTTACCCTGCTAGCACTGGGCGCAACTTTGATGAGATTTTGCGCGTGGTTGATTCGCTGCAACTCACTGATGATCACAGCGTTGCAACTCCGGCTAATTGGACAGATGGCGGTGACTGTGTTGTGGTGCCTTCTATCTCGACTGAAGATGCCAAGCAAAAATTTCCCAAAGGCGTGACCGAACTCAAGCCTTATCTGCGGATGACTCCTCAACCCAACAAATGAGATTGGCATTTCTGACCAACTGTCAGGGGCAGGCTTGAGCTTGCCCTTGTTCTTTACAGGATTTCATCAGGGTTGACACCGAGCGATCGCAATCGTTCTTTTAGCTGCTCGACGTGCTGTTCTGCTTGTTTTACTTGTTCTTCCGCTTCTTGCCGTGCCTGAGTCTCTACTCGCAGCGCGCTGGCAAGCTCACTGGGGATCAACAATTTCTCACCCGTGTCTTCTCGATAGAAGGCAATGAGCGGTCCGTCTATCTCTAGTCGAAGCTTTAACGGTTCGCTGCGTCCATCTGTGATGGGATCGTACTGATCTCGATGAAGCCGATAGCCTCTGAGCTTTTCTTCAATCCACTCGCCCTTGGGGTCAAATAGCCAATATTCGAGCACGCCCAACTGCTCGTATAGGGTGCGCTTAAACTCCTGATCTTGGTTTTTTGTCCCGGCTGAGGTCATCTCAAAAATCACAGATGGAACTTGCCCTTCTTCCCAGGTTTTATAGTTGTCTCGTCCACCTGGGGCAACATCGAAAATTACCATCACATCAGGAGCCACCCGCAATCGTGGATAACCTTGAGAATAGTAGAGAAACTGATTGCTCAAAACGGTTACCTGCTGACCTGCTAGATACTGAGTGAGCACTTCTAGCGTCACTAAGATGGCACATAAGTGAAGATACGATTCTGCCAAGGGTTCACCGTCTGAGCTTGGATAAAAAACTTCAGTCTTTTGAGAGGTCGGGGAGAGACTATTCATGACGAAAGAATATGAAGTGATTTCTATCTTACTGTGACTCGATCGTCCCCTTTGCAGTGAATGGACATCCCCAATAGTGAGAACCAAACTGCGGATGATTCCTAAACTAAAAGGCAAGATTCTAATCGCTGCTTTGAGCCAAAATCGTTATAGGGAAACATGCGGGAAATCGAAAATGGATATTAAAAATGGATTTGTGGACAGCGTTGGCAACACACCATTAATTCGGATCAATAGCTTTAGTGACGAAACAGGCTGCGAGATTTTGGGGAAAGCAGAATTTCTCAATCCTGGTGGGTCGGTAAAAGATCGAGCCGCGCTCTACATCATTGAAGACGCTGAAAAGAAAGGCTTACTTAAACCAGGTGGAACCGTTGTAGAAGGCACCGCAGGCAATACAGGAATTGGACTCGCTCATATCTGCAACGCGAAGGGCTACAACTGTCTAATCATCATTCCTGAAACGCAGTCACAAGAAAAAATCGATCTCCTGCGAACATTAGGAGCCGAAGTGCGAACCGTTCCGGCGGTTCCCTATAAAGATTCCAATAACTACGTCAAGTTATCGGGCAGAATCGCAGCAGAGATGGAGAACGCAATCTGGGCAAACCAGTTTGAAAATTTAGCAAATCGCATCGCCCATTACGAAACTACAGGACCTGAGATCTGGTCACAAACTGATGGCAAGGTCGATGTCTGGGTGGCATCAACTGGGACGGGAGGCACTTACGCTGGGGTTTCGATGTTCCTCAAAGAGAAAAATCCAGCGATTAAGTGCATTCTGGCAGACCCGATGGGAAGCGGATTATATAGCTATGTCAAGACGGGTGAGATTCATTCAGAAGGTAGCTCGATCACTGAAGGCATTGGCAACAGCCGCGTTACTGGAAATATGGAAGGTGCCCCCGTCGATGATGCGATTCGCGTAGACGATCGAGAAGCCGTTCGCGTGGTCTATCAACTGCTAGAAAAAGATGGGCTGTTTATGGGCGGCTCGGTCGGAATTAATGTGGGGGCTGCGATCGCACTCGCCCAGCAAATGGGACCCGGACATACGATCGTCACTATTCTCTGTGATGGCGGCAGCCGCTACCAATCAAAATTATTCAACCGCGACTGGTTAGCCACTAAAGGACTCTTACCCGATTCTTAAGACTGCTTTTCGCGAGTCAAAAACGGCAGATCTAGTAGTTCGGTTTGGTTGCCGCCAATTTGAACCGATCGCCCTGCGCCTCCTGCTTTCGTTCGCACGTAGGCAAGTCCGATCGCGCCCGTCTCGGTCTCCAAAACACTCGTAAGTTTGCCGACTTTCTCTTCTTTGACGGTGACGATCGTACCCGCTTCTACCGGAGTCTTCAATTTGACACCCCAAAGTTGTTGTTTGACTCCGTTATAAGTGTCTAGACGCGCGATCGTTTCTTGCCCGATATAGCAGCCTTTGTTAAACGACACGGTGTTCCACAACCCTGCTTCTAAGGGATTGTAATCATCGGTCAATTCATGATCAGGCATCGGGCGACCTTGCTCAATTCGCAGTTGCTTCCAGGCGCGATCGCTCATCGTCACTGCTCCCGCTTCAATCAAAGATTTCTGCAATGCAGATGAATGATCGACTTGCGCAATCAAGGTGTAGCCCTCCATAGCTAACCCACTGCCCACTGCAACTCGCACGTCTTGTCCTGCTAAATTTATTACGCGATGACTCGTGTAAGGTTGATCGATTATCTCTGCTGCACCCAGTTTTTCTAACAACTCGTGACTCTCAGAGCCAATTAAGCTGAAAGTCGCGGTTTGGGGAGTGACATCTACTAACTTCACTTTGTCGGCAAAGAAAATGTAGCGATCGAGAAACGTCATTAATTTCTCAGTCAAATCTGGCGATACCAGCAGCAAAACTGAATCTTCTAAAAGGTAAGCGCTTGCCAGGTCGATCGTCCGTGCAGTCGAGGTGACAAACACCGTGTCGCACCCTTCACCCGGCTTGCGAATCTTGAAATCATTGGTGCTTTGGTTGTGTAAAAATCGAATCCGATCAGCGTCAGAGACTTCGATGCGTCCCCAATGAGAGCGATCGTAGAGCGCCACACCTGACTTTGCGGCTTCTAAGGCTGTGGTGTCATTCTCGAAGTTCATTCTGATTCACTCGGCAGGGTTGCAAATATCTGTTCGACTCGCTGTTTTGTCTTATCGTCGAGCTGATTCCAGTCTACATCGCCTGTCTCATCAATCAGATTCATATCGACTTCCACAGTTTGCAATTCGTCGTCTTGCTGGCTAAAACAGATTCCATAGC
>JBBQYE010000279.1:0-4170 GCA_038208945.1 Leptolyngbyales cyanobacterium | reverse complement strand
ACGCTACAGCCGAGTGGATCTGAGCTATTTGGACGAGTCGGCGGCAAATCGGGACTGCTGGACTGGATCGGACATGGCACGATCTTGCTGAATAATTTAGAAGCAATTCCCTCTGAGTTAGAGGAAAAATTGGCGCAACTACTGGCGACTGGGGAATTTAGTCCGCTCGATCGAGACGATGCAGCCCCAACTCCGCGACGCTGTGAAGCCCGAATCATGATGACTTCAGAGAAAGTTTTGCCGCGATTAGAGCGAGGAAAGCTGGTCGGACACACGATTAAGATTCCTCCCTTACGTGTGCGGAAGGCAGACATTCAGGCTCAAATCGAGTATTACCTCAGCTTGCTGTCTCGCTCTAAAGGCATTCCGAAACCCACAGTCACACCCGAAGCGCTGCGTCGTCTCCAGGGCTATGACTTTCCAGGCAATGCGGTTGAGTTGCAAAGTCTAATCACTCGTGCGCTGACTCAATCAGATGGAGCCGCCGAACTGACCGAAGAAGTCTTTTGGTCAGCCAGCCTTAAACATCGACGATTTCGGATTAATTTACTCAACGCTTATCCCAAGCTGCGGCAGTTTCTTCGCAGCCCGTGGTATCCCGATCGCCTCAATTACGGCTTCACGCTGGGATTTTTTGCCGTCGTGGTCGCCGTGCTGATGTTCGGTCCACAAAGCCGCGATCGTAACATTGCGCTCAACTTCTTTTGGACGTGGTGGTGGATGCTGATGTTGGTGGCGTTTCCGTTTGTGGGGCGGCTGTGGTGTGCGGTGTGCCCCTTCATGATCTACGGCGAACTGGCGCAAAAGATTTCGCTGTGGATCTATCCGCGTCAGCTTCAGCCCTGGGCGCGAATCGAAGCCGAAAAGTGGGGCGGCTGGTTTTTGTTTGGGATGTTTGCCCTGATTTTGCTGTGGGAAGAACTGTGGAATTTAGAGAACGTCGCTTATCTATCGGGCTGTCTACTGCTGCTGATCACGGCGGGAGCGGTGATTTTTTCGCTGCTGTTTGAGCGGCGATTTTGGTGTCGGTATTTGTGCCCGATCGGAGGCATGAACGGCTTATTTGCTAAACTCTCGATGATCGAACTGCGCGCCCAGCAAGGCATCTGTTCGGCAAGCTGCACCACCTATCAATGCTATAAAGGCGGACCTCAAAAGGGCGAAGGCTTAGAGACGGGCGGATGTCCGGTTTATTCTCACCCGGCTCAACTTCAAGACAACAAAGATTGCGTCCTCTGCATGACCTGCTTAAAGGCGTGTCCCCATCGATCGGTCGAACTCAATTTTCGTCCCCCCGGCATTGAACTTTGGACAACCCACAAACCAAGCTACGCCGAGATTGCTCTGTTATTTTTGCTGTTTGGTGCCGTGTTTTTGCATCGATTACCAGAGATCGAACAGCAGTTTGGCTGGAATTTGCACTTAAATAATTTTGGCATTCACGCGGGTGTTTCAGTTTTGGCATTGCTGATTCCTGGCACGATCGCCCTCATTGCCCATGCTTTAATTCGCTTACTCAATGCCAAGCCGCGTCCCTTTTTAGAACTGGCGTATGGCTATTTGCCGATCGTTTTAGGCAGCAGTCTCGCCCATTATCTAAGATTAGGCTTGACCGAAGCGGGACGAGTCATTCCCGTGACGATCGCCACATTTGGCGCAGATACTCAAAATCTGTCGTTGCCGATCGCCGTTGCCGATCCGGCTGTGATCGCATTCCTTCAGGGCGTGACGTTCACCTTTTCATTCTGGCTGAGTGTTTTTCTCACTCAAAAAATTGCTCGTCAACCGATCTGGAATTTGTTGCCGCAGCATATGTCAATGGCAGCGATCGGGTCTATCCTATGGGTAATCGTGGTGGGCTGGTAGCCATTCTTCTCAGCAATGTAGTGAGAGTCCCATTGTTTAATCATTTCATACAGCTATTCCTTCATCAGATAGATTTTTATCACAATCGATCGTGCATTATCAGCCAAGCGGGAAATTATTCAGTAGAATTTGAACTCATTGGGGTAGAAGAGTTCCTAGAAAGCGTCGTGGGGAAAACAAGCGTGAAAGGGAATAAGCAGAAAACACTCTTTGGAAAAAGGTCTGCTCACCGTTCTAAAGAAAACCTGTCTAGCGATCGTGACATCATCGCCGGACGGCTACTCAGTCAATTAGTAGCGATTGTGCAACGCTACCCTGTCTTAGTCTGGAGTGGTGCCTGGGTCATGATGATGGCACTGTGTTGGATCAGCGTCACCGGGTTGCTGCACGTTGACACCTTAGAGGTCAAGCAACCTCAGCCCCCGATTGTGGCGGACGAGCCTCAGATTCCGCAGCTAAAACCGCGACTGCACGCAAAACCCGCCTCTTCGTTTGGGCTGTTAGCCGCGATCGCCGTCAGTTGTGGAGCGACTTCTCTAATTCTCGCCAAACAGCTTTCGCCGACAAAATCACAGCGCAGACTTGTGATCAGACGCCCAGCTTCCGTTAGTACTGCGATGGCAACGCGCCAGCCTTCAACAGAAGGAAGTAACCTCAAACGACACCCCCCGGCTGACGGGGCGACTCGGCGATCGAGTCCTGGGACGACGCAGCCAACCGTCACGGTGCTATCACCCGAAGAAACCCATCCCTTAGATTGGGGCGACGCAAGTTTGGCAGACCTGATGGACATCCGTAAGCAAAAATCGATTTCTAACTATCCGTAAAAGATGGTTTAAGGTCTGGCATTGCTGAATTCAGATATGAAATACTCTCCTCACGAAGCGGGGCGAGCGCTTTGCCTAACCCTTCTCCCCAGGGAAAGCCAGAACTCTTGTCCCCCTCTCCTTTTGGGAGAGAATACCCTCATCCCCAACCCTTCTCCCTGGGGAGAAGGGAGCCAGAACTCTTGTCCCCTCTCCTCTTGGGAGAGGGCTAGGGTGAGGGTAAAATCTGTGCTTCACAGACCGATTCAGCAACGCCTAGGATTTTACTGCTAGTAGGGCTTTCCAGTCAGCGATCGCGCCCTCAGTCCAAAGCCAATTCTTAGCTAGCGTATCGGGCTGAAACTCAATCGGAGCCTGATGGAGAACCTGATCGCGAAGCTTCACTGCCTCCCCTTTAAGCTGCGTCTGCTGGTCGGCAGGCTGACCATTGAGCGATTTCATCGATACGAGCGCTAACCCTGAATAAGCAACCAGCGCATCTTGAGAAGGAGTTTTAGCAGTGTCTCCTTGACTGACTTTTTGCGGTTTGGTCAGCGCGATCGACTGAAACCAGGCATCACTGGCGCGTCTGAGATTGCCTTCACGGTAATAGGCAAAGCCCAACGCATTGTAATAGCGAGGGTTAGAGTTGTCTTTAACGGCGGTTTCCCAATAGCGACGGGCATCTTCGCCACTGTAGTTGCCGTTTTTGGTCTTCACAAACTGCCACGCCAGCCGACCTCGCAAAAAGCTAGTCGTCGGAACGTCTTTGTCAGCCGGAAGCGACTGTAAAGCAGCCCCTGCGGCTGAGAGCGCATTGCGATCGAGCAGCGCTTCTACGGCTTTCTGTCCGGCTTCTAGGTTGCCCTGGCTAAAGCTTGTAGTCGCGATTCTCGTCAGATTGTTGGTATCAGCTTTATCAGAATTGACAGCCGTTTGATTAGAGGGTTGGTCAAGGCTAGGAATTCGCCGCAGAAGGTCATCGGGACTGGGATTAGAAGCTGACCCAAACTTAGACACTCCCCAGATGCCCAGCACAACCACCGATGCAACGCCAACTCCTGCAACCGCCCACTTCCAAGGAGAGCGAATCTTCTGGCTGGGATGCCTAAAGACGCGATCGACGGGCGCGGCTGCGGTTAAGCCAGAATCGAGTTGAGGCGATTGAGCGATCGTGACAGACTGCTGGGCAACGCTGGAGGAAGGTTGCTCAACTAGAGCCGACTGACTCGATGAGTGCTCAAATTCTGACTCTGAATCGGTCAGATGATGGGTTTTATAAAGCCGTTGCAGGTTTTGTCGAGCGCTCTCATCGTCAGGGTCAAGTTGCAGCGCTAACTGGTAAGCCGCGATCGCCTGAGCGATATTATCGCCATAGGCTTCGAGGGCGATGCCCAACTTGCTATATGCCTCAGCCGACGGAGTGGTTTGAATCGCATCACCATACGCCCCGATCGCGCCTGCCACATTGCCCTGAGCATAAAGCACATCGCCCAAA
>JBBQYE010000278.1:0-4177 GCA_038208945.1 Leptolyngbyales cyanobacterium | reverse complement strand
GAGACAACCATCTAGAGTGGGTTTATCGCCTCTATCAAGAACCCTGGCGCTGGCGGAGAATGATGGCACTGCCGCAGTTTGCAGGACGATCGATTCTCTATCGGCTGACAAAACGTAACCCAATCAGCACGAGATTTTGACGGTTGGGCGTTGCTGAATTTGTCTAGGAAGCACAGATTTTGCCCTCACCCTAGCCCTCTCCCAAAAGGAGAGGGAACAAAAATTCTGGCTCCCTTCTCCCCAGGGAGAAGGGTTGGCGAGGGCTTGCCCCACTTCGTAAGGAGGGTCATTCATATCTACATTTAGCAACACTGAAGTCTGGTCTTTGTGTTCTAATGAGTTGACTTTCCATCGTCACGTCTCATGCCGCAAGTTCTCACCGATGCTTCTGGAAACGCACAGCGCGATCGCCAGTCTCCCAGCAAGCCCGTCGATAACATCATTCAACTTCAGAGCGTCAGCAAGACTTATCGCAACGGCAGTCAGGCGCTGATTGATGTCAACTTAGAAGTCAAGCGAGGTGACTTCTTGTTTGTCACAGGTCCATCGGGTTCTGGCAAATCGACGTTTCTCAAGTTGCTCTATGGCGAAGAGTGCGCCTCTCAAGGCGAAGTCAAAGTGGATAATGACTTTCCGGCAAAACTGCGGGGCGATCGCCTCTCATTATTGCGTCGTCGCATTGGCATTGTGTTTCAAGATTACAAGCTGATTCCTCGGCGCACGGTGACTGAAAATGTGTCATTCGTGCTGTGGGCGCAGGGCTACACCCGCAAGGAGATCAATCGACGCTTGCCTGCCGCTCTCAAAATGGTGGGTTTGCAGCATAAAGCAGAGTGTTTTCCAGAAGAGCTGTCGGGCGGCGAGCAGCAGCGAGTCAGCATTGCCCGCGCGATCGTTGGCACTCCTCCGCTACTCTTGGCAGATGAACCGACTGGAAATCTCGATCCTGATAATTCGTGGCAAGTGATCAAGATTCTTAAGAAGCTGAACCAGATCGGCATTACGGTGATTGTGACGACTCATGATGAGAGTTTGATTCGGCTCTCCAATCATCCAGTCGTGCAGATCCGCAACGGGCGGCTGTCATCTGTCAACTACTGATCGTTTCCATCCAATCAAAGATTTGGTCAAGCTGCGCCAGCGTCACCAAGCCATATTGCCAAAGCACCATCGGCAATGCAGTTGTGTTTTGCTCGGAGCGGCGTGTGGCTAGCTCGATCGCGGCGACCGGAAGCGCCAATTCCTCTCTCAAAAACTGAATTAAATCGCGTCGTTTCTTTTCCATAATTTCTACGTCTTCTGATCAAGAGTATATTAGATAAGTATTAAATTATGTAAAATTTTCCCATAACCACACAGACTGCAAATCTCCCTAAAGAATGAGCATCGATCGTGCAGTTTTACTGATTGAGCAGCAAGAATTCTGGAATTGAGGCTGAAAGAGTGTTGAATCTACTGAGGCGATGACTCCTGTTGTGGGGAGCGCTGAGGAAAATTTGTCAATCACTCTTGAGGTGCTCAATGCCATCTTCGCAACAACTGGCTATTTGGAGAAAACAAGCTGTCGATCGCTTACTGATTTTGATCAATCGCACCACAGGCGACGAGATTCAACCTGGAGATTATCAGATCGATGATCTGCTGCGATCGCTGACTAATTTGCCTGCTCGACCGAGCGATCGTGAGCCGTTTAAGGGCATGTTTCCTAATTCGCCCATCAGTGTCGGGCGCGTTCAAGTTGCTAATCGCCTCAAGCAACTAATCATCAATCTTCGAGAATCTGGCGCTCAAGATGGCTGGGTCGATGATTTGCTGCGATCGCTCTCAAATTTGCCGCCGCGACCAAGCGATCGTCCTCCTTATGCAGGCATTTTTGCTGAAGCCAAAATCCCCAAAATCACCGTTCAGCAGATTCTTGAGATTGCCCCCTATGCGGATGTGACACGAGTAGCTGAATTGTTGCCTCACCTGCAACTGACGATGGCAGGTTATCAAATCACTACGCCGCTGCGACAGTCGCATTTTCTCGCTCAGTTGGCACACGAGTCTGGCTCATTTAACTATTTAGAAGAACTTGACTCTGGTGATTATCTCGAAGGCAGAACCGATTTAGGCAATACAGAACCCGGCGACGGTCGGCGTTTTAAAGGGAGAGGGCTGATTCAGATCACGGGCAGAACAAACTATGACACCTGTGGTCAAGATCTCGGCGTTGATTTAATCAAAAGTCCGGCTCGGCTCTCAGATGATGACTTGGCTTGCTTAAGTGCAGGCTGGTTTTGGCAGAAAAATCAGCTAAACGAGCTTGCCGATCGCAATGACGTTGAGCAAATCACTCGCACCATCAACGGCGGATTGAATGGCTATGCCGATCGACAAGAATTTTTAGCTGTCGCGAAAGAGGTTTTGCTGGCTTAGAATCGCTGATACAAAATCAATCGATTCCCGTCTGGGTCATAAGCGTAGATTTCTCTGCCGTGGGATGGCGTGAGAATTTCTCCTGGTGGCGGATAGCCGAGTTGAGTCAGATGATCGATCGCCGCGTCTAAATCTTCAACCTCCAAACAGAAACTGATGGCAGGAAACGAGGTTGAAAGAAGCGATTGATTTTGTTGGGGTTGATAAATTCCCAATCGCAAACCAGTGATCTGAAATTCTGCATAGCGATTAGGAATCTGAGAGACGGGTTCTCGATCGAGCAGGCGGCTGTAAAACCCGATCGACCGAGCAAATTCGCCTGCCGCTAAAGTCACCCATGCCGATCGAAGCGCTAATCCCATCTAAAACATACCCTTCTAGACACAAGCGGAATTTAACACAAACGCTAAATTGGGGAGGTTAAAGATGTGACTCGTCCTTTAATTGGGGATTTTTGCAATGACCGCTACACTCTCTGCACCTCAGTCGATCGAGGCTTGGTTAGGTGACGAAGCAGAAGACTTGCTCACCCATCAGGCAAAAGTTTCTAAAGATCTTTTACATTTGCCCGGTCCCGATTTTATCGACCGCACCTTTGCATATAGCGATCGCTCTCCACAGGTGCTTCGCAGTCTTCAACAACTTTACTCTTCTGGGCGACTGGCAAACACGGGCTATCTGTCAATCTTGCCCGTCGATCAAGGGATTGAGCATTCGGCAGGCGCATCGTTTGCTCCGAATCCAATTTATTTTGACAGTGAGAATATTTTGAAGCTGGCGATCGCAGCGGGCTGTAGTGCGGTGGCGACGACGTTAGGCGTGTTGGGCAGTGTGTCTCGCAAATATGCTCACAGAGTCCCGTTCATCACCAAAATCAACCATAACGAACTGCTGACCTATCCCAATCAGTTTGATCAATTTATGTTCGCCTCAGTTGAGCAAGCTTGGAATTTGGGATCGGTGGCAGTCGGTGCGACGATTTATTTTGGCTCGCCTGAGTCGAGTCGGCAAATTCAAGAAGTCAGCCGTGCATTTGCCCGTGCCCACGAGTTGGGAATGGCAACCGTTCTCTGGTGCTATCTCCGCAATCCCGCGTTCAAGCAAGACAAAGACTATGATCTAGCGGCAGACTTGACAGGTCAGGCAAACCATTTGGGGGTGACGATCGAAGCCGACATCATCAAACAAAAACTGCCCGAAGTCAATAATGGCTATGGGGCAGTCGCTCAAGCCACGGGCAAAAGCTACGGCAAAACTGATCCACGGGTCTACTCAGATCTGACGACCGATCACCCGATCGATTTGACTCGCTATCAGCTTCTAAACTGTTACTCAGGTCGCGTCGGGTTGATTAACTCAGGCGGTGCGTCAGGAAAAGCTGACTTTGCAGAAGCGATCCGCACGGCTGTAATCAACAAACGAGCCGGAGGAAGCGGCTTGATTTCTGGACGCAAAACATTCCAACGCCCTTTTGAGGAAGGCGTTAAGCTGTTTCATCAGATTCAAGATGTTTACCTATCGCCCGATGTCACGATCGCGTGACGCAACGAGACTTAAGTTTTGAGTTTTGGGTTTTGAGTTAGAATCCACTGTTACGATTTAAGACTAAGCACAAGCGTTAGGGCATCTCGTCTCGACGTAGCTTCTGATGTCTCGACGCACTCAAAATTCATAACTCAAAATCCTATGAAGCTGGCAGCACGGGTTAAGCAAGTGACTCCTTCTTTGACATTGGCGATCGATGCCAAAGCAAAAGCCA
>JBBQYE010000277.1:0-4227 GCA_038208945.1 Leptolyngbyales cyanobacterium | reverse complement strand
GAAGCCTGGAATCTCAGCGATCGCTATCGAGATGTCTTGCTGCTTGACTTCAAAATTCCAGACGGCTTTGCGCTGAAGCGCTAGGAGTCCATCACGCTCCATTCTTCTTAGGAATCGTCCACCCTAATCGAGTCGGCTGCTCATAAATTCGTTTTAGGGTATTCACGTCTCGCGGCGAGATCAGCGGCGGGTTGCGAACCTGAGAAAAATATAAAGCATCGGTTTGCAAAGAACTGTGCCCCCAAATTCCCAATGCGTGACCTAATTCATGACGAGCCGATGCTAACACGTAGGACTCTGCCTGATTGGGTTGCACAACGATGGTGCAGCGATGCGCCAAAATTGCCGAACCATCCCCGATCGCTTGGTCATAAAGCTCGTAGCGAGTTTCAGCCGCTCGAATTCGTTGAGGAACCGACGGCTTTCCGGGTGTTGCACGAATGGGCAGGAACGATCGACGCACCACAATATCAGCGTCTTCCACCCGATCCGTCACCTGCAAAGGAAGATAAACCGTCCACTCTTGCACCGCTTGCGACACCGCCTCAATCCAAGCTTGGGCACGGGCAGGATTAGCGGCTTCTGACTTCTCGATCGGCTGCACATAAACCTTGACGGGAAACTGTGACCACACCAAATAGTCTGGCTGAGTTTTTTGAACTCGATCGAAATAATCTCTCTGATCTGCCGAGTCTCTCCACTGCGCTAACGAGGGCGGGAGAGGATGCGCTTTGAGCGCTGGAAGGGCATCTTGGGCGATCGAAGAGGAATGCAAAAGTAGGATCAACAAAACGCACCCAAACCCGCAAATCAGTGCAAGAGGGTGCGTTTTGCCCAGCCGAAACTTTCTGCTAGCCAATGGTTATCGACCTAGCCAACCAGCACTAAGCACGATCGTGATCCCAATAAAGAGAATGGTGAGCGTCCAAGTCACCCGATTGAGGGTTGTCTCAGCACTTTTGGTGCTCGTAAACAACTGAGCTTGCCCGCCCAACCCGCTCAACCCATCTCCCTTGGGGCTGTGCAGCAACACGAGAATAATAATTCCCACTGCACAAACCATCCAAACCGTTTTTAAAACCAAAATCAGTGTCATGACGACGAGCCTAACTAAAAAATCAGCAGAGTTAAGTTTTGAATTCAGGGATCGAAATCAGTTCAAGACTCAACGTTTATTCTCGCATTATCGCGCAATCTTAACCGGAGTCCGGTTTGCCCGCACATCAAATTCAGCAGACTCGACCAGCGATCGCCCTGTCATCTCAGGTGGCTGTGGCAACCTCAAGATGTCTAGAATCGTCGGTGCAATGTCGGCTAGTCGTCCATCTTCTCTGAGAGCAACGTCCGTTCCGTGTCCAGGAATCTTCAGTCCTTCTCCTTCGACGAGGATGAACGGCACCGGATTGGTGGTGTGAGCCGTCCAGGGGTTGCCGTTTTCGTCCCACATCATCTCGGCGTTGCCGTGGTCAGCGATAATGATCGCGGTGCCTCCAGCGCGGTTGATCTGCTCTAAGAGGCTACCCAAACAGCGATCGACCGCTTCGAGTGCTGTCACGGTTGCGTCCATCTGTCCCGTGTGCCCGACCATATCAGGATTGGCGTAGTTGATGACGACCAGCGAATAGATGCGCTTTTCGATCGCCGCGATCGCCACATCCGTTACCGCCTCAGCCGACATCGCCGGAGCACTGTCGTAGGTCATCACCATCGGACTCGGCACCAATTCACGATCTTCACCGGGAAACGGCTCTTCTAAGCCACCGTTAAAGAAGTAAGTGACGTGGGCATATTTTTCGGTTTCTGCGGCGCGAAACTGACGTAGCCCATGTCGGGAGACCACTTCGCCCAAAATATTGTTTAAGTTTTGCGGCTCAAACGCGACGAGAACGGGAAGCGACGCATCGTATTGTGTGAAGGTCACAAACGGCAAGGGACGAATCTGCTCTCGCTCAAACCCCTTAAACTTGGGATCGACCAACGCTTGAGTCAGTTGACGGGCACGATCGGGGCGGAAGTTAAAGAAAATCACCCCATCCCCAGCTTTGATAGCTCCTGGTGCAATACGAGTCGGAATCACAAATTCATCTGTTTTTCCCTCGACATAGGAGGCTTGGAGCACCTCTAGCGCCGATCGACCATCGCCTTCGCCATCCTGAGTCATCACGTCATACGCCAGTTTTACGCGATCCCATCGGTGATCGCGATCGAGACTATAATAGCGACCGCCGAGGGTGACAATGCGACCTGTACCGATGAGATCGCAGTAGTCTTGGAGTCGTCCGATCGCGTCTGCACCCTCAGTGGTCTGAGTGTCTCGCCCATCGGTAATGGCGTGGATACACACATCTTGAATCCCTTGCTCTTTTGCCAAATCAAGCAAGCCAAATAAGTGACTGAGGTGAGAATGCACCCCACCATCTGAGCACAATCCAATCAGGTGCAGTTTTCCTTGGTGACGCTGCACTTCTTGGCAGACTTTCACTAACTTGGGATTGCTCAACAAACTGCGATCTTCAACCGCATCCGAAATCCGCACTAGCTCTTGAGGAACGACTCTGCCAGCCCCAATGTTGAGATGACCGACTTCTGAGTTACCCATTTGACCGTCTGGCAACCCAACATCCTTACCAGCGGTGCGAATCAGCGTATGAGGATATGCTGCCCACAGGCTATTCATCACTGGCGTTTTAGCAGCAGCAATGGCGTTCCCGTCTGTTTCTTCGCGGTAACCCCAACCGTCTAAGATGACCAGCACTACAGGAGAGACAGGCACCTGCGCCATATAAAATGCCCTTCTAATGAACAATTCTTCTGAAGATCATACCATCCCTATCGAGATGGTTAAAACGAGTCGCTTCTCAGCACACAGCGGCTAGACACCAAGCTTCATTTCACCCTTCCCTTTTTAAGGGACTCAATGGCTTTTCTGAGCTTTCTTTGTCTTTTCTTTCTCTTTTTGTCTTTCTCGCTTTGATTCAACTTTAGCGGCTTTTTCGGCTTCGATCGCCGCTAGCTCCGCTTTCTCTTTTTCTTCAGCCACTTTGTCGAGATAGTAGTGATAATCGCCGCGATAGAGCCGCAGTTCGCCATCGCGAATCTCGACGATTTTGTTAACGGTTTGAGAGATGAAATAACGATCGTGCGAAACGATAATCACACTGCCGTCATAATTTTGAATGGCTTCTTCGAGCATCTCTTTGGCTGGAATATCCAAGTGATTTGTCGGCTCATCTAAAATCAGCAAATTGGCGGGACGAAGCAGCATTTTTGCCAGAGCCAACCGCGCTTTTTCGCCTCCGCTCAAGGCTTCGACCTTCTTAAAGACAGTATCGCCACTGAACAAAAAGCGTCCCAAAAGCGTCCGAACTTCCTCATTCGTCCATTTAGGAACTTCGTCATGAATGGTTTCGATGACCGTTCTGTCTAAGTCGAGCGCTTCAGCCTGATTTTGCTCAAAATAGCTGGGAATGACGTTATGATCTCCTAACTTAATGCTGCCATCGGTGGGCTTTTCTGCACCCGTGATTAAGTGCAATAACGTCGATTTGCCTGCGCCATTCGGTCCGAGAAAGGCAATCCGATCGCCGCGCTCAATCACCAAATCGGCTCCCAAAAATAGGATCTTTTCTCCATACGTGTGAACCAGATTGTCGATCGTCACCACTTCTCGTCCGCTCCGAGGTGCTGGAGGAAAGCGAAAATGCAGCCCTCGTACATCACCATCGGGGGCTTCGATGCGCTCGATTTTGTCTAATTGCTTCTCGCGACTTTTTGCCTGGGTGCTGCGAGTAGCGCTGGCACGGAAGCGATCGACAAAGGTTTGTTGTTTCTCTAACTCTTTTTGCTGACGCTCAAAGGCACTCATCTGAGCATCTCGCTGCTCTTGCTTTTGCAGCAAATAAGTAGAGTAGTTGCCGAGGTAAGTAGTCGAAACTCCCCGCTCAGTTTCGACAATTTGGGTGCAGAGCCGATCGAGAAATTCGCGGTCATGCGAGACGATCACCATCGGGGTTGACAGCCCTTTGAGGTAGGTTTCTAACCACTCGATCGTCTCTAAATCCAAATGGTTGGTCGGCTCGTCGAGCAGCAGCAAATCGGGCTTTTGTAGCAGAATTTTGCCTAAACTCATTCGCATTTGCCACCCGCCGCTAAAAGCGCTGACTAAGCGATCGCCATCCTCAATCTCAAAGCCCAAATCGGGCATGATTTTCTCGATTCGGGCATCTA
>JBBQYE010000276.1:0-4255 GCA_038208945.1 Leptolyngbyales cyanobacterium | reverse complement strand
TGTGACCCAAGCGGCGAGCTTCCTCTTGGGCTAGCATGATCACCTTAATGGCTTTTTCTGTGAAGCGTTCAAACATGGCGTATTTCCACTCACCTGCTGCGTTGCCGGTACCGATGATTCTAACATAGCGGAATTGTCTCGATACTGGGTCTATGCCGCAGAATGAGTCGCGATTACCGAACTCGATCGTTCGCGATCGCCAAAGGCTTAAAGGCTACGACCAAGGGCAGATTGTCATCGAACCCTCAAGCGTCTGTTGATAACAAAAGATTTTCTGTTGTAAACGTATTAGAGGTAACCATTTAGAGTCCAATTGTTTTGAGCAAGGTGATCGCAGATTTGGGTCTGCCAATGGGTCAAAAGGTCAGGAAAACTGGGGTGTTGCAGTCCGCCACGCCAGAGAATGCTCGCATCCTCTCCGGTGTCGGGGTAGTAGCGCTTTCGTCGCCCTGCTTCGCGAAAATCAAACTTTTGATATAGATTGATCGCGGATTGATTAGAAATTCTGACTTCTAGGGTAGCTCTTTCTAGCTCTCGCTGATGAGCCAATTGCAGCAGAGACAGAAGAATAGTTTGTCCAAACCCTTGACGCTGATAGTTGGGGTGAACGGCGACGATCGTGATGTGAGCCTCATCCAAGATTGCCCAGACACAGCCCAGCCCGACTACAGGGATCAGAGCACGGTCATCGACTAATATCACTAAATCACTGTTCGGGCTGTTCAGTTCTCTCTGGTAGCTCTCTAGAGTCCACAGTCCATTAAAACACTGCTGGTCGAGGTCTAAAACGGCTGGAAGAAACTCTGACGTTAAGCGCTCAAGTTTTAGGAGGGAAGTCACACAAGCTTCTCGAATTTGAGTCAGAATGCACAGTCTCCAATTGTACACTGGTAATAGCAAAAATGGCTTGAGCCTGCCGCTAGCGAGGACGACAACAAAGACATGACATTGACTCAACCTGTGGAGGTTCAAAACTCCGGTCGGCAATATTTGCCCCACTCAACGACTTCTGGGGATCGGTCGCCCAATCAATTCCTGTTGCCCCTGACTGCCCAAGTCAACCGCGACGATCGCTTAGAGATTGGAGGCTGTGATGTCTCTGAACTGGTGCAAGAATTTGGCTCTCCGCTCTATATTTTGGATGAGGAGACTTTGAGAACTGCTTGCCATCAGTATCGCGACGCGTTCAAGCGCTACTATCCCGGAGAATCGCAGGTTCTCTATGCCTCGAAAGCTTGGAACTGTTTGGCAGTCTGCGCGATCGTCGGCAGTGAAGGCTTAGGAATCGACATCGTTTCGGGCGGTGAACTCTATACGGCACTAAAAGCAGGACTTGACCCCAACAAGCTTTATCTGCACGGCAACAACAAGTCCCTGGATGAGTTGAAATTGGCGATCGAGTCCGGCTGCACGATCGTCGTTGACAACTGGTTAGAGCTAAAGACGTTGGCGACATTGACCGTCGATCGTCAAACTCCCATTCGAGTCATGCTCCGTCTCACCCCAGGGATTGAGTGCCACACTCACGAATACATCCGAACTGGGCATCTAGACAGCAAATTTGGCTTTGACCCCAATCAGGTTGACGAACTATTCAAGTTCATCAGCCAACAGTCATCGCTGGCATTTGTAGGGTTACACGCTCACATCGGGTCTCAAATTTTTGAACTGCAACCACATCAAGACCTAGGAACGGTGATGGTGCAGTGGTTAGGCAAAGCGGCTCAACACGGGTTGGCTATTCAGGAACTCAATATCGGCGGCGGTTTGGGCATTCGCTATACCGAATCAGACGATCCTCCCAGCATTGATGACTGGGTAAAAGTCGTGTGCGAGTCTGTCGTTGCCGCCTGTCAGAGTCAAAATATTCCCATGCCAAAGTTGTTGTCAGAACCGGGACGATCGCTGATCGGCTCTGCTTGCGTTACGGCTTACACGATCGGGGGAGAAAAAACCGTTCCTGGAATCCGCACTTATCTGAGTGTCGATGGGGGAATGTCCGATAACCCGCGCCCGATCACCTATCAGTCGATTTATCGGGCAGTCGTGGCAAATCGGATGTCTGCCCCAATGACTACCCAAGTCACGATCGCTGGAAAACACTGTGAATCAGGCGATATCTTGATTAAAGAGGCACATCTGCCAGAGACGCGATCGGGTGACATTCTCGTCGTCATGGCAACCGGAGCCTACAATTACAGTATGTCTTCTAACTACAACCGTTTGCCGCGTCCGGCTGCCGTTTTGGTAAACGCAGGAGAGGCAAACATCGTTTTGCAGCGAGAAACCTACGAAGATCTGATCCGACAAGATCGTCTCCCAGAAAGATTGAAAGCAGGGTGAAACGGCAAGGATGACGGGTGAAGGTGAAGGAGTTTAACTGTTGAATCAACCAATTTGAATCACTCCCGTGTCGCTTTCACTCTGAATCTTTAACCCTTGACCCTGATTAACAAACCCCGACTGGACACAGTCCTTGTTGATTTTTATACTCGATAATCTCAGGTTCCTGATTGATGTTGGGTTAGTGCTGGCGCTGACCTATGTGATGTTGGTCATCATCGGTGAGCGTCGCACGCTCTGGATGGTCAGAGGATTTATTGTGCTGATGTTAGCGGCAGCCGTGAGCCAGAGATTAGAACTCAGACTTTTGAGCTTTGTTCTAAATAATTTAGTTATCGGCGCGGCGGTCGCGATGGCGTTTATTCTCCAATCAGAATTTCGTCGCTTTTTAGAGCAGCTAGGGCGAGGTGAAATCTTCCAGCTGTTTCAGCCATCGCGGAGAAATTTGCCACGATCGGACAGCGTGATTGACGAAATTGTTGATGCTGTCAAAGAGCTGTCGCAAAACCGCATCGGAGCGCTATTGATTTTGGAAACTTCGACTCCGATCGACGAGCGAGATTTCTCGGTTCCCGGAATCAGACTCAACGCTGAAGTATCTAAAGAACTGCTTCAGACTATCTTTCAGCCGACAACTCTGCTGCACGATGGGGCAGTTTTGATCCGAGGCTCTCGAATCATCGCGGCAGGGGTGATCTTACCGCTCTCAGAACGAACCGCCTCTCGGCAGCTAGGAACCCGACATCGAGCGGCAATGGGCATCACCGAACGGGTTGAAAACTGCATCTGCGTCGTCGTTTCTGAGGAGACAGGCTCGATCTCTCTCGCCGAACGGGGCACTCTCAATCGTCCCCTAACCAGCATGAAGCTAAAAGAACTTCTAGAAGCCCGATTTTCTGAATCGGGCGATCGTGAAGCCGTTGCCCCAAATTTGCGAAGTTTGGTGCGTCAGATTTCTGCCAGAGTGTTGTCTTTATTTCCGCGTTTATCTCGGCAGAGAAAGATGAGCGATGCTGAAGATAGTCTGCATCCCAACCCCAAGGCAAAAGACGCGAAAAAGCAGAGTGACTAGTCCAGATTCTTGTACGATGACATCTTTGCAGTCGTTAGGCTAGAGTCCAGTGCTGTACGATCGCCCAAAAATTTCTCTCCATAAACCTTCACCCGTTTAACTTTCTATTACTCAAGCATCGGCTTCTCACAAAACAATGACTGCCAAGCACACCGTTTTACAATTACCTGCTGACCTAGAGCGAGATAAATTGCCCAACCATGTCGCTGTCATTATGGATGGCAATGGACGCTGGGCAAAACGTCAGGGGCTACCCCGAATTATGGGGCACCGTCGAGGAGTCGATGTGTTAAAAGATCTGCTGCGGTGCTGCCGAGATTGGGGAGTGCAGGCGCTGACTGCCTACGCGTTTTCAACCGAAAATTGGGGCAGACCGCTTGAAGAAGTTGAGTTTTTGATGACGCTGTTTGAGCGAGTGCTGCGTCAAGAACTGCGAGAAATGATGCGAGAAAATGTCTGCATCAAGTTTGTCGGCAATCTGGGCGCATTGCCTCGAAGCCTGCAAGCTGAAATCGAGCGATCGATGCTAGAAACCCAAGATAACCAGGGAATTTGCTTCACGGTCGCCACTAACTATGGCGGACGGCAGGAGATTTTGCGGGCATGTCGAGCGATCGCGGCTCAGGTTCAGCAGGGTACGGTGCAGATTGAAGACATTGATGAGAGTTTATTTGAACGTTACCTCTACACTGCTGGAATTTGTGACCCTGATTTGCTGATTCGGACGAGTGGCGAAATGCGCTTGAGCAATTTTCTGCTCTGGCAGATGGCATATAGTGAGATTTATGTGACTGACACGCTGTGGCCCGACTTCGATCGTCACGCATTTCACCAAGCACT
>JBBQYE010000275.1:0-4261 GCA_038208945.1 Leptolyngbyales cyanobacterium | reverse complement strand
GTTAGACGTGACACTGCGCTGACGGGCGACTTTTTGCCCCGCAATCACGGTTTTGATAGGCAGCAGCTCCAACCCGCGATAGCGACCTTCTTGACCTTCGATGCCTTCGGGGTCTGCCAAAATCTTGCCCAGCATTTGATAGCCGCCACAGATGCCCAAGATCGTGCCGCCTGCCGCCGCATAGTTTTGCAACTCTTCTGCCATGCCGGACTTGTGGAGCGCGACCAGATCAGAAATCGTCGTCTTAGAACCTGGAATAATCACTGCATCCGGGTGCCCCAGCGATTGTTTAGGGTGGATATATTTGACTGAGACGGTGGGTTCGGCTTCGAGCGGGTCAAAATCAGTGAAGTTTGAGATGCGCGGCAGACGAACCACTCCGATCGTCAATTCACTACTAGGAGCCGCCTGACGATCGAACAAACTCAGCGAGTCTTCAGCCGGAAACGCCGTGTCTAACCAGGGAATCACCCCAACGACAGGAATTCCGGTGCGTTCTTCGAGCCAATCAATGCCCGATTGCAACAGCGATCGCTGTCCGCGAAACTTGTTGATGATTACTCCTTTGATTAATGCCCGTTCGTCTGGGTCGAGAAGCTCTAGAGTGCCAACCACATGGGCAAAGGCTCCGCCCCGATCGATGTCCACGACCAGCAAGGTGGGCGCATTTAAGTGTTTGGCGACCCGCATATTGGTCAGGTCACGATGCTTGAGATTGATCTCAGCCGGACTGCCTGCCCCTTCACAAACCACGAGATCAAACTCTTCGCCCAGACGACGCAGCGACTCTTCGATCGCTTGCCAACCCTGATCAAAAAACTTTTCATAATACTCAGCGGCTCCAATTTTGCCGATGACTCTGCCCTTAAGCACCACTTGAGAAGTCATATCTCCCTGCGGCTTGAGCAAAATTGGATTCATCTCGACCCAAGGAACCACTCCCGCCGCCCAAGCCTGAACCGCCTGAGCATAGCCAATCTCGCCCCCGTTTGCCGTCACATAAGAGTTGAGCGCCATATTTTGCCCTTTAAACGGAGCCACTCGCCAACCCCGCCGCGACAAAATTCGACACAGGGCAGCCGTGATCAATGATTTTCCAGCGTGGGAGGTTGTGCCCACCACCATAATGGCTTTCATCAAATACCTCCGAGACTGCTAGGGGGGCAGGGCAGCATAACGTGTGAACTCCGGGTAGAGGGTGATTTCTAGAAGGGCAATCGAAACCAGCGATTCAAAATATTGTAGAAGCGATCGCTCCAACTGGGTTGCAGCTCGGTGCGCCCTGAGTTGTGCCATCGGGCAACCAGTTGCCGACCCAGAGGGGTGAGGCGAAAGCTGTCGGTCAGACCTTGACCATCGACTTCTCGCCTGAGAAGCCCAACTTGAATCAGCCACAGCAGTTCACTTTCGGCAATTAATTCTGTGACTGAACGCTTACTATATTGATGACGTATCCCCGTCGTGCCCACAACTGCCAAAAGTGGAACACTTTGCGTCACCATTGTGGCATAAAGCTTTACTCGAAAAGGCGCACACCGAACGGCTCGCTCTGCCCGATCGAGCGTTTTTTGAACATAGCGAATAGATGAGTGAGAGTGAGAAGTGGTGGAAGTCATTCAACACGAGGGCGAGAACCCAACTAAATAATAAGGTAAAAAATTACAGATACACTTAGATTCTATGGGTTTCTCTATCAACGCGGGGGTGAGGCGATCGACTTCAGCGCGATGGCGTGTAGATTTTTTTAGTTAAACTGGTGGGTGTAATCGTGATGAATGAACGATCGTGACGCTAGGAATTGACTCAAATCAGGGATTTCCGCACTTCATGCTCAAGGAAATCTACGAGCAGCAAGCCCCATTTAGAAGTGTCTTAATCGCTACTTCCCGATTACAGCTTTTGGCATATCACATTGCTATTGGTCGCGAGCTAGAGGTCGATCGACCGAGAAATATCACAAAATCGCTCAAAGATTTGGGATAGCTCTATCGCTTCTCAGTGATTTGCCTTAGGATTTGGACAAAGAATTCTTTAAAGTGTCGTAATTTAATATGACTGCCTCACCTGAACCGCCTCCTTCTCGTAAAAAGCTCGACACTGACGAATTAATTGCCATCCTGGTAGCGTTTGGCAGCATTGGCACCATTTTCTTTTGGGCGATCGGACAATCAGATTCCGGATTTGATCTCTCCTCAATGTCTGGAGGGTTAATTCCTCGACCCGCTCTTGTGCCAAGCCCATTGATGACGATCGCGCCTGAAGCAAACCCCTCTGTTACGGCATTTCCGGCTCCGCAAGCAACGCTATCTCCATCTCCTGAAGTTTTTACCTCTGATCCGGTGACTTCTGTGGTTCCGGTGCCTCTCCCTGCTCAACCCTTTTCGACTCCTGCGCCATCTCCAGACGTGATTGCATTCTCAGATGTGCCGACGACTTATTGGGCGGCTCCTTACATCATAGCCTTGACCCAGCGTGGCGTTCTAGGGGGCTTTCCGGGCGGGACGTTTCAGCCTGACAAGCCTGTCACTCGCGCCGAGTTTGCCGGAATTGTCAGTAAAGCTTTTGATCAAGCTCCGACCCAACCCTCGTTGCAGTTTGAAGATATTGCCCCGACTTATTGGGCAAATGCAGCGATCGAGAAATCCGTTCAAACTGGATTTATGAACGGCTACCCTGGCGGGGTGTTTCGTCCCGATCAGCCGATTCTGCTTTCTCAACTTCAAGTGGCGCTGATCACTGGGTTAAATCTCCCTACCCCAGCAAATTCTGAGCAAGTAGTGGGCAAATATGCCGATGCTCAAGAAGTGCCAAAGTGGGCAGTTGATAAGGTTGCAGCGGCGATCGAGTCTGGGTTAGTGACCAATTATCCCGACTCAAACAAATTGAACCCTAATCGGAGCGCAACCCGCGCAGATGCTGCTGCTCTAGTCTATGAGGCGTTGGCAAAACAAGGAAAGGTCAAGCAAATTCAGAAGTAGTCGCGATGGCGACCTAAAATGACCGCTCTCTGTAACAAGAGCTTTGTCAGTCAGCGGTTTTGGCTAAACAGAATTCTTAAGATTCTGGAACGTTGTCAAACTTTCTTTGACTCGTTATTGCACACACAAAGAAGACTAACGGAACCCTTAAATGACAACCAACACTTCTCTAGAGGAACGGCTTGCAGCAGTAGAAGCGGCGATCGCGAAGTTGCAGAAACAATCTACGACTTCCCAACCGACAAATTGGCTGCAACAAATCACAGGATCTTTCAAGGATGAACCCGCCTTTGAGGAAGTGCTTGCTTATGGGCAAGCGATTCGGCAAGGTGATGAGTCTATTCTCGAAACGCCAGACGAGCAGTGAGATATTTATTAGATACAGATCATCTGAGCATTCTTCAGCGACAGATAGGTCAAGATTACAGCAATCTTTCGACACGAATGACTCACTACCCGCTATCAGATTTTGCGATATCGACTGTAACCTTTCATGAGCAGATGCTAGGCATCCACGCTTATATCAATCGCGCTCATAGCGTAAGCGACGTGGTGAAGGGATATGAAATGATGGCGCGGCTCGTCAGTGACTTTAAGGTGTTACCCCTGGTTTCGTTTGATTTGGGTGCAGCTACGGCATTTGATCAACTACAGTCACAGCGGCTTCAACTGGCAAAGATGGATGCACGGATCGCATCCATTGCGCTGCTTTGTGGATTGATTTTGTTAACTCGTAATCATCGAGATTTTAGCAAGGTTGCAGGGTTGTCGATCGAAAATTGGACAGTTTGAAGCACAGATAGAAAAATTGCATTGATAGGCACAACAGATCCCTGCACCGGACGTACAGATTCTTTACACTTCGTTTTAAGTCTGTCTGCCACCGTTGATCGGAGACGATCGGTGTCGCGTTCAGTTCGTTCTGATGGGCAGCTTGCACCAATCTCAGTAAGCTCGAAGTTTATTTCAGAGCGGGACAGCAGTAGAGACCCAAAATTCTAAATCGCATTCTAGTACAAAATCACCTCTTTTCTGCATAAGTTTGATACATTGGTACTAAGCCGTTTTTGGGAAGGCGTAGGACTGGAGAGAAATCTCGGATTTACGTCTCCAGTTGTCGTTGACTCCATATATAGAGTTAATGACTCAAAAAAATGTTATCTATAGCGTCTACGATCGGTTACTCTAGTCTCATTCCGTTGTGTGGTTTGAGCAGTTATGTCTTTTGTTGGTCTACATATTCATAGCGACTACAGCTTGCTTGATGGTGCCAGTCAGTTACC
>JBBQYE010000274.1:0-4320 GCA_038208945.1 Leptolyngbyales cyanobacterium | reverse complement strand
AAACGGACTTCATACTGTTTTCGATAGGTATTGTTTTCGAGTTCGACGATCGCATCACAGCGTCCTTGAGGAATCTCGTAATTGTAGTGCCCCCACCAAACGCCCGGAAACCCAACCGATACGGAATCATCTAGAATGGCGAATCGGGTTTGAATGTATCGAACTTTCTGCCCCTTCCAGTCTTGAGTGTTGCGATGCTTACCCACCTCAAACCAGCAGTTTTTAATCAACAGTTTGGGAATCGGGTTTCCCATGCCGCAGGGTTCGAGGAGTCGGAGTTCTTGATAGATGTTTGTGCTCAGTTCTTGAACGTTGACAGTTAGATCGACCTGAATGGAAGGCGCGATCGCCTCAACACCGCCCATTTGCTGCCGTAGTCGCTGATTGATCGCCTGAGTAAAAAGGGGCAGATCTTCGACTTTAAGACTCAACCCTGCTGCAAAAGGATGCCCCCCAAATCGATGCAGGAGATGCTCTTGATCTTTGACGAGTTGATAGAGATCGATTTGATTCACCGATCGGGCAGATCCACGGGCAAGAGCAGACGATTGGACTGAATCGGGTTGCTCAGTCGTCAACAAAATGGTGGGTCGCCCATATTCTTGAGCAATTTGTCCGGCGACCAGTCCTAAAACTCCAGCGCTCCACTGGTCATCCGCTAGGACAATCACGCTGGTTGTCGAGAGGTCAAGATGCGCTAGTTTAGCGGCGACCTGTTGGGCAACGTCTTTTTGCAAGGCTTTGCGGCGAGAATTGGCTAACTCGGTTGCCTCCGCGAGTTCTCGACAGCGCTGGACATCTCGACTGGTGAGCAACTCGACGCAAAAATGAGCATCGCCCTGAATGCGGCTAACGGCGTTGATTCTAGGACCTAACCCGAAGGAGATATCGGTGGCTCGATCGCCCGATCGTTTACACAGTTCCAGCAATCGGGTAATGCCAGGACGAGTCTGCTCCTCTGGTTTGCGCTGCGAGTGAGTCTGAAGCTGCTGAATGCCTTTTTGTGCCAGATAGCGACAGTCTCCTTTAAGTTCGACCAAATCGGCAATGAGTCCGATCGCCACCAAATCCAGCAAGTGATCCAACGGCTCACGAGGCACGTCTGGCAACGTTTCATATAACGCCTCGATTAGTTTGTAGGCGACCGCAACGCCTGAAAGACTCGCTAGCGGGTGATTTTTGGGAAAATAACGAGAATTGACGATCGCCCGAACCGGAGGACGGCTGACGGGTAATGTGTGGTGATCCGTAACGATTACATCGATCCCTAAACGGTTGGCGTAGTCGATTTCGTCAAGATTGGTACTGCCCGTATCGCACGTCACAATCAAGCGACAGCCTTTCTCTTTTAGAAGGGATATTCCCGTCTGAGACAGCCCGTGAGACTCGGTGAGCCGATTGGGAATGTAGTAAAAAAGCTGCTGATTTTGGGTGAAAAACTGTCCTAACCCATCCCACAAAACGGCGGTTGCGGTGACTCCATCGGCATCAAAATCGCCCCAAATCGCGATCGTTTCCCCATTTTGGCGCGCGGTTTGCAGTCGCTCAACTGCCCAACGCATTTCTTGCCCAAACTCAAACGGGCTGACAGGCTGATAGTCGTCAGGATTCAAATAACCCGATATCTGATCAAGATCGCGGATGCCTCGACTCCACAGCAGTTGCGCCACATAATCTCCTTTGAGTTGGGGAAGATGAGACGCGATCGCCACTACAAATTCTTTAGGCGGCACCTCTGACGGCAACACCCAAGCGTTTGATGGTTTTTGAGAATTGGTGCGATCGGGCAACTCAGACATCTAATTCCTTTAAGATTTCGCGTTGGGGCGACGACGAGGACGCTTCCAGATTGCCCGATCTGCCTTTTCTCGTTCATAGGCGATCAGTCTGCCGTAATAGTCGTGTTCGCTCAGATTCATCGACAAAAAGACGTGCTGCCGCATGTTGCCAAACCCTTTGCGGGTGAAGAATTTGAGGGCTGGAAGATTTTCGGGGTCGGTGTCTACCATCATAAAGCGTGCCCCATCATCGATCATGCGCTCTACTAGCTTATCGACTAATTTGTCTGCCACCCCACGCCGTTGAGAGTGGGGCGCAACCCCTAACCAAATGATGTAGCCATGGACCAAAGTGGACTTGTTGATGATGGTGCCCAACACAAATCCAGCAAGCTGTTCGTCGATTTCAGCCACCAGACAATATTCGGGATCGGTGTTGTAAAGCCCGATCACTTCCCACTGATCCCAAGTGCGATAAATGTAGGGATAAAGTTCGCTGGTGAATAATTCTTCGCCTAAGTGATAAACAGTGGCAAGGTCATCAATCTCCATGTCTCGGATATCAACTGGAGAAGCATAGACTTCTGAATCTGAAGAGTCTGTCATATAACGTTTCCAATTCTGGTGAGAGTTGAACAAGGGGCTTAAGCCTCTTGTTCCAGGACATTTGTTGTACTTCAGCCGTCTAGGAATTGCTATAAAAGATTTAGAGAGGAATTTCTTCAATATCAGCGAGATCGAGGAATTTGGTTGTGTCGATCGCTCCTCCTGTTGAATCTGCTGATCGCTGACACCGCAATGCAAATCCACAGTCGTCACAGGTTGCAGTGTGAGGAATTTGAGGAAACGATTCTCCGGTGGTTTGGTAGCGATCGAGCCAGCCTGTTAACTGCTGAAGGAGTCGAGTCAGATTGTGCTGAATCTTGCTGTGTTGGGCGCTGTCGTAAGCAAATCGTAGACTTTGGGGTTCGGTTCGATCGGCTTCTCTCGATTGAAAAAACCAGTAAGTCATCGAAATGTGTTCAGGCTGATAATGACTCGTTTCCGCCATCACAAATGGATAGAGCCTCGTCTGCCAGTTTTCCGCCAACCGTCTAGATTTTTGAGGCTTGGGATACGTTTTCCAATCTAGAATCTGTGCCTGTTGCTCAGTCAAAATCAGCAAGTCATAAACGACTGTAATCAAATGCCCCTCAAATTCTAGGGTGCGTTGATGTTCGCTTTGACGCAAAACTGGACTCGCTTCACTTAGGGACAAAATTTCTGGAGCGGCTCCTACAAATGCTGTAAACCACCGTCGTAGCTGATCATCTTCTTGAATGAATGGCTCGATCGGTAGCCCCATTTCTCTCTGCTGCATCAATAGATGAAACCGACTTCCCAACATCAGGCGTTCTTGCTGGTCTGGAGTGGTCGGTGATGCCAACTGCTCTAAATAAGTGTGCTGAAACTTGCGGGGACAGGTTTCGAGCAGGTTTAGCTGTCCTTGAGAGAGGCGCATAATTTTCTATCCTTTGGTCAAGACAAAGACGCTTCCCTCGTTGCCGCGCCCGATTCGCATATCTCGATCAAGATAGGTCGTGTCAAGCCAGCCTTGTTGATCGCGATTGTCAAGACTGAACTCGATCGCCGTCAGTTTCTGCCCCGACTCAATCTGATGAATAAAATGATCGGGCGTTTGATAATTTAAAAAGCGCTGAAATCCTAAGATTGATCGCTCAAACTTGACATCGACTCGCTTCTCGGAGACAGGTTTAAACCGTGCCGCCACGCTGACAATCCCTTCCAA
Source organism: Leptolyngbyales cyanobacterium (assembly GCA_038208945.1). GTDB lineage: Bacteria > Cyanobacteriota > Cyanobacteriia > Leptolyngbyales > Leptolyngbyaceae > Phormidesmis_A. Next base: position 753 of record JBBQYE010000274.1, on the reverse strand, counting down.
AAAAGGCACTCCATAAACCTCAGCAATATTATAGATCTTGGCTTCTAAAGCCCGAATCGATTGATAAACCTGCCCCAGCTTGAGAAACGGAACTTGATCAATGCCTAAAATGCCGCGACTTGTGGTGTAGATTAGCCGCCAATCTCCTTCGAGCAGATCAAGAGCCTCGATCGGTCGCGGAGTTGGGTTGCGATCTTCAAGTTGAGCGATCGCCGATAAAATCGCTTGTTTTTGTGGCTCGGTTGTCAACAGCCCTCGATTTTTGCCCGCGATCGTTTCTAATAGTGCCGATTTCCCGATCATTTGCATTCACCCTCGTAAACAGTGGTAGCCAATGCTTTCAAGATACTCGTCGTGATTGGCGATCGGGTAAGGTTACTACAAACTTTTTTGGGCGTTGGTGAATGTAGATATGAAACGCCCTCACCCTAACCCTCTCCCAAAAGGAGAGGGTTAGGGTGAGGGTAAAATCTATGCTTCATAGATTGATTCAGCAATGCCCTTTTTTGAACCGGAGCGATCGAGACCATAAACAATTTAAACGCTTGAGGAAGGCAGCTTGACATCACTAGAAAAATATGCGAACTTTTTTGAGCCATTTTCTTAAGGCGATGGTAGACTCTGGTTGTTTCATAAGGTCTAAACTTTAAGAAGACACCGTTAATTTTTGTTGTGAACTGAATCGCTCCATGGTTTATAATCCCTCGTTACGTGAAGAGCCTCGTGATCAGCGAGCTGCTGTGATTCCCGTCC
>JBBQYE010000273.1:0-4346 GCA_038208945.1 Leptolyngbyales cyanobacterium | reverse complement strand
GCGGTTGCCACAAATGCGCCGCCTAGAAAGTGAACGATCGCAATCGGGCGATCGGGGATCAAAACCCAGTTACCAGAAATTTCCTGCCAGTCCATTCAATCTTTGCGTTAGAGTGCTTCTACTTCTCATTGTGACGTATTGTGTCGAGTCCTGACTGTGCGGATGCTTTGCGCAAGCTAACGGTAATTGCAACTCGTTTGGTACGGTTCTACGCTCACTGATTTGGCTGAAATGCAGATAGGCTCTTATCAGGTAGCGGTTAAGTGTGTTTCAGTTTGTATGCATCATTGGATTTTACCAACCTTAAGTGAGATTCTGGCACTGAGCAATCAGCCTCAAGTCGATGCCGATCCGTGTGTCTCGACATCTCAAGAGAAACCTGGATCGGAGCAACCTAACTCAAAGAATTCGATCGCTCACCAGCGAGTCAAAGCAGAGCGAGAATGGTTTGGCGCGATCGCCGCGTTAGAATCTCTGCTGAAGACAGTCAAGCCAGCCGATTCTGATCAAGCCACCCAAGGATTGATACTCTCAGGACCTTTGCCAGTGGTGAGTCAAACTGACTTAATTTCTGACTTTGCCACCTGGACATTTTCGGCTGATCCGTCTGCAACATTGATGGGGTTGCCGTTTCGATTGACTCCGGCGATCGACCAACCCGTTTCAACTTGCGAAACCAATCCGTCACTGTCTCTGTTACCCGGCGACCCGTTAGCCACTGAGCAGTTTTCTTTAGTGCTCACCGATCAGTTCAGTCTAGTGATGGTGCTAGGTGGCAGTGCGAATGGAGAACCCACGTTTTCTTTCTCGTTTGATCCCGAAGTCGTCGATCGAGTTTGGCAAGTTTTGCGGCTGCGAGTGGTGCTAATGAATGCCCATCACATCAGCAAACTGGATGCACTGATTCAGCAGTTTCCGGCGATCGAGCCTCACTATAAGTTAGTGACTCAATTTAGCCGTCTTCTAATCACTCATCTAGCAGACACGGCTGAAGACGCGACTATTCGTCTCAGTGAAGGCGATGTAGAAGCCGCTCTGCACAGAAATCGCAAGACATCTGCGCGTAAAGTCGGGGCAAAACAGAAGCTTGAGAAGCACCCGACTCCAGATGATCTCTCTCAGCGATTGTCTGATGGAAAAAGCATTGATATAGAACTGCTGCAAGCGATCGCCCATGAAGTTCGCACTCCTTTGACGACGATTCGGACGTTGACTCGATCGCTGCTGAAGCGTCGAGACTTACCGCCCGATGTGCTGAAGCGATTAGAGATGCTCGATCGCGAGTGCAGTGAGCAAATCGATCGCTTTGGGCTGATCTTCCGAGCGGTCGAACTAGAGACTTCCGCGACGACGTTAGCCTCTGCATCACTTGCGCCGACTTCTCTATCAGAGGTGTTGCGGCAAAGCATTCCTCGTTGGCAAAAGCAGGCGAGTCAACGCAATCTGACGTTAGACGTGATTTTGCCGCAAAAAATTCCGACGGTGGTGAGCGACCCGACGATGTTAGATCAGGCATTGACCAGTCTCATCGATCGCTCTGCTCGCAGCTTGCCATCGGGTAGCCATATTCAAGTCGAGGTTACATTAGCCGGACATCAGCTCAAACTTCAGCTTGAGTCTTCAGAGTCATCTGAGACGATCGGCTCAACGGTTTCTGATTCGTCGCACCGTCAACCCTTGCTGAAATCGCTGGGTCAAGTGCTGATGTTTCAACCCGAAACCGGAAGTTTGAGTCTCAATTTAGCGGTGACCAAAAATCTATTTCAGGCATTGGGCGGCAAATTGATCGTGCGGCATCGTCCAGAACAAGGTGAAGTCTTTACCCTATTTCTGCCGCTAGAACCCGGCAGCGTTGAACCCGGATCGCTACACCACGTTTAATATTGTTCCCGCACAGAGACATTTTGGTGGAACGTCTCTTTTGATGGATTAGAACGTCTCCTTATTCCAAACCGAGTTCGCGCTTAAGGAGGCTAACGGATTTGCTGACAATAAAATTTTCACAGTAGACCAACTGAGGTGGACGGATGATGTCCTCTCTCGCCGCAGAAATCGTAGCTTTCACCGCCGCAGAACTGGCATCATCAAAACTGAAGATGGTCTGAGCACTTCGCACCATCGCATTCATCTTATAGTTATCTGTCACTTGCGCGGTCATCACCAGCAACTCATCCCCTCGCAGGCTGTGAATAATCACCTCGGCAACATTCACCGTCCCCGAACTCAGGCTGACAATGCCCAAACAAGTGCCCTTGGGCAGCGATCGCACCATTTTGATTTCTTTCTCAAAATCGTAGATGTCTACGGGAATCACCCGCGCCGATCGGGGAGTCGCGATCGCTTCTGCTTGAGCGATGAAATAGCGGCTGGTGACAACGGTGCTCGATCGAGTTTGGTCTAACACACGGCTGAGTTCTTCTAAGGGCACAAGCTGGATGGGAATGTTAAGGGCACGTTCTAACTCGCGCAGCAAAATCTCACCGTTGGCAATGTCGTGCTGCGGAGCCGTAATCAAGACTTGGGCGCTACAGCGCAATCGCCAGTCAATTTCTGCCAAAAACAACTCGCGTGCTTGACCGAGAGAAGAGCCTTGCTTCAATAGATCATCAAGGCTGGTTTGAATAATTTTGTGCGCTTGAGGATTGTGATCGAGCAGCGGAGACTTAACGCTCGTCGTCGGGTCGTGCGCCTGATCGCGAACGTAAATGCCCGATCCGGCTTGAGCATCGACCACGCCTGCCTCTTCTAGCTGACGATAAACCTTGCTGATGGTGTTGCGGTGTAACCCAGTTTGCATCGCTAATTGGCGGGTGCTTGGCAAGCGGTGCCCCGGCGAAAATTGCCGCGACGCGATCGCAAACAAAATCTGATTATAAAGTTGGGTCGATGCCGGGATATCACTATCTGGCTGAATATGAAATTGCACCATGCCAGCGCCTCAAGACTTGCTCAGATACTAGATTCAAAGTGGGTGATTTTACCACCGGAATCTGTTTACTATTCGTACCATTCTAAAGGGCAGCGTTTGCTCTCAGTCTGGTATTTCTCCTATCTTGTCTAATTTATCTTAGCAAATCAGTAATTATTCTAAATTGTCAATAAAATCGCTGCAATGTATGGAATTAGACGCAAAATGATTGTAGTAAATCGATTTGATTAACGTATTTCTACAGACGTTTAGAGAGTTATAGCTCTACGCAGCTACTTTAGAACAAGGGGCTTAGGTCCCCTGTTGCTTCGACCGAACCACAGCGTCCTAATGCAATTTCATAGAAATATATCAATAGGAAGTTAATGAAGGGTTTTCTCAATGAAAACCGATCATAGCGAAACAAATTCATCACCCAAAACTAACTGAACTCTTGCAAGAATATTCGTAAGAGTTTTCAGTCAAACTAAAGCTATGATTCACAACTTACGATTATGGTGATAGACATTAGAACGACAACCACCACAGTTTTGAATGGGTCGCTCAAGATTGATGCTTATTTAGCTGAACCTGTGAGTGAAGGAACCTATCCCGCGATCGTGGTGATTCAAGAGATTTTTGGGGTGAATGCTTACATCCGCGACGTTACTGAGCGACTGGTACGAGAAGGATATGTCGCGATCGCACCCGCGATTTTTCAGCGAACGGCTCCCGGTTTTGAGGTGGGCTATAGCGCTGAGGAAACCAAACTTGGACGAGTTCACAAAGAGCAGACGACAGCCGATGAATTATTGAGCGATATTCGCGCCACGATCGCTTATTTACAGACGCTTCAATCTGTAAAAGGAAATGCGATCGGCGCGATCGGCTTTTGCTTCGGTGGTCACGTTGCTTATTTAGCGGCAACCTTGCCAGAAATTAAAGCCACTGCGTCATTTTATGGGGCTGGCATTGCGACGATGACTCCGGGTGGAGGGGCACCCACGATTACTCGAACCGGAGACATTCAGGGCACTCTCTACGCTTTTTTTGGAACTCAAGATCCGTTGATTCCCGTTGAGCAAATCGATCAGGTTGAGACAGCCCTGCAACAGCAGCCCCATTCTCATCAAGTTTTTCGCTATCCCGCAGGTCACGGATTTTTTTGTGATGCCCGATCGGACTACAATTCCGAAGCTGCCACCGATGCCTGGGAACAGGTGAAAAACCTTTTCCAAACGATGACGGACGAGTAACTCCTTCATCCTTTCTTCCGCCCCGTATTAAACTGGCAATAGTCAGCAAATTCACCCCGCAACCTTGGGGGATGTCACTTAGCAGTCATGAATCAAAAATCAACTCAGCCTCAATCGGACGCATCCTTCTCAATGGAGGACTTTGCCAAAGCGCTAGAGCAACACGACTATCAGTTTGCTCA
>JBBQYE010000272.1:0-4437 GCA_038208945.1 Leptolyngbyales cyanobacterium | reverse complement strand
CGGCGACTGCACAAATTCCACATCTAGAATGTTTGGCACTAGCTCTGCTGCCGTGGTGGGGTGCGTTTTTTGACGTTGCCAAGTCTGATAATCTTCTGACGGAATCCACGTTCCTTTGCAGTCAGGACAATCTTTGACGTTCAACTGATCGGCTAAAGTGCCGTCTATTAGCGCAATCTTGCGGTCTTTGGGACATTGCACAGCGATGCTCTCAATGCGACAATCTCCATTTAATCAAGCTCTCGTCACGTTTGGCAGACAGCCGTAAGAATTGGCTATTCTTTCTGCAATAGAGCATCGCAGTAGCGGATTAGCGTGTTGACTCGATCGCCAACTTGCTCTAGTCTCTGCTGGCTGGTCTCTGCTTGTTTAGCGGCTTGCAAAAACATCATATCGGTTGCTAAGAGCCGCAGTTGCTTATTCATTTCGACGTGAAAAGAGCGAGATCGCTGCCCTACCGTTGCGTCCAGTTCGTCTAAATCTAGACTTCTCACTTGGTTTTGAAAAAACTGCTGTGCCAGAGCAACCTCTGCTTTTAGCAGGGCTTTGTCACCATTCGATTGAGAGATCAGACGGTGCAACCGCTCTAAGATCTGCTGAAAGTCTCGATATCGTTGACGATGAATCTCCGGCAGCATGTGGCACCCGTCAAGAAATCTCCCAGACATGAGTAATCTATCTAAAACTGGGGCGCTAGGATTCGAACCTAGGAATGCCGGGACCAAAACCCGGTGCCTTACCACTTGGCGACGCCCCACTGCGTTACCGATTTGTATTCTAGCAGCTTATCGCCCAAGTCTGTCAAGCAAATGATTACCTTAGCGATTCAACCCAGCTCTATCGTTGTATCAATCGGTACTGCTGATCGAGGTAGGGTCGATTATGATTATGAAAAAGATTAAATATCCAGGATTGTGAGCATCTCAACCAAGGGTAAAAAGCGGAGTGAACGCAGCAGACCAAGCAACCACCCTTGAAACGACGAGCAAAATTGCAACGGTGGTCAATCTCTTTAAATCTGAGTTTCCTGATGTGCGGGCAGACTTAAAACCGTGGGCAAATGACGCAGACACGCGTGAACTCGTCGATCCCGACTCGATCGACATTGGGTTTCATTTTCCAGGTCGCAGTCGCCTGTTTCAAAGCCGCAGCATTTTGGTGCAAATTCGGTTTCACCAAGATTTAGACAGTCAAACTCGTCGAGCGATCGGAGTCGAGGCAGCGGGGTTTGATCACGAGGGCAACCAGTGGCGATTTTCAACGGTGCAAGACTGGGGTTTTGAAGGCATGAGCAGTCCGGCTCCAGACATTTGCGATCGCCTGAAAGGATTTTGTCGCAAAATCTTAGACGTGTTTAACTGACAGCCGTTTGGTCAGTCTAATCCGGTTGCCAGCGATAGTGAGATAAGCTGATTTTTCCGGTTGGGCTAAACTGAACGCCTTCAGATTCGAGGAGCGATCGCTGCAAATAATCTCCGCCGTTGCGAAAGGGTGACTCAGAAATCTCGCCCTTAGCATTGATGACTCGATGCCAGGGCACATCGTCTTGAAGTGGGCTAACCCGAAACAAGGCATAACCGACCAGACGCGCTCGACCCGCCAGATCTGCCAATTCTGCCACCTGCCCATAGGTCGCCACTTGCCCATAAGGGATTTGGCGAACGATAGCGTAGATCCGATCGTAGCTAGACATCAGACTGATGAGGAAGTTTCAAGAGTGTTCTGAATCTGAACTCTCGGCAGGCGATGCTTCGAGAAGAGTCGGCACGTCAGATCGAAACTTCTCACTGTCTTGCCAGGGGTCAAGAATATCTTTGACCAAGACTTCTTGCAGCCAAATTTGACCCACAATCACTAAAGGAATGGCGAGAAATAAGCCTAAAAACCCGAAAAAGATGGCAAAGATGACTTGAGATAGCAGCGTCACCGCCGGAAGCATCGATAGCTGCTTTGACATCACAAACGGCACAAGCAAATATTGCTCAAGCTGCTGAATCACAATATACAGAACCACAACGGCTCCTGCTTTTACGGGATCTTCGATCAGCGCGATCGCCACGGGTGGAATCACACTCAGCGTCGGACCCACATTCGGAATCGCTTCTAACAAGCCAGCTAGCAGAGCATTTGCTAACACGAGGGGCACTCGCAAAACCAGCAAGCCAATGCCGCTCACCGTTCCGATCACCACCATGTTGATCAGAATGCCACCAATCCAGTTCACCAGGGCAATCTCGCACAGAGAGAGAATCTGATCGGCACGTCGGCGATAAAATGACGGAAACAGCAGCACAAATCCTCGGCGATAGGGTTGAGGATGGAGCAAAAACATCACCGTTAAAATCACCACGAGCAGGAGGTTGATGACGATCGTGAGGGCGTTTGAAAACCAGGAGAAAAAGTTTCCGACAACCCGTGCGGCTAAGGGTTGAATTTGCCGAATCAAATCATCGACTCCTGGCAGATATTGAGAATAACCCGGAATCATGCCCTGCATATCTTGAAACCGATTTTGGAGGTTATCAAGGCCTTTGGGCACCAGTTCGACTAGCTGCTGAAACTGAGAAATAAACGGCGGCACAATCAGCCCAATAAAGACGAGCAACAGCACCACAAAAACAAAGATTGAAAGCGCCACCGCTCCGCCTCGCTTTAGCCCAGCTCGCTGGAGGCGACGCACCAAGCTGTTGAGCGCCGTTGCAAACACGACCGCCGCAAACACCAGCAGCAGCACCTGGCGAATCTCCCACAAGATGTAGAGCGCGATCGCCAACCCTAAAAACCCAACCGATTTACCCAATCCCACAATTTAATCTCCCTACCACGCTCTGGCTTAGATGAGTATGCCATCTCTAGGCTTTTATGCTCGATCTCGATCACAATCCGTCTCCCTCTCTTTGGGATAGTTCGCAGTCGTCCCTTTTTCCCAGATACTAAAAGAGTAATACCGCTCAACTTGCGAGGCGAGATGCTGCTATCAAAAGGGTTTGAAATCGAGGTTTACACGGGGACACCAGCGGGTGAAGTCGTCGGCATGTCTGACAAGATTGTGGCGACGTTGGATGGCTTTGTGCGAGAACCCGACAGCCGCAACGTTGAATACACCACCGCTCCGAGCTATCGATATGAGCGATCGCTGTGTGATCTCGTTCGTCCGCGTGTTCAGCTTCGGCAATATCTCAAGCAGTTGGGAGACTACACGTTGATTCCTGGCAGCACGTTGGCATTAAGTGGGGCAGATGAGTTTCACCGATCTGATCCGGGAAACCCTTATCACGACTATATCGAGCAGACCTACGGGACAAAAGTGGTGACGGCAAGCGTGCACATTAATGTCGGCATCAGCGACCCAGAACTGTTGATGCGTGCCTGTCGTCTGGTGCGAGTAGAGGCACCGCTATATCTGGCGCTCAGTGCGGCATCTCCTTTCCTGAACGGCAGTGTGACAGGCTCTCACTCTAGCCGTTGGGCAGTCTTTCCTAAAACGCCGACTCACGTTCCATTATTTGAGAGTCACGCTCACTTCATCCGCTGGACAGAGGAGCAATTAGCGGCAGGCACGATGCAAAACGTGCGTCACCTCTGGTCGTCAGTGCGTCCGAATGGCGATCGTCGCCCCTACAATCTCAATCGCCTAGAGTTGAGAATTTGTGATTTGGTGTCTGACCCGATCGCGCTTCTCGCCATCACCGCTTTGCTAGAAGCCCGACTTCATCAACTGACCGAAGATCCACATCTCGACCCATTAGAACTAAGCCAACTGCCAGCCGCTACACGAGCAGAGGATTTAGTCACGATCGCCGATGCCAATGAAATCGCTGCTGCTCACGCCAGCCTCGACGCTGAATTGATCGACTGGCGATCGGGCAAACCCATTTTGGCACGAGACTGGATTGAGGAGCTTTATGGAGAAGTGTGGTCGATCGCTAAAAAACAAGGCTTTAGCTGCTTTTTGCTGCCACTCAAAAAGATTTTGCGAGAAGGCAATGAGGCACAGCGCTGGTTAAAGCAGCATGACCAAGGGTGGAATACGCACCGAATTGTGACGGAATCAATTCAAACGATGCAAACTCAGGAAGTTGCACTTCAGAATGAGATATGTCAACCTCTCGTTGCCTAAATAGAGGGTTCTTCATCGGGTTGAGTTTCTACCGAGTTCTCGTCGTTGACTGTTTCCCACAAAAACCGTTTTGCTAGTCGATCGTAGGTTCCCGGTCCGACAAATTGCGGATATTTGTGCGATCGACTGTAGACCCACACTAAACTTCTGTCTTCAAAAATACGGACATCCTGCATCCATTTACATTGGGGCATGAGCGACTTTGCCATTTCTAACGCATCAAGCCAGCGATCGAACTCTTGTGAAAACCCAGGAGAAACCACTTTAAACATAGTCAGAAATATAAGCTTGACTTGATCATAGAACGCCTGAAGACA
>JBBQYE010000271.1:0-4443 GCA_038208945.1 Leptolyngbyales cyanobacterium | reverse complement strand
GAACTGATATAGAAGATGGTCTCCTGCATCATTTCGCTGCCGCGACTGCCCACACGCTCGACCCGAATCAGGCTTTTGACCCCAGACCACGCGGCATCTAGGGATTCTCCTGCTGCTAAAACACTCACCGTCCGTTGGGTACGGCGGTCTCGGACTTGCTCGGTGTGAACCTCGATACTGTCCGGGTCTTGCTGCTCAAACTGGGTCTAAAGATGCTGCTGGAGCTTGCGTTGATTGCCTTTGACCGCAATCACGAAATCGTTGCCGCTTTTGAGGATTTGCTCGACGGGTTTTTTTGAGTATGCAGGGCATCTAAACTCAAGCACGCTCCGCTCACTTTCAGGACATCGAGTAATGTCAGCATGGCTTCGACCTCACTCCCGTCTCGGTTGTGCATCGGCATTAAGCCCACGACAATGCCTGCGCGGGAGATTTTCTGCTTTTAGAGCCGATGTCTAGAGTATTGACTTTACAGGAAAAGTAAAGACTGCTTAAAACTAACCTGACGTTGGATACGTTCGAGGTTGATTTGTTTCCATCCTTTGTGAGATCGCCTGACGATAGGTATCAACGACGTGGTTAGGGAGGAAATCGCCACTTTGAGACAGAAACGACCACTCTTCGCCCGTATGAACATAGGTTCCACCTGGAGACTGAATGGGTGGCAGCAAGGGCACAACATCTGCCAGGTTAACAATTCGATAATGATTGGGAACCGATCGAGCGTGAATTCGAGCAAAGGTCAGATCGCCGACTCGCGCCCCAGCGTAGGTATAGAGCTGAATCTGCGGTTTTAGCGCTGGGATATTCAACGCTAAGTCAACAGACGCAAGCACCGCCAGCGCTGACCCCAAACTATGTCCCGTAATATAGCAAGGCACCGACGGATCTAATTGCTTCGCAATATCGCGAGGAATCGGATCAATAATGCTGTTGTAATTAGCCACAAACCCCCGATGCACTTTGCCTAAAGCTCCTCCACCTGCCGGATTGTGGTAGTCTTGCTGTCGAGCGTAGAAGTTATAAAGCCATTCAGTATTGCGTTGAGTGCCGCGAAACACAATGACATTTCTGGTCTTCGAGACGAGAACAAAGCCTAAATAAACGGGTGTCAGCTGTCTTAGCTTCACCGCTTCTTTCACGGTTTGCCCGATCGTACTTTGTGCCTCATTCGCCCCTTGCTCCACCGGGTCTTGCGGGTTGTCTTGAGCCGTGGTTGGCACGTCTACCTCGATCGTGTCTTCCACCTCAGCTTCGTGCCCCTTGAATGACGTGAGTTGAGTGTAGCCATCCAGTTCGTGGAAATAAGCAGGGAGCGACTTGATCGAGCCGTTGTAAGTCGGAATCGTTTTTCCAGTCAGATATTGCTGAGTTGCGAGTTTGCTGCACTGAATCAATAAATTCGACATCTCCCGACTGTAGGGAGTCGGGGGGCGCGGTTGCCCAAGGGAAGCTTGAATGGCAAGACCCGCATTAATTTTTTTCGCATCTGCTTCAAACGTTTGTTTGAGAAGGTGAGTGGGATCGCTGGCGTTGAGGGCAAGCAATTCGGCGCTGTGAGCTTGGGCAGCACGGCGAGTAGCATATTCGCTGCCAACGGTCGCCGCCACGCCTGCCGCCACGCCGCCTAGTAAAATTTGTCGTCGTCTGAGTTTCATCGTCGTCTTACTCCTTCTGCTCCCCACTCGCATAAAACTGGTTGACTGATTGCCCGATGCCCCAAGGCAGAGTAAATAGGGCGGCGGCAAACGCTAACCCTTTCAGATAGGGTACAAATACTCCCAGCCCAAAAAACGTGAGCCATGCCGTGAATGCCATTGCCAATGCGCCCAGAACTCCAAATAATACGCCTGCGATCGCCAGAAAATCTTGCCCTCTGCGAAAGTGCCACAGCCTGCCGATATCCCAAATCATTTTGAGGATGAAGCCAAATGCCACTAGCAGCTTGAGCGTAAACAGTCGGGGGATCGGAATCAGCCCCAAAATCGAGATGCCCAGCGCATAGTCTAAAATCAAATTCCGCACCCGCCGTGCTTGTCGCACTATGCCTTGAGGCTGGATAACAGGAACAGGTGAATGGGGAGCTGGGGCGGATGCTGAAACTGGCTGAGTGGAGTCTGACTTAGAGGAGGGGTCTGTGGACATCGTTCGCGATTCTTGCAAAGCTACACGTCGTACTATTTGCGTCAATTAACCGTCTGAGTGCGAACCTGATTGTAAGGGCTAGCATTAAAATCTCTCAGGCTTAGTCACAAATGTTTAATTTCTGAGCAATTCTATTGATAAGGCGAGCGTTTGAACGGAATCTAATGCTCTCTAACTATAAATATTGACCATTCTGGCGAGAGGCTGGTTAATATAGACGCAAATCACCCTGATTTTGAATCTATTTAACCAGCCTTGGGAATCACCTATGTACAGACCAAAGAATTTAGTCGCCTTGAGTAGTTTGTTTCTACTCGGTGCAGTGGCCTCCTCTCAAGGAGTCGTTCAGGCTACCTCAGTGCCGAATCTTCTGGCTCTAACGAGCACTGTCTCGGCTGGAACCACCTTTGATGCCAAGCTTCAAGACGATCTCTCCAGCGCTAAAAACCACGACCAAGATCGCTTTACCCTCAAAGAGCAAAATCACTTATTTAGTGGTAACGCTCTGCTCAAAGGCTCTGTGATCGAAGGGCATCTAGAAAACGTGACCAAAGCAGCACGCGGACAGAAAGCGAACTTACATGTCGTACTAGACGACATTCTTCTGAATAATGGCACTCGGCAACCGATCGATGCCAGCTTGGTGAACACTAAGCTCGAAACGAAAACGCAAGGACATGCTCTGCGGAACGTTGCCACAGTCGTCGGCGGAGCCGTGGCAGGGCATTACTTGGGCAAGAAAACCGGGGCACGACACGGGACGGCATTGGGCGCGACAGCAGCGGCGGCTTATGTATTCACAAGTCCGGGCGGAGACATTGTGCTGCATCGAGGCACGGACTTCAAAATCAAGCTCAATAGTGCGCTGAATCCCTAGAGTAAAAAGTAATCGAGCTGTGGCAAAACAAGCTCGAAAAAATCTCTATCGGAGAAGGGGGACTAGCTTGAACGGTCCCCCTTCTTTTGCTTTCATGACTCAACGTTAAGGGTGCTGATTGCAGCTTGTGGTTTGACGCTCTTCCGGTTCTCCATCACGACCTGCGCCATCTCGCTCACCAGAATTGTCAACACAACCGCATCATCAATCTCACCCACGATGGGAATGGCATTGATCGGATTTAATAGCCAGAGCAACGTTCCGCCTACCACCCAGCCCCGGTACTTAGGGTGGCGTAGCCCACGACCATACCCAGCATAAAGAAGTTGAAGGGGCTTGAACATCAGACATCCTGAATGACGATACCTTCATCATCACGGATTCATTTGCCCATTCCGCTCAACGCGATGGACGGATAGCCGCACTCATGCAAGTGGGGCATCTTTCTGACTTTTGCGAGCAGTCTCATGACTTTCTCGATCGAGGTATCTCGTAAGGAGGAGTCCGAAAAGTAGGCAAATCTATGCAGGCTAGAGCCTCCGCTCCAGCGTCCCGTAGAATGAAAGCATATGAAAGTAGGAATTGGTCGAGCTGCCGCAGAATTAGGAGTTTCTCGCGATACTTTACGTCGTTGGGAAAGTGCAGGCAAGATTGAGGTTGAGCGGTCTCCCTCTGGGCATCGACGCTACGACCTTGCTCAGTTGCGGGGATTAGTGCCAGCTAAATCTGCCTCTAGCCGAGTGACGATCGCCGATGCGCGAGTTTCTAATCAGAACCAAAAGAAAGAACTGAAGCAGCAAGTCAGGATTCTGGAGTCGTTCTGCACTGAGCAAAGTTGGACGTTTGAGGTGATTCAGGACGTTGGCTCTGGCATGAACTACCGCAAAAGTGGCTTGCGGACTTTGATACAGCGAATCTGTCAAGGGGATGTCGGACGGTTGGTGATGACTCACCGCGATCGACTTGTGCGTCTAGGAATCGAACTGATTTTCTCATTGTGCGAACACTTCGGAACCGAGATCGTCGTGATCAATGCAAGTTCCCTTGCTGATTTTGAAGACGAGATTGCCGAGGACGTGATGGAGATTATTACCATCTTCTCCGCGCGACTCTATGGCAGTCGCAACTCAAAGAACAAGGATATTATTCAGCAACTGATGGCAGTCGCAAAAGAACTGAAATCTTGAGGTTGTTGGGATGCTTGAGCCTTCTCTCGACCCATTGACCAAAATGCTACGGAAACGCCAGGTGAAACGCAACCTTGCCAAGCTTTGCATAGATTTTATTTTATTCCGTAAAATAGTTCGAGGGGAAGAGAGCAGTTGAGCCTTAGCTTGATAGGGTAATGACATCCACTCAACGCCTCAAAAACGTAAAACCATGAACATTATTGCTTGGATTGTTTTGGGACTCATTGCAGG
>JBBQYE010000270.1:0-4469 GCA_038208945.1 Leptolyngbyales cyanobacterium | reverse complement strand
TGCCGATCGAATCGAACATTCACATCGATAGAACGCATAGGACAATAGATTGAGAAATGCCTGCGGTAATAGGCTGTAGAAAAATGCTGTCAGGGGAGAGAATCCGCTGTTGAGTAAAATTAGTAATGGCTGTCGTGGAGTTTCATCGAGAATCTCAGAAAAGACTTTAGCGGTAATTGCGCCGAATGGGATGGCGATCGCCACGATCGCCGTCAGTGGATCGAGTCCCCAAATGTTGACAAAAAACAATCCCCAGATCAGTTCATGAATGGCACGAGGAACCGCAAGAAATCCCCGAATCAAGAGCCAAAAACGCGAAGGTTGACCAAACGATGACCACCAAACTTCAGACGTGAGAATGCCGCCGATGATTCCTAGAATCAGACTAAAGAACGTTCCGCATACCGCATAAGCTAACGTGGTGAGGGTCGCATTGAATGTGGTTTGCAATAACTCAGGGCTGAAATCTGGATGAACGCTGGCTACTGTAAATTTCCATAACAGTGGCGCACCATTTAGGTTTAATAAATCTTGCTGAAACAGTCCCGCTTGCAGAAGCGAAAGGACGATCGCAGCCAGTCCAATCAAGCCCCATTTTAGAGATGGAGTGACAGTCATCGGTGAGATTCCAATCGATATAAGTCTGCGATTAGCTCAGGTGAGACTTGATGAGGAGCCGCATCAAAGAGGATTTTTCCCTGACGTAAGCCGATGATGCGATCGCAGTGACTCCGCGCAAAATCAATATCGTGCAGGCTGATAATTAGAGTTCGGTGTGTTTGTTGGGCGAGATTTCGCAACAAATCCATCACTTCTCGGCTGAGTTCGGGGTCAAGACTGGCGATCGGTTCGTCTGCCAAAATCACGATCGGATTTTGAACAAGCACTCTGGCGATCGCGACTCGCTGCTGTTGTCCGCCTGAGAGACGATCGGTGCGCTCATAGAGCTTTTCTGCAATGCCCACTTGACTCAACGCTTTGATTGCAGTCTCGGTTTCCAACGGCACAATTAGAGATGTTAACGCTTTTAGAAACGACCATCGCCCTAAGTGCCCAGCATTGACGTTGTGAATCACTCGCAGGTTATCGACCAGATGCAACTGCTGATAAATAGTGCCGATTTGCTGCTGAATTTGACGCAGCCGTTTTGAGTTGAGTTGGCTCAAATTTCGCCCCATTGCCCAGACTTCACCTTGCGTCGATCGCAGAGTGCCATTTAATAATTGCAGTAGCGTACTTTTTCCTGCCCCGCTTGACCCCACCAACGCCACTCGTTCGCCGGGATAAATTTGCAGACTAATATCCGTCAGCGCTGAAAACTGACCGAACTGTTGAGAGACGTGTTTAAGGTCAAAAACGGGGACGGGAAGAGTCATTATTTGATTTTGCCGATCGAGCGTCCGACTTGCTCGATCGTCGCATAGTTCTCGTTTTTGGTTGGCACAAACTTGGCTGCCCCAAACAATTCTAAGATTTCTTTTTGCTCAGGAACCTTGGGATCGAGCTTCATCAGTGCGGCTTGAACTTTTTGTGGAAAGTCGGCTCCAAATCGCTCTTTAACACTCGGATTCATGACCCAGTGATAATCGAAAAAAGCGGGCGATCGCCAAATGACCTCAATCTGATTGAGATCGACTTTGCCTTCTTTGAGACGCTTCTGCCAAACTTGCTCGTTCAACACGCCTGCATCATAGGTGCCCGCGGTGACTAGCTCGATCGTGGCATCGTGGTGTTTAGAAAAGCCTGCCTGTCCTTTAAAGTCACCGTCTAATTTCACGCCTGCTTGCTGAAGAAAATATTGCGGCATCAATCGCCCAGAGGTCGAAGACTCGCTGCCAAAGGTGAAACTGTGACCTTTAAGAGCCGTCAATCCTTTGAGATCTTGAATCGGCTGAATGCCACTTTTTTTGTTAGCAATAAACACGCTGTGAAACTGTGAATCAATGTCCCGTTGCGCGATCGCCTCCGCACCCGGAACCTGCAATCGCGCCTGCACTCCCGTCAACCCGCCAAACCACACCATATCCAAATCGCCCACCTTAAAAGCAGTCACCGCCGCCGTGTAGTCGGTCACAGGCTTATAAACCACGGGAACCTTTAATTCAGCTTCTAAATACTTCGATAATTTGCTGTAGAGACGCTGTAACTTTTCTGGATCTTGGTCAGGAATCGCGCCCGTTGTAAACGTTTTAGATTGGACAGCAGGGTTAGCCGCCTCTGGTGCAGTCGTCGATGAACACGCAGATAACGACAGCACCGATAAAAATAAAAGCCCGGAAAACAGAATTTTCTTCATGGAACAACAGAATGGATCAAACGAGAATCGAAGAATACCATAAGGGCTAGGGCGATTCCGAATTCGATCGTTTTGATTTTAAGTCACACTAGACATTGCACTGAATTAACCGACGCTTCATGACTCATTCCTCGATCGACGCTTTCCTCGAAAAATTTGAGCGCTTTGGGGTCAATCTCGGCTTAGAGGCGATTCAGCACTTATTGGCGGAGTTGGACAATCCGCACGATCGGGTGCCGATTATTCACGTTGCCGGAAGCAATGGCAAGGGTTCTGTGTGCGCCTATCTATCCGCTGTGTTGACCGAAGCAGGCTATCGAGTCGGGCGCTACACCTCTCCGCATCTCGTCGGTTGGTGTGAACGGATTTGTATTCGCGACCAGCCGATTTCACCCGAAAAACTGCACGAAGTTTTACAGCAAGTCGAAGCCGCGATTTGTCCCGATCGCCCGTCTCCTACTCAATTTGAAGTGATTACGGCGGCAATGTGGCTCTATTTTGCTCAACAAAAGGTCGATCTCGCCGTGATTGAAGTCGGGCTAGGCGGGCGATTGGACGCGACGAATGTGTGCGATCGTCCGCTTGTTACGGTGATCACTTCCCTCAGCATGGAACACTGGCAGCGACTCGGACCGACTTTGACCGACATCGCACGAGAAAAAGCAGGCATTCTCAAATCTGACTGTCCGGCGGTGATTGGTCAAATTCCAAGTGAGGCAGCAGCCGTGGTAAATCGTCGCGTGTTGGCGTTAAATTGTCCGACCATCTACCCAAAACCTGCCAAAGATTTGGGAGGCGGTTGGGCAGACTATCAGGGCATGGAAGAGTATGAGTTGAAGCTTGAGACGGGCGAAGAAGGCTCGATCGAGCTAATTAAATCCTTTCAATATCAATTGCCGTTGCAGGGAGCGATTCAACTACAGAATTCAGCGCTGGCGATCGCGGCGCTGCAACTGCTCAGACAAGAAGGCTGGGAGTTTTCTGACGAAGCGATCACAGACGGAATCGCTAACACAAAATGGGCAGGACGGCTGCAATGGTCTACTTATAAAGAACGTCAAATTCTCATTGACGGCGCTCACAATCCTGCGAGTGCTGAGGTGCTGCGTCAATTTGTAGACACGTTGAAACCCGCTCCGATTCATTGGGTGATGGGGATGTTATCGACCAAAGATCACGCCGATGTGTTTAAAGAATTGCTGAGAAGCGGCGATCGGCTTTATCTCGTTCCTGTTCCCGGTCACAGTTCTGCGAATCCTCAAGAGTTAGCCACTTTAGCGAAGCAAATTTGTCCTGATTTAGCAGATTGTTGTGTTTACGAAAATGTGTTTTCGGCGTTGGAGATGGCGATCGAGAAATCAGGTCAAGACCCGATCGTGCTCTGTGGATCGCTCTATTTAATTGGTGATTTCTTCGAGAAGACCGCACGCTAGATTCCTGCCGCTCTCATTGCTCGATCCAGCAGATCAATCAAATCCAAACGCTCCGCCCATTGAGTGAGATAGGCAAACTCTAGTCCGTCGCCCTGCACCTTCAAGATTCCTAGAACGTCGCGCCATTGTTTTTCTGACTGGCTTTGCTGTCGCCAGAGCAGTTTGGCAAGAATGAGATCTTCAGGCGAAGCTAACCAATAGCGTTCAGACTCATCTAACCCGATCGCTTCAAGCCTGCGTCGCGCCATTTTTGAGCGATCGAATGCAGTGTCATCGTTGAGAACAATGTCAGCATTCAGTATCAGTTGCCGATGAGTCACGCTTAACGTTCTGACTCTGCCTGATTGAATGTCTTCAACCGTGCCAGGAGGACAGTAAAATCCAGCCGATTCGAGTTGGTCAACCATCGGCATAATGTTCGATCGCTCAACTTCCACCACGATATCTAGATCACGAGTAGTTCGAGGATCACCATAGGCGATCGCGCAAACGCCTCCGGTGATGTAGTAGGGAATGTTGAGCGACTCAAAGACAAAATGCAGGATTCGTGCAATTTCGCCAGGGTCTTGAATCCACATCGCCGCGTCTCCAATGGGGGTTAGTAGAGGAATCCATTTTTCTTGCAGGATTGACTTAGCAAAATATTCAGGTGCTAAATCGCCTCGCGCTTTCCTCATGCCGCGTAACGAAACTGTTTTTGCCCAGCGAATCATTTGGGCAGCGATCGCGAACCGCTCCCC
>JBBQYE010000269.1:0-4546 GCA_038208945.1 Leptolyngbyales cyanobacterium | reverse complement strand
GGGCTGCTGGTGTTGAGCGGCGATCGCAGTGCTCCACGAGTCCGTGATTTTAACTGGCAAAACAAGCAGGTTGGCGCAGACGATAGTGCCTTTGTTTTCACATTCAGCCGCCCGATGGATCACGGTAGCGTTGAGCAAAATCTGCAAATTGAGCCGCCCTTACCCGGGAAAACAAGCTGGGCAGGGCGACGAATGGCTTACACTCTCAACACTCCTGCCCCTTACGGTACATCCTTCAAAGTCAATCTGCAAATTGCTCTAGACCGCTTTACCCAAGAAGGCAGCAACCGCGCCAGTCTCCAGCCGTTTGTCGGGAGTTTTCAGAGTCGCGATCGCGCTTTTGCCTACATTGGAGTAGATAGAGACGAAGCAGGACGGCTCGTTCTCTTTAATTTGACAAAGCAGGAGAAAAAGATCCTGACTCCTCAAAATTTGGTAGTAATGGACTTTAAGCCCTATGCCAAAAGCGATCGTATTCTTTTTTCTGCCATAGATCGGGCTGATCAGTCCCAAACGTTAGTGGATCAAAAACTCTACACCGTGACGACTGGAATCTCGATCGAGGCTCCGGCTCAACTGGGTGATGCCCAAAAATCGGATTGGGAGTTTTTTAACCCAGCCCAGCCGTCACCGATTCAATCATCAGGACAGATTGATTTAATCCTCGGCAATCAGGATTATCAGAATCTCAAGTTTGACTTATCCGCCGATGGAACCGTCATTGTGGTGCAGCGAGTCAATCGCAAAAATCCCAATGACTTCGGACCGTGGATGATTCGTCAAGGCTCTCAGCCTCAGCCTCTCGATAACAAGCAACCCGGAGGTGAATTTCTGATTACGCCGGATAGTTCATCTGTGGCGATCGCTCAAGGACAAGGACTTGCTCTCATTCCTCTACAGCCCCAAGCTGACCCTTTAGACTTTTTGCCCAAATTTGGTACGGTGCTGAGTTTCTCTAAAGATGGCTCCAGTGCTGCAATGGTGAAATTCAACACTGACTACACTCGATCGCTGTTTCTGGTGACCAATCAGGGTGACTCAAAAGAAATCTTTAAAACGACAGGCTCGATCGTCAGTGCTCAGTTTGACCCCACTGAGCAGATTCTCTATTGTCTATTGACGAATCTTATTCCCGGTGCCACCTATCAAGAACAACCTTATATTGCCGCGATCGACCTCAAAACTGCTGTTACTCAAGGCGGCGCAGAACGGGCTCTGCATCCGATGGTGCTATTGCCTAAACAGCGCGACATTCAACTCAGCCTCGCTCCCGATGGGTTAGCGCTAATTTTTGATCAGACGAATGGCGAGGCTCGCTCGATCGACGGCAAACCAATGATTAACAGCCGTCTCTGGCTCTTGCCTCTCACTGGAGATTTAACTGCTAAAGTCCAGCCTGAGGTGTTGCCCATGCCTGGATTTCATCCCCGTTGGCTTCCTTAAACATCTTCTTTGCTCAAAATTCATCAATCCATTGAGTCATCCTGCTTAACAATGGTTAGAATAGTTGGTACAATTCGATACTTATAAGGTAGCTAACCCAGCAAGACCTTGAAAGGCTTACAAACTTATAGGAACGCTTTGCACAATGGCTAGATTTATCGATGCCCCATTCCAAGCTCCTGACCAATACCGATTTGCTTGTGCCCCTCACCCCTCTGCCCAGCCGCCGCTTTGATTCAACCCTGCAATCTATCGAATCGAGCTGCTTTGACCTTTCCTCACCTTGAATGAATGATTGCGATCGCAACCCTCCTTCTAAATAAACAGGCTCCCCCGTTTCATTCCTTAAGCAAAAGCCTGTCTTCAGCTAGAACCCTTTCCGCTCGCGCTCACGTTAGTTTAGGGATATGAGTAGACACCTTGTATCAAAGCTAGCGGTTTTCGGTAGGAAAATCAAATGAGTAATCCTGCAACCCCAAAATCTAGGGAACCGCAGTCTCAAGACGCAGTTTTTAAGAGTCATTTGCTCAGGAGAAGCAATATATGCTACACCGCAAGATTTATCAACTCTGTTGCGATGGGCGAGAAGTCTGGATTTTCTTGCGGGATCAGCAACGTTGGATTGAACGCGCCAAGATTCTTGACATCGAAGGCGATCTAGTCACGTTGCGTTATGAGACCGAAGAAGACGACGAAACCTGCTCTTGGGAAGAGATGGTTCGGTTAGAAAGCATCGGTGCTGTCACCCAAAAGCTTGCTTCCGTGCCCAAAGGCAATGTTGATCCTCTGGTTTCAGATGACTGCCCCGAAGCAGAACAGCTTCCCAAACGTCGTTACCCAGAGTCAAACCCAGATTAGGGATCGAGAGGGATGGAGTCAATCTTCATCCCTCTTCAATTTGATGACTTGCTGTAAATCGTTTCATCCCCCCTCTGCCAGGCAGGATCAACGATACAGATAAAAATCAGCGGTTCGTCACCACTATTGTGAATGAACGGTCTTGCCTTCGACGGAATATAGAGAGCACTTCCCGACTCTACGATCTGGATCTCTTTGTCAACGTGCATCTCCCCTCTGCCCGTGAGAATGCAGTAGACCTCAGACGTGCTTAAAGCCTGAGGAATAGAGGCTTGTTTAATGGGAACGATCGCGTGCGCCCAGCTATATCTCAAATCCAATGGTTGACTATCAGGGTGAAATAGCCCCCGCAAGAGCGTTCCGTCTCCCGCTACAAACCCTGGACAGTCATTGAGTTTTTGTACAAACATCGCGATCGTCGCCCTCACAGTTCTAAATTCTCTTCTAAAACCCTAGTAGGAAGTGGGAGTCGGATCATAATCAGGACAGTGAATGGCATCTTCAGACAGCGCGAGCGAGGGATGAACCGTGCATTTAAGTCCATAATCACCCGTAAAATATTGACAGTTTGCGCACGGAATTTGGTGCAGGTGTCTCGCGTGGCTTACCCCCTCAAAAACCGTTGAAAATAAGCTCCAGGCACCAAGAATCACAAACAGCCAGGCAAATACAAAGCAAATCGGCACCAAAAACGGCTGAATGGCATGAACTAGAGGATGAAGAAGTTGAAACATGGCTGTGCGACCGCCAACATAGGTGGGTATTCTAGATTCAATATTAATGGTCTGCTCCACGATCGCCGACTTGCTTAAGAGTTATTCTGACATTCTTACAGTCTGTAATCTCTGACAGACTTTTAGAGTGAGATCGTGACGTTTATCTTTGCCCCGGTAAAATAAAGAACTTTATGCGAGTTTCTCTTTCTTCGACCCCTGCTCAGTCTCAGCAAGTCAAACAGCAGTTTGCTAACCCCGAAGACTCCCTCTCTTATGAGTTGGGCAAAGCTGTCCAAGAGTTGCCGCCGCTCTACACTCGCATTTTGGCAGGCACGGTGACGGTGATTGTGTTTGGCACGATCGGGTGGGCGCATTTTAGCCAGATTGACGAAGTGGCGATCGCCCAAGGCAAAACCGTCCCCTCAACCGAAGTGCGACCGATTCGATCGGTTGGGGTCGGCAGCGTCTCACAAACCAAAGTCAAAGCGGGAAGCGTCGTCAAAAAAGGCGATGTCTTGGTCGAAATCGATCCGGGAGCCAGTGAGACGAATGTTGCCAGCTTAGAGAAAGAGGTTCAAAAGATTCAAGAAGACGTGAATCGATTGGAAGCAGAAAGTCGGGGGCAAACGGTGGCGGGGGGAAATCCAATCCAAGACCAACTTTTAAATGCACGGCAGCGAGAATTCACTGAAAAACAAGCAGGAGCTGTTGCCGAAGCAAACCGTCAACTCTCGACCATTAACGAAGCACAAACTCGGTTAGAGCGATATCAAGAAAATATAGTCAACGCTCAGACGACGCTGCAAAACACAAAAGCCAGTCTCGCCACGGCTCAAGAACGAGAGAGAAGTCTCCGCACGTTGATTGCCAGCAATGCCGTTCCTCGGTTGGATTATCTCAACGCCGTTGATCAAGTCACCAGCGCCAAAAATCAAATCAACGAGGCAGAAGACAAAATCACCTCTCTTGTGAAAGAATCTGAAGCCCAACAGGATAAAATTCGTCAGGCACAGCAGGCATTTGAGTCAGCAAAAAGCACGGCTCAAGGCTTGGCTCCTCAGCGTCAGGGTGAGATTCTCACTCAACTTAACCAGCGCCGCGAGGATCTGTCGAAAAAGCTCGGTGAGATTGCCGTCGCTAAAAAGCAGCAGTCTGACAAAGAAACAGTCACTGCTCCGTTTGATGGCACCGTCTATAACCTTAAAATTACCCAAGGTCCTGTGCAGCAAGGCGAAGAGTTGCTCTCGATCTTGCCAGCCAATCAAGATTTGGTTTTAGAGATCAAAGTTCTCAACCGGGATATTGGCTTCATTCGTCCTGACATGAATGCGAAGGTCAAGCTGACAACCTTCCCCTATCAAGAATTTGGCGTGATCGAAGGCGAAGTACTTCAGATTAGCCCCGATGCCGTGGTTGAAAAAGATGAAAACGGTCGTGATATGGGTCCTGTCTTCCTAGCGAAGGTGCGACTTAACAAAAATGCGGTCAGCGTGCGAGGTCACGATGTTGAGTTGACTCCTGGCATGACG
>JBBQYE010000268.1:0-4667 GCA_038208945.1 Leptolyngbyales cyanobacterium | reverse complement strand
GCCGCCCACTGCCATAAAAGCGCAGGGGAACAGCAGTAGCCCAGACCAGCCGATAAAGACGAAGCGATCGCGTTTCAACCAGTCATCGAGAGCGTCAAATACGCCTCTCGTCGGTTGAGCGCGTCCAACTGCAATGGTCATAAGTTAAACCCTTTAGATTTACTAAACGTGCAGGTTCTCTAGAGTGAACGTGTTCATATGTCTATTTATAATATGAGAAATTAGAATTTTTACAAAGCGAAACGTACCGTCTCAGCTAACTTTTTATAAATTTTTGGCAAATTCTCTGGACTCAGCATAGATTTCGTCGTTTATGAGAAAATTATGCGTTTCTGAGATTTCTTTTTCTACTGAGTAGTTTTGCTTACCAAACGTCATAAAGCGTCATCTAAGGTCACGATTGGGCAAAGTGTCGTTTAGTAACGCCCTTTCTGATAAACAGCCGAGGAGCATAATATACTAGTCTAAGGTTGATTGGGCACGATTGTGAGATTCCTGGTGTCCTGGTTTCTAGACGCGCTACTTAAAGTCTGCCAGGTTTGTCGATCGAGTTCCTACATTGTAATTTCTTAGGGTCTGGTGATTTCATGACTGCACAGACAGCCTCCATCGATAGTCTTATTCTGCGCCAGCAGATTTTAGGATCGAGACGGTTTAGCAATTATTGGTGGGCGAGTGTGGTCTCGATCGGGGGGACAGGCTTTTTGCTGGCATCGATTTCTAGCTACACCAAGACCAATTTTCTCCCGTTTGCCGACCCAACAAAGCTGATTTTCGTCCCTCAAGGGTTGGTGATGGGGTTTTATGGCGTTGCAGCGCTGCTGTTAGCCACTTATCTTTGGCTCAGCGTTGTGTGGGATTTAGGCGGCGGATATAACGAGTTTAATAAGCAGACGGGTCAGATGAAGATTTTTCGCTGGGGGTTTCCTGGTAAGAATCGCAAAATCGAGTTGGACTGTCAGTTGAGTGATGTTCAGGCGGTCAAAGCGATTTTGAGAGAAGGAGTCAACCCACGGCGATCGCTCTATCTGCGAGTCAAGGGAATGCGGGATATTCCTCTAACGCGGGTGGGTCAGCCCTTATCGCTATCCGAGCTAGAGAATGAGGCAGCATCACTTGCTAGATTTTTGAGTGTGCCTCTAGAGGGACTGTAGTCAGTCTGAGCGTTCAATAGTTCTGTGAAGACGTGATTTTAAAGTTCGACTGACGAAACTTAGAATTGCGTCTTTTTCACTGAGAAAGCATTAGACCTCTTGCAAAAGTCCCTGGCCAGACCCAAAAAAACAAAAACAAAAGGGTGAGAGTGACATTTTAAAAAGTGACCCCAAAAAACAACAAATTGGGAAAGGGGTGGGGGTTTGCCGCCATCTTCAGACTTTTGCCAGAAATTTAATACATTTTGTGTCACTTTCCTTGAGTGAGATAGGCGTTCAAACTTATGAAACTGCCAAAAAGTGAGTTGTGCAGGAATTGATTCTGAGATTTGTCGGATCTCGAAGCCGTTCAGTTGAGCCGAAGGTGCGTAAGATATTAGATGGCTTTGTTGAAATGGGTAACTAAAAATGCAGACAAAAATCCGAAACTGGCGTTTATCGACATTGGCTGTCGCCATGTTCGCGATCGTGGGGTGTAATCCTCAGCAGGCAGGGTCGGCTCCTACTGCTTCCCCATCTGCTACGGCTTCTGCGTCTACGACTCCGAGTTCTCAAGCTGCAAATTTGCCTCGGTTAGAGGGCAAAGCGACGGTTGTGATGACGGTGAAGGGTGCTCCGATCACGATCGAGGTCAATGGCACTGATGCCCCCGTTACGTCAGGCAATTTTGTGGATCTGGTCGATCGTAAAGTTTATGACGGCTTGGTGTTTCATCGGGTTGTGCGAGAGCCGCAGCCCTTTGTCGTTCAGGGTGGCGATCCTCAAGGGAAAAATCCTAACTTTCCATTAGAGCAGTTGGGACCGGGTGGTTTTATCGATCCGGTAACGAATCAGGTTCGCAATATTCCTTTAGAAATTAAGCCTGATAAAGCAAGTGATTCGATCGTGTATAGCAAGACTTTAGAGGCGAAAAATCCGAAGCTCAAGCACACTCGTGGTGCAGTGGCGATGGCGCGATCGGGGTTCCCTGATTCTGCTTCCTCACAGTTTTATATTGTTTTGGCTGATCAGCCATCTTTGGATGGTGATTATGCAGTGTTTGGCTACGTGACTCAAGGGATGGAAGTTGTCGATAAAATTCAGCAGGGTGATCGGATTGAGTCTGCTAAAGTTACTCAAGGAATTGAAAACCTCAAAAAAGGGTAGGAAGGTTTTGAGTTAGGTTTTCGATCAGGAATAAGGCTCGGAATCAAACGTTTTGGATATGGCGGCTGTTGTAACGGGCATTGGACTAGCTTCAGCGCTAGGCAATTTAGAAGATAGTTGGAAGGGGTTGGTAGAGCAGCGATCGGGCATTCGACTCTACCAACCTTTTTTGGATTTAAAGGCAACTCCTTTAGCACTCATTTATGACCAACCTGCGGAACTGGTGTCACTGACTCAGCGAGTCGTGCGAGAGGCAATTCAAGACGCGGGGCTTTCTCTGCCTTTGCCTGACTGCGGGGTAGTGGTTGGGTCGAGTCGAGGCAATCAGGCTGAGTGGGAAAAGCTGTCTCGACAGCATCGTGAGAATGAGTTAACTTCGTTAAAAAGCTGGTTGGAGACACTGCCGAATAGTGCAGCGACCGCGACTGCTCGCCTTCTTCAAACCCAAGCTCCGGTTTTGTCTCCGATGGCAGCGTGTGCGACAGGAATTTGGGCGATCGCACAAGGCTATGAATTGATTCAGACGGGGCACTGTGAGCGGGTGATTGTGGGAGCCATAGAAGCGGCGATCACACC
The DNA here is from genome assembly GCA_038208945.1 of Leptolyngbyales cyanobacterium. Taxonomy (GTDB): domain Bacteria; phylum Cyanobacteriota; class Cyanobacteriia; order Leptolyngbyales; family Leptolyngbyaceae; genus Phormidesmis_A. The sequence continues at coordinate 1,791 of JBBQYE010000268.1, read as the reverse complement.
CCTGACACTGATTGGATTCGATCGGATGGGCGCATTAGCCAAGATGGGCTGTTATCCATTCGATCGCGATCGTGAAGGATTCGTTCTCGGTGAGGGAGGAGCCATTTTAGTCTTGGAATCTGCAAGGCTGGCAACTCATCGGGGCGCTAAGGTCTACGGTCAGATTTTAGGATTTGGATTGACCGCCGATGGTCATCACGTCAGCGCACCGGAGCCAGAGAGTCGAGCCGCGATCGCCGCCGTTCGGCACTGTCTTAAACAAAGCGGACTTTCACCTCAAGACATTGACTATATTCATGCTCATGGAACCTCGACGCGATTGAACGATCGCAATGAGGCTCACTTAATTCAGCAGTTATTTCCATTTGGTGTGCCTGTGAGTTCGACGAAGGGGGCGACAGGTCACACGATCGGAGCGTCGGGCGCGTTGGGTGCCGCGCTTTGTTTGATGGCTTTGCGACATCAAATCTTGCCGCCTTGTGTCGGGCTAAACCAATCAGACTTTGATTTAGATTTTGTAGATAGCCATCGATCTGCGTCTGTGAAAAACGTTCTAAATTTCAGTTTCGGTTTTGGAGGACAGAACGCCGTGGTTTGCTTTGGTCTTGGAAAGCATCAACAGGGTTAAGCTGGCTAGGAGGGTTATCATAAAATTGGCATGACTTTAACCGAACAAATCCTTTCTCAGCTTCCGGGCGATGCGCTGAGTGGGTTGCGTCGAACCGATGACCTGTGGCGATCACTGCGAGAAAATACGTTACCTGTCGCTCCGATCGTCCGAGAAAGTGATGAGTGGTTAGAAACCGTTGAGTGGGATGTCGTGATTTGTGGCGGCACGTTGGGGATTTTGATCGGCACTGCATTGGTTCAGAAGGGATGGCGCGTCGCCTTGCTAGAAAGCAAACTTTTGAAAGGACGGGAGCAAGAATGGAATATCTCGCGCAAAGAATTGCAGGTATTTGTCGAGTTAAAGCTGCTGACTGAAGATGAGTTAGAAGAGGCAATCTCTACTGAATTCAATCCGGTTCGCGTCAGCTTTTTAGGCGGCTCTGATGTATTCGCAAAAGATGTTCTCAACATTGGGGTTGATCCCGTTTTTTTGTTAGAAACACTAAAGCAGACGTTTCTTAAGGCGGGTGGCAAGCTATTTGAAGAAACACCATTTGAAGAAGTGACTATTCATCCCAATGGGGTGTGTCTTCAAGGAAGATTTACAGCGCGAATTATGTTGGATGCCATGGGTCACTTTTCGCCTGTTGTGCGACAAGCGAGACATGGGCAAAAACCAGATGCGGTGTGTCTAGTTGTCGGCAGTTGTGCAACAGGATTTCCTGCCAATAATTCTGGTGATTTGATTGTTTCATTTACGCCGTTACAACATCAGTGTCAATATTTTTGGGAAGCGTTTCCGGCGCGAGATGGTAGGACAACGTATCTGTTTACTTATTTGGATGCTCACCCCGATCGCTTCACGCTAGAAACTCTATTTGAAGAGTATTTGCGGTTGCTTCCCAACTATCAAAACGTCGAACTTTCTCACCTGCAATTTCAACGAGCTTTGTTCGGATTCTTCCCCTGCTATCGTGACAGTCCGCTGCAATTAAAGTGGGATCGCATCTTGCCAGTTGGTGACAGTAGCGGCAGCCAATCTCCTTTGAGCTTTGGCGGTTTTGGGGCGATGGCGCGCCACTTAAAACGTCTGACAGCAGGCATTGACGAAGCGTTAGAAGCCGATAGCTTAGGTCAAAATGAACTGGGGCTGTTGCAGCCCTATCAGCCAAATCTAGCCGT
>JBBQYE010000267.1:0-4679 GCA_038208945.1 Leptolyngbyales cyanobacterium | reverse complement strand
CAACACCAACTTTAGTTGGTAGTGCGGTTAACCTTACGACTATTTTTCGCGTGTCGGTTCCAACGAGTTTGTTCTACGGAACTGGCGTGGATGTAGTGTTCCCAACGGGTAACATTTCTATCCAGTTCTCGTGGAACTTATATTTAGACTGATTTGGTCTATCTAACCTCCCTGATTTGGGTGATTAGACTGAAATGTGTCTGTCTAATCACCCGTTTTAGAGAATTAGGCTGAGAATTTTCTGTCTAACTCCTCAAATTCAGGATTAGGACAGGCGATTCTCTGCATAAATCTGCTTGAGTTGTAACTAGGCAGACGCTTGTTCACACCAGAAACACATCTTTTCCCCAGAAACGATCGACTTTGCAAGAGAAGGCAACGCACCCCTTCAAGAAGTCAGCATTCCAAAAAACCAAAAACTCTTGTAGAATACATCGCAGTGATGAAGTTGTGCCCCGAAATCTGATCTAGGAAATCAGACTCCGAGGACTTCCATCCCTAGTTAATGTCAGTAACTCAGGAGGCGTTCATGATTGTACACCGTCAGCTTTGCTATGGGATCTTGAAAGGCTGGAATCAAGATCCTGCACACAGTTTTCACCCCTACCGAATATCTGAGAAATCAATGTTCTTGTCCTCTTTGAATTAATCGAGAGGACAAAACAACATGGGAGTTAGGACGATCGTGCCTAGCTCGATTTCGTTCACTGTTGAGCTGCGATGCTCAACGGAACGGCGTTATCGAGTTAGTGTTACTTTGGATTTACAAGAGCGTTATATCTTCATGTCGTCTGGCATTCTCCCGAATGTGAGCGACAGCATTGAGGATTTTGTTTCACAACTGAGTGAGATTGCGTCCAATCAACTGGCATTCCTTAAATGGGATGGTACGAGTGATTTGACGACTGAATATCAAATCGTCCGAGTGTTGCCGGGATATCAAGTTGAACGATCGTTCGTGAAATTCAATATTGTCCTGGGTAATGGTTCATTGATTCAAGTGGAGGAATTGCACAACAAAACCACCATTCAACTGTAAAAAGTTGGGGAGCCGTCGATTACCCCTTTGGAAAACTCGGCTCCCTTAGTAGGTCTCAAAAGCCGTTTTGTAGACCCAAAGGTCGTTGTTGGGTGAGCAAATATTGAACGATCGCTCACCCAACACAATTTAACGAGCCGCCACAGGCATTCCTAAGATGTCTTCAATGCGAGGCATTTCTTCTAACGGAATCACCCGACCCTCATCTCCAAATCCGGCAATCTGATCGAAGTTGAGATAGCGATAAAGATCGTCCGCAAAGGGATTAATCTTATTCGCCATCATCTCCAAATATTCTTGAACGGTGGGAATGCGACCCAGTAACGCGCACGCTGCCGCTAGTTCTGCCGAACCTAAATAGACTTGAGCACCTTTGCCCATGCGGTTGTTAAAGTTGCGGGTCGAAGTCGAGAAGACCGTTGTGTTATCGCCGACTCGCGCCTGATTGCCCATACAGAGAGAGCATCCGGGCATTTCGGTTCTGGCTCCCGATGCGCCAAAGATGCCATACACGCCTTCTTCTTTGAGTTGGTGTTCGTCCATGCGCGTCGGAGGGCAGATCCACAATCGACTGCTCACCGGGGGAACGCCTTCTAAGACTTTGGCGGCGGCGCGATAGTGACCGATGTTAGTCATACACGAGCCGATAAAGATTTCGTCGATTTTGTCACCTGCTACTTCTGACAGCAACTTGATATTGTCGGGGTCGTTCGGAGCCGCCACGATCGGTTCTTTAATCTCGTTCAAATCGATCTCGATAACCTCGGCATATTCCGCATCGGCATCGGCTTCGAGCAGACTCGGATTTGCCAGCCACTGCTCCATTTTGGCGACGCGACGCATGAGCGTTCGGGCATCTTCATAGCCGCGTGCCACCATATTTGTCAGCAGGGCAACGTTCGATCGCAAATACTCCGCAACGGTTTCGGTGCTGAGTTTGATGGTGCATCCCGCGCAAGACCGTTCCGCAGACGCATCGGTTAGCTCAAAGGCTTGCTCAACTTTGAGATCCGGCAATCCTTCAATCTCTAGAATGCGTCCCGCAAACACGTTCTGTTTGTTTTCTTTGCTGACGGTCAGCAGCCCTTTTTGAATCGCCACATAGGGGATGGCATTCACCAAATCTCGCAGGGTGATTCCGGGCTGCATCTCGCCCTTAAAACGGACGAGAACCGATTCGGGCATATCGAGCGGCATGACTCCGATCGCCGCCGCAAATGCCACCAATCCAGAACCCGCCGGAAACGAAATCCCCAACGGAAAGCGAGTATGAGAATCGCCACCAGTGCCTACGGTGTCAGGCATCAACATCCGGTTTAGCCACGAGTGAATGATGCCATCTCCGGGACGCAAGGCAACGCCACCCCGCGACGAAATGAAGTCAGGCAAGTCATGGTGGGTCTTGATGTCAACAGGTTTGGGATAAGCGGCGGTGTGACAGAAACTCTGCATGACGAGATCAGCACTAAAGCCCAAACAGGCGAGTTCTTTCAACTCATCGCGAGTCATCGGTCCAGTTGTATCTTGAGACCCCACCGTCGTCATCGCAGGTTCGCACGACATCCCAGGACGCACACCTGGCAAGCCGCAAGCTTTGCCGACCATCTTTTGCGCCAGCGTGAAGCCTTTACCCGTATCCACAGGCAGAGTCGAACGAATAAACAGATCACTAGGTTCAAGTCCCAGTGCAGCGCGAGTTTTATCAGTCAAACTCCGACCAATAATCAGCGGGATTCGTCCCCCAGCCCGAACTTCATCAGTGATCACCTCTGGCTGCAAGCTAAATGTCGCAATAACTTCCCTGGATTCGTTGGTCACTTCCCCTTTAAACGGGTGAATCGTGATCACCATGCCCGTCTCCATTTTTGAGACATCGCACTGAATGGGAAGTGCCCCCGAATCTTCGGCAGTGTTGAAAAAGATCGGCGCGATCGAGCTTCCCAAAACATAGCCGCCCGTCCGCTTATTAGGCACAAAAGGAATGTCTTGCCCAATGTGCCAAAGCACCGAGTTAATCGCAGATTTCCGCGACGATCCCGTGCCGACCACATCACCGACATACGCGACGGGATAGCCTTTTTGCTTAATCTCTGCCAAGGTTTGCAACCCACCGGGCATTCGTGACTCCAGCATCGCCAACGCATGAAGGGGAATATCAGGGCGAGTTGTGGCGTGAGTTGCCGGAGACAAATCATCGGTATTGGTTTCTCCTGGCACTTTGAAAACCACGATCGTGATCTCCTCTGCCAACACGGGACGATCGGTAAACCATTTTGCCTCCGCCCAAGCAGTCATCACTTGTTTGGCATTTTCATTCGTTTCTGCCAAGACTTGCACATCATGAAAGGCATCGAAAATCAGCATCGTTTTGCTGAGAGCGGCAACCGCTTCTGCGGCTAATTCTGCATTGTCGGATTGCAGCAAATCAATTAACGAATGGACGTTATAGCCGCCCATCATCGTGCCGAGCAGCATCACGGCATCTTTAGGCGAAATGAGCGGACTGGCGATCTCTTTTTTGGCGATCGCCGTCAAAAAACCCGCTTTCACATAAGCAGCTTGGTCAACGCCGGGAGGCACCCGATCGCGCAACAACGCCAATAACGTCTCTTCTTCACCAGCAGGCGGGTGTTTGAGCAACTCACACAGGTCTGATATTTGTTGAGCATTGAGGGGAAGTGGCGGAATGCCCAAAGCGGCACGGTCAGCCGCGTGTTGGCGGTAGGATTCAAGCATGGTTAGATTATCTCTTACGATCGGCATTCAACAATTTTGTGGTGTCAGTAGTCTAGTTTCAAGCGCTAGAAGAATTCTGTCAGTTTGCGCTCTTATTTCAGTGTGGTGCATCCCCAAACGATCAGAGGTCAAGCGTTGGGGTTAGACTTCGTTGGGATCAACGCCCATCTGACGCAGCCGTTCAGCGAGTCGATCCGCCCGTTGCTTTTCTCGTTCAGCGCGCTCGTCGCCCGTGGATAGTAGATTGCTCTGATCGTCCCACCAGCGCAGCCACGGAAGCTCCATCGACTCATGTTCTCCCCGCCAAGTGCCTAGCTCAACGCCCATCAGCGGAATGGGATAGTGTCCGCGCTTGTTAGTAGCCACTGGCTCATATCGACCATCGACAAGATGATATAGCTCGATCGAGCTTTTACTACAGTCATAAATGCCATAAAACGGAATGCGAATTGCCTGTTCATAAACCCAAAACTTCCCTGTGACGGGCGTTTGATCTCGTTCTTCGCTGCCGTCTCCAGACACAAACTCTAAGGCAATCAGGGGCGCGACATATTCTTGCCACAGCACATAAGAGCGACGAAACACCCCCTTCAGTATCGACGGAACGTTGGGCACATAAAACCAATCGGGTGCCTCGGCTCCTTTTTCAGGAGGGTTGGTCAATCGCCAATAGATGCCGCAGTCTTGACCGATGCAATACTGTCCGTCAGGATGAAGTCTCTGCAACACGGGGCGAATTGAGTCAGTCAAGAGGCTACTTTGAGAATGTTCTTGAAAGTTTTTCGCAAAGGTGCCGTCTGACTCTGGAAGTTGAGTGTGGTCAGGGAGCGTCTTGAGCGTAAACTCAGATTGGGTTGCCGTCATGGAAATGCCCTTCACCGTTGGGAGCTTGATCTATTGTATT
>JBBQYE010000266.1:0-4682 GCA_038208945.1 Leptolyngbyales cyanobacterium | reverse complement strand
AACCGAGGAGCAGGATAACGATCGTACTTCACTGAAAGAAACTCACAATCCGATTTAATCGTTGTGTTGCAGGATTCATCTTATCGATGTGTTCAGTGTTGTAGTCCTGACTTACCCATTTATTCAATAGGAGTGAACTGATGAAATTTATCAAATTGATGATTGTTACCCTGAGCAGTGTAAGTCTACTGGCTTTGGGGGCTTGTAGCGGTAGCAGTGAAGCGACCAAGACAAGCGGAACGGATAGCAAACCTGCCGAGACAACAACAGCAACTCAAGCAGAGTCAACTCAGAAGACTCACAAAGAAGGAGATGGACATAGCCATAAAGCGGGGGGCGAACATACCCCTGCAAGCAGCGATGGTCATGGAATGGGTGGACAAATTGTTGAAGCGGAAGGATATCATCTAGAATTCTTGACCAGTAAAGCCGACGATGGTGTGAGTTTGGATTTCATGATTGGCAAAGGCGAAACACATGCCCCTGTTACCGATGCTAAGGTGACGGCGCAGGTTCAACAACCCGACGGAACACAACAAGCTCTGGAGATGAAATACGATGCAGGTGGGAAGGTCTACAAAGCAATTCTCCCAAAAGCATCAGCCGGAGAGTATACCGTTGCCATCTTATCGAATGTAGACGGCAAAAAGATGAACAGTCGGTTTAGCTTCAAGCAGTAGTTCTCCAAACACAAGCAGGTTTGAAGACGGATTTCAGCCTGCTTGTGCATATGAGTCAATCCTCTTACGGCACGATGTGAAAATGTTAGGTAGTGGTTTCGTTCTACTTCCATCAGCGGCTGTCAAACTGATAAATAAAATACTCGCATTAATCTCGGTATGCTCACAGCCTATAATCATCCTGTTCAAACGCTTGATGTTTCTCCTGACGGTATGAAAATTTTGCTGGTTGAAGACGAGACGGATGTTGGAGCCGCGATTCTCCGCACCCTTAAGCAAGAGAAATATATTGTTGATTGGGTGCAAGATGGAGCCGAAGCTTGGGACTTTTTGACGCATTCGCAGCTTCATTACACATTGGCGATCGTCGATTGGATGCTCCCCGGATTGACAGGCTTGGAACTCTGCGAACGGCTCCGCAAACAACAAAACCCGTTGCCCGTGTTGATGCTGACAGCTCGCGATCGTTGGGAGGATCGCGTCTCCGGTTTGGATGCAGGAGCAGATGATTATCTCGTCAAACCGTTTCGGATGGAGGAACTGCTGGCAAGACTGAGAGCTTTACAGCGTCGATCGCCTCAGTTACAATCGCAAGTCTTAAACATTGGAGATCTGACGTTAGATTACAGCGATCGCGTTCTCACTTGGCAACCGCTAGATCAAGCGCATCAAAGTACAAGACTTTCTAAAAAAGAATTCCAACTCCTGGAATACTTCATGCGCCATCCCACACAAACCCTCAGCCGTGATCAAATTCTCAACTATCTGTACGAAATGGATGCAGAGCGAGTCAGTAATGTGGTTGCTGCACAGGTTCGATTGGTGCGAAAGCGACTCGCTGAGATTGGTTGTGGCGATTTAATCGAGACGATCTCCGGAGGAAGTTACCGCATTCACCCGCGTTATGCAAACTAAACTCCTCAGCCGAACTCGATTTCAGTTAGCCCTTTGTTACTCACTGGTGATGGGCTTACTGCTCGGCATTTTTGGGTTAATCACTTATCAAGTGTTGATTCGAGCCTACCTCTATTCAGTCGATCAAGAACTCCAAGGGGTTGCAAAGGCATTTCACCGAAACCTGGAACACGTTCTATCAGAGCCGGAGAAAGTTCCACCCGGATTAAAAGAGATGCTGCCCGACCTGTGTTGGGTCGATCGTCCCTGTTCTAAATCTACGATCGATAGCTCTCATCAGGAGATGTTGGAAGTTTATCAAAACAGCTATTATTTGAGGTTTGTTAGTCGTTCTAATCAACTCATCGCCACAAGCGGATTGCGACCGACTGGACTACCATTAACATCCAATAAAGTTGAATTGGAAACGCTTCAGGATCGTGCTGGAGATCGCTATCATCAAATCTCAATGCCGCTTCACACCTCTAATCAGCAAATTTGGGGCTACTTGCAGATTGGTCGATCGCTGAAAGAAGTCGATTTACGATTAGCAGGATTCCAGTCTGTCTTGCTGATCGGAGTCCCAATTTCAGTTCTGTTTGTGGGCATTTCTAGCTGGTGGCTGGCTGGATTAGCGATGCGCCCAGTTGAGCGATCGTATCGCCAAATGCAGCAGTTTACAGCAGATGCCGCGCACGAAATCCGAACCCCGCTCACGGCAATTTTGGCAACGATTGATTCTGTGTTGCGGGTTCAAACTTTGACGATCGCAGAATCACGGGAAACACTGATTACGGTGGAGCGGCAAGCCAGCCGTTTTTTGGGCATGGTCAAGGATTTGTTACTGCTGTCTCGATTGGAACAACACACTCTATCATTTCAGCCAGAATTGCTCTGCTTGAATGACCTGATTCTAGATTTAGTCGATGAATTCTCCGCTCTTGCAGAAGCTGCTCATCTAACTTTAATCGAAGCGATTCAGACCTCAAAACAATTGCAAGTATCCGCAGATCAAGATCAGCTTTATCGATTGTTGTCTAACCTAGTTGTGAACACAATTAGTTATACGCCAGCAAACGGTAAAGTAATTCTCAGGCTGAACCAGGATCGACATCAAGCGGTAATTCAGGTGCAAGATACAGGCGTTGGCATGAATCCCGAAGAACTATCGCGGATCTTCGATCGCTTCTACCGCGCCAACCAGGATCGATCTCGCAAAAGTGGCGGAACAGGGTTGGGATTAGCGATCGCAAAAGCCATTGTTGAGGTACACCACGGCAGTTTAGAAGTCGAAAGCGAAGTGGGACAAGGTAGCACCTTTACTGTTCGTTTGCCGCTTAAGCCGCGCCGAACATCACCACTCAACTGGAAGCGTAAATAACTCTGAGGCTTGGACTGAGAAAAGCAGTGGATTGACACATTCTTTCATCCATTTTTCATGCGAGAACCGCAAACTAAAAGATACAGTCCTAAATTAAAGTATGGCTATCTTAAAGGAACTCAACATGAAGAAAGTCACTGCGCTTGTGTCTGCTATATTTGCAACTTCTGTCGTTTCGATGAGTGCTGCGATCGCGAGTCCCACCGACCTGACGACAAGTGGACAGCCTGCTTCCTGGAAGGTCATCAGAACCCAGCCATCTGCAACCATTCGGAATCAGCTTGTTGATGTAAGAGACAAGGGAGAAGTGAAATCGATCGAGACTCAAGCCCCTGCTGCTACAACTCCCACCGCGAATCGGTGCATAGGTGATGCTAAATTTGCCACTCCGCCTGTTGTGAACAATCCGCATCATCTTCGGAATGTAGTTTGGCGTAACATGCGGGCAATGTGCGCTAATTAAATTCCCAAAGTTACTGTGACTCATCGCGATCATGCAGAATAGACCTGAAATCTTCGGCGATCGTCGCAGTGTGGGCAATCACTTACGCGGCGAGACCTGCCGATGAAACTCATGCCTTTGGACATTCCAAAGCCGAATATTTTTCGAGCGGCGTGGAAGGGGCGTTGATTTTAGTGGCAGCCGTCAGTATTGCGATCGCCGCTTGGGAACGCCTCTCTCATCCTCAACCGCTAGAGCAACTGGGAATTGGACTGGGATTAACGCTGATTGCAACGGTGCTAAATGGAGCATTGGCGTTCAAGATGCTATAGGCGGGGAAGCGATTGCGCTCCATCACGCTACGGGCAGATGCTCATCACCTGTTGACAGATGTGTGGACTTCGGTGGGCGTTCTAGTGGGCATAATGCTGGTGAAGCTGACGGGTTGGCTGGTGCTTGATCCGATCATTGCCCTGATTGTGGCGGTCAATATTGTCTGGGCAGGCTTCAAGCTCTTGCACGAAACGGGAACAGGACTTCTCGATGCGTCTTTGCCAGAAGACGAACAGCATCTGATTACTGAAATTTTTCTCCCTTATCAAGCGCAAGGCATTGAGTTTCATGCGCTGAGAACACGGGTTGCAGGAACTCGTCGATTCATCAACTTTCACATCCTGGTGCCGGGAGAATGGACGGTTCAACGGGGACACGATCTCTGCGAAGAAATTGAACTCAGCATCATTTGGACGCTGCCAGGATCTTCTATTTTCACCCACTTGGAGCCAACAGAAGACCCAGTATCCTGGGACGATCGCGACTTAGACCGCAAAACGGAATCGCCTAGTTAAACCAGCGCCATTGATGTCAGGGAAACAGCATTCTCCAACAACTTCAATTTGTGGAAGATGAACGATCGTAAGTCGATTTATAGATAAGTTTAGCAAGAATCAAGCAATGGCTAAGTTGCTATTGACTTGACTTTTGAACTTGTTGAATAAAGTTAACTGTTTGCTGATAGCTCTCTTGATCACCCTGCTGGGTAAACAGTTGCGCCGCTTTCTGTAAGTCAGCCAAAGCCGTAGCTTTGTTCCCAGTTTGAGCATAAAGCAATCCGCGATTGCCATATGCCTCAGCTAAACTTGGGTTGAGGCTAACCGCTCGTGTGAAGTCAGCGATCGCGCCTTTGACATCTCCGGTGGCTGTCCGTGCTTTCCCTCGGTTGTAGAATGCGTCTGTGTAGTTCGGTCTGAGTTTAACGGCTTGGGTTAAATCTGCCACTGCCATC
>JBBQYE010000265.1:0-4757 GCA_038208945.1 Leptolyngbyales cyanobacterium | reverse complement strand
AACTTTAGAAATGGCTGCCGATCGAAACGACTCAAAATTGCCGTCGATTAAATAGCGGTTTAGCTGCGTCATGGTGCCTTCATAAATGAGTTGACGAATCGCATCATCGACGTTTAACAACTCAATAATCGCTTCACGCCCCAAATAGCCAGAGTTATAGCAGCGATTGCATCCTTTGCCTTTACGCCACTGATCAAGATGGGCATGATCCCGATCGATGCCCAACGCCTTGAGATCTTGATCAGTCGGTTGATAAGGCTCAGAACAGTGAGGACAGTTTCTTCTCACCAGCCGTTGAGCGACGACTCCTAGCAACGCATCGCTGATTAAACCGGGATCAGGACCAATATCCTTGAGACGAGGAATCGCGCTAACCGCATCGTTGGTGTGAAGGGTTGTGAGCACAAGATGTCCTGTGAGGGCAGCACGAATGGCGGTTTCGGCAGTTTCACTATCTCGAATTTCGCCCAACATAATAATGTCTGGATCTTGACGCAGAATAGCGCGTAAGCCAGCCGCAAACGTCATTCCAGCCGCCTCATGCACCTGGGTTTGAGTGATGCGAGGCAGCACATATTCTACCGGATCTTCGACGGTGATGACGTTGACATATTCGGTGGCGATCGTTTGCAAACTGGTATACAGCGTACTCGTTTTGCCAGAACCCGTCGGACCGGTGAAGATCACCATTCCTTGAGGTTGATGGAGCCAGCCTTGATAAATCTCTAGAGCCGCACTTGAGAATCCTAACTCGTGGATGTCGTTAAACGGGTTTTGACGCGGCAATAATCGGATGACTGCTTTCTCGCCGCCCACACAGGGAAGGGTGCTGACGCGCAAATCCAATCCGAGATCGGTTTCTTGACCAGAGGCGTAGATCTCACCGATGCGGGCATCTTGAGGGCGACGGCTTTCGGCAATGTCCATGTTAGACATGACTTTGAGGGCGACGATCGCGCGACGACTCACCTCGATCGGCAGCGTTGTAATGTCTCGCAAGATGCCATCAATTCGATAGCGGACTCGCAGCCCGTCGGGAGTCGGCTCTAGGTGGATATCACTGGCACGGTTTCGCAGCGCACCCGAAATAATGGTTCTAATGCGTCCAATTTGGTCGGCTGCTTTTGACAGATAAAGCTCGGTGACTTCTCCGATGTTTTCTTGCTCTAGTTCACCCGTGAGCGGATTGACCAAAGGAGAGGCACTGATTTGAGTGTGATCTAGATTTGAAACGTGATACCAGGCGCGATAGCTTTTGTCAGAAACCGGAATAATCTTGACATCGGTGAAGGTACGATCGCTCAAACTCTGAATCATCGCGTCTGAGAGTACGGCAGGGCTACCGAGATAAAAGCAGTTGCGCCACAGCAGCAGCGGAATCAGGGGAGGCAGCGAGTTGCGATCGGGAAACTCTTTTAAAAAGCGATTGCTGACTTCGCGATCGAGCAATTCTAACGTAACGTTGCCATCGGGGTCGATGAGCAGATGCAAGGCTTGTTCGCAAGTTAGCTCACGATTTTTTAGCTGTTGCCAAACAGAAAGATTGACGTTGGGAGCTTTCATGATCTACCTAAGGTGGAACGAGTGCAGTCTAGGGTGATGCAAGCAGTTGACTAAATCAAACCGAAGGCAAACGGCAAATGGAGGCGACTCCAAACCCTTTAGCGATCGTACTGTACGGGAGCATTGACTACAAGCACTCTGGGCGACACTTCCGTTCTTTTTAGATACCTACGAGTTGCGTAAAGATTCGGAGGATGGCGGAGGCGGTTGAGAGGCTGAATGCTGTACCCGTCGATGCTCGACAAACTGTTTCATTGCTAGGCGGCGATTGGTCATAAAGCGACTCCAAAAGCCAGGAATCAGGCTGTCCATTGTCTTAGCGATCGACCAAACTTCTATCGCCATGATGTTATAAAAAGCGAGATCGGAGCGCCGAAGCTTTTCGAGCCATTCTTCGAGGGTCATGGCAGGAAGCGACGCGATCGGGGGCTGCTCTTGAGATTCAGAGGACGGTTTAGGCTGAGTCATAGCAATTTTCATGGCACGAGGTTCAAAGTGCCTCACGGGATAATTCTCCTTGTCCCAAAGGTGCTCTCGTTTTCACAGTTTGAAACACAATGGTTCTGAGGTTCTGACGGCAACAGAACTGCATAATTCCTGGTTTTGTCTCTGCCTACGGACATCTTAATGTGTAGCGAGGGCATTGTGCTGAAATAATGATTTTGAGGAAAGACAGGTTTGTCGCTATCCTTGATTACTCCTTCGTCTGGGCTGATCCATGAAGCTGCGCTCATTTTTTTATCTTTTGGCAACGATCGCGACTGGACTTTTTTTAACGGGCGCGATCGCGTTTTTCTGGCTGTTTGCTCAAAGTCCGTTAGGGTTGCTCAACGGCAGCAGAGACGAACCCTCAGCAGCGATGTTTATTTCTAAACAGGCTCCTGTGATGGCATCGCTGATGGTCAACCCAGATCGATTGACTGCTTTACGTCAAATCGTGGTCAAACCCGGAAAGCGCAAACAAGCACGGGCAGAACTAGATCAGTTCAAACAGGGGCTTATCGGCGCGACTGGGCTAGATTATCAGCGCGATTTGCAGCCCTGGTTGGGCGACGAAATCACTTTGGCGGTGACAACTCTCGATATCGATCGCGACTCTGAAAACGGATCGCAACCGGGTTATTTGATGGCATTGACTACCAAAGACCCACAGCGATCGCGAGAATTTCTGCAAGTGTTTTGGCAAAAACGAGCGATCGCGGGCACTGACCTGATCTTTGAACCTTACAAAGGCACTAAGTTGATCTACGGAAGCGAGTTAAAAGACGGTCAGACAGGAAAGTCAGACTCCCCGCTTTTATTGGCTAGTGCAGTCGTTGGAGATCGGTTTGTCTTGTTTGCCAACAGTCCCAAAGTGTTGCGAGACGCGATTAATACCGTTCAGGCAGAAGAATTGGGGTTGGGGAATTCGGCAAACTATCAGAGCGCGATCGCCAATCTGACTCAAGGACGCGTCGGCATGGTGTTTCTAAACTTGCCTCAACTTGCCGCATTAACTGGAGAAGAGTCTGTAGCGGTTACAAACTCTGAAGAAGTCACGGCAGCTTATCAGAGCTTGGCGATCGCCCTCGGACTCGATCGGCAAGGCTTGACCGCAGAGACGGCGCTTTTGACTCCCGCAGTCGATATTGCTTCAACTCCGTCAACGTCTAAACCAGTGGAAGCGCTCAAATATATTCCTGCCAGCAGTCCGCTCTCGGCATCGGGAGTCGATCTCGATCGAGCCTGGGCAAGTCTTTCTCAAGGCGTGTCTGGCTATCGCAGCGTTGCCGATTTGGTGAATCGCCCTATCGAAGCGCTCAACGATCGTTGGAAGTTAGACCTGCCACAGGATATTTTTAGCTGGATCAAAGGCGAATATGCGCTGGGGTTAGTGCCGCGAGAAACAGAGGGAACTGAGAAGAAAACTTTGAGCGATTGGGTGTTTGTGGCAGATAAATCTACTGATCAGAATGCACAAAGCGCGATCGAACATCTCGACGACATCGCCAAAGCGCAGGGCATCAGCATCGGTTCGCTACAACTCTCTGATCAAACGGTCAACGTCTGGACACGTCTATTAGCGACTGGAGATACTCAGAAACGCAACTCAAAAACGGTTGATGTGCAAGCCCAAGTTGCGGGAGTTCATGCGTCTGTGGGCAACTATGAGATCTTCACAACCTCAGTTGAGGCGATGGATGAGGTGCTCAAGGCAACCAAAAATCCGATCTCGCAAACTAAGGGATTTGAGCAGGCGATCGCACCGCTCTCAACGCCCAACAATGGCTATCTCTATCTCGATTGGCAAACGGCTCAACCGATTTTAGAGAACCGATTCCCAGTCCTCAAAGTGTTGGAATTTGCGGGTCAGCCTTTCTTTGATCACCTGCGATCGTTCACGATTAGCAGTTACGGCAGTCGATCGGGTGTGCAGCGAGGCGGAGCGTTTCTCAAGCTCGAAGAAACGTTTTAAGTCAAGCGACATATAGATAGTGTCGAAATAAATCTGAGGGAATTTACGTCAATGGCTTACAGCCCAAGCGTATGTTTCAGCGCTTGATCAATGTCTGCTGTTGGTAGTGAACCAACCACTCGATAAATGGCTGAAAGCACGATAGTTGCTAAGTTATCAGTCATCGCCACTGAGTCCTTTAGCAAACCTGACTGTTGTCCTTCTGAAGAATTCAGCAAAACTGTAACGCGGCTGGGATTACCCGATCGAAACACCTTGCTTGTCACCATCACAACAATGATTCGAGGCAATCCCGTTTTCAAGTCATCCGCTTGAACAATCAGGGCATCTCGCGTTTTAGCAGAAACCAGATCGGAATTGGGAAAAAGCGCCAGCACCACATCACCTCGTTTGAACACTGTCTTTTGCTGCGTCGTAGTTGTCACAGATGCTCATTTCAGGACTATCCCAATCGTCTGAGAAGGTGGCGAGACTCGATCGAAGAATGTGAGCTTGCGCTCTATCAATACCCTGAGATTCTAAGTCAATGTCATCGGTGTCTTGCTTTTCCAGTAGTTTCCTAAGAGCTTTCTGCTCTATTGCGTTTATTCGATTTGTCGTATCTCGTAAAGTATTGAATTCTGCAAACCAGCTCCGAAACGCTGCAAACTCCTCCGGTGAAAGCTGACGAACCGCTTGTTCAATCTCATTCAGTGTCTTCATAATCATCCACTTCTTATGCTCCGCCAACTCAACTATA
>JBBQYE010000264.1:0-4761 GCA_038208945.1 Leptolyngbyales cyanobacterium | reverse complement strand
AAACGGTTCTAACACGCCTGATTCGTCTTCTAAAATTGCGAAGAGCTTGGAGCCGAGACCCGATCGCAACACGCATAACGGGCAAGAAGCCAAAGTGCCTTGTCCTGCTCAGGTCAGCCAAGACGAAATGATGGAGGCAGTACGAACGATGCTGCTGGGCGTGGGTGAAGACCCTGAGCGAGAAGGATTGCTCAAAACGCCAAAACGAGTGGCTGAGGCGATGCGATTCTTAACCAGTGGCTATGACACGTCGCTAGAAGATCTCGTCAATGGTGCAATTTTTGACGAAGGGCACAACGAGATGGTGCTGGTTCGCGATATCAATGCGTTTAGTTTGTGTGAGCATCACATGCTGCCGTTTATGGGTCGAGTGCATGTTGCCTATATTCCGAACCAAAAAGTGGTGGGGTTGAGCAAGCTAGCTCGAATTGTCGAGATGTATTCGCGTCGGTTGCAGGTGCAGGAGCGGTTGACTCGTCAAATCGCCGAGGCGGTGAAAGAGATTTTGGAGCCGAGAGGGGTTGCCGTTGTGATGGAAGCGAGTCACATGTGCATGGTCATGCGCGGGGTGCAAAAGCCAGGTTCCTGGACAGTCACAAGTGCGATGGTGGGCGTTTTTCAAGAAGATCATAAAACTCGTGAAGAGTTTCTTAATCTGATTCGTCACCAGCCCTCTTTTTGGTAGAAGAATGATTATTCGATCGGTGTAAAAATCATCCGAAACATCATGAATTCATCCAATGCTGTCGAGACGTTCCACCGGAACGTCTTTTTTGCCAATGTTGCGATCTACCGATGACCGATCGTATTCAAAAATGATGCGGTTACCCGATGTTGTCGAGACGTTCCACCGAAACGTCTCTACCCGATTGTGTCATGACCGATCGCATTCAAAAATAGAATTGGCACCATATTGTCGCGACGGTTTAATTGCTCAAATAACGTTGCAACTTGCTCAAGATTCTTGTCACCTGGAGCATTTTCAACGCCGCTAGACAAATCAATGCCATCGGGGTTGGTGGTTTCCAGCGCAGCCAACACATTGCCCGAATTGAGTCCGCCTGCTAAAAGCCAGGGACAAGCGGGACGAAATTTTTGTAGATTTGACCAATCCAACGTTTCGCCCGTGCCGCCTGGAAGATCGGGATGATAAGCATCAAGTAAAAGGGCATCGACCCAATTTTGATAAACGTCTGCCTGACTTAATGCTTCAGGAACCCTAATTCGCAGCGCTTTGATGATTTCAACGTCAGGAAGCGCGCTCCGCAGTTTGTCACAAAATTCGGGCGGCTCAGTGCCGTGAAGCTGGACGCTGTTGAGGTGGGCGATCGCGACCGTTTCGCAAATTTCTAGCAGCGATGCGTTTAGAAACACCCCAACTCGATCGACGAGTTTCCCCGTCGTCAACTCTCTCGGTAGCCGATCGACAATGACGCGGATCTGCTGGGGTGACACATAGCGAGGCGTGTTTGCGACACAGATAAACCCCAATGCGGTTGCACCAAGATGAGCGATCGCGTGTCCCTGCTCTGCCTTTGTGATGCCGCAAATTTTGATTCGTAAACCCATTCGTTAATTTTAGTAAGCTTAAGTTTTAAATCAGAATTTTCTCAAGATTCAAAACTTGAAACTCAAAATTCTATAATCACTGAGCATTTATGCTTATTCTGTTTAGAACTGGGAGAAAAACCCTTGACCTACTCTACTTTACTAAGGGTTGCGGCGGCACGCACGATCGAAGGGTCGCCGCTGGGGGTCTCAACGATCAGCCTCTGCTGTTTGTTTGCGGTGACAATCGGACGAACCGCCATCAAAAATCGCGGCACCGAACCCAAACTTCCCGTTAACATCTCTCATCTCAACTATCCTGAAAGAAGAGCCTTACATTTTTAGGGGCTTCGATGAGTTAGGACACCTTTCATGCAGTCAAGCTGGCGCGCGGGTTCCTTATTTGGAATTCCTCTATTAATCGATCCGTCTTGGTTTTTTGTTTTGGCTCTGATCACCCTGTCAGACGGCTTAGTGTTTCAGCAAAACCATCCTGAGTGGGGAACGGCGATCGCGTGGAGCACTGGGCTGCTGATGGCACTGCTGCTATTTACCTCCGTGCTGCTGCATGAGCTAGGTCATAGCTTGGTCGCAAAAATACAGGGCATTCAGGTCAAGTCGATTACGCTGTTCTTTTTTGGCGGCGTTGCAGCGATCGAGCAAGAACCTAAGACTCCTGGCAAAGCGTTTCAGGTTGCGATCGCGGGTCCGCTTGTCAGTCTCAGCCTATTTATTTTGTTAAGTCTGCTTACCGTAGTTCTTCCGGTCAACAGTCCTGTGGAGGTGTTGACTCAGCGACTCGCAGCCATCAATTTAGTCTTGACGCTGTTTAACCTGATTCCGGGGTTGCCTCTTGATGGCGGACTGGTTTTGAAATCGATTGTCTGGAAGATCACCGGAAGTCACTCAAAAGGCGTTCACTGGGCGGCTAGATCGGGCAAAACACTGGGCGGTTTAGCGATCGCGTTCGGAATTTTGGGCGTGTTTGGACGAGTGATTCCAACCTTTACAGGGCTTTATATGGCGCTAATTGGTTGGTTTATTTTGCGAAATGCCACCGCTTACGATCGTCTCACCGATTTGCAAGAAGTTCTTCTCAACCTCAAAGCTGAAGACGCGATGACCCGTGAGTTTCGAGTGGTGGAGGCTAAATTAACGCTGCGTCAGTTTGCCGACGATTATTTGCTGAGTGCGACTCGTGCCCCGATTTATTTTGCGGCATCCGATGGGCGCTATCGGGGCATGGTCGAAGCCGATGCGCTGCAATCGATCGAGCGTAGCCAGTGGGAAACCCAAACTCTCATCAGCATTGTGAAACCGTTGGCTGAGATTCCCTCAGTTCAAGAAGCAGCGTCTTTAGTCGATGTGATCCACTTAATGGAAACGAGAGCGCTTCCTCGCGTGACAGTGTTGTCACCTGCCGGGGCGATTTCGGGCGTAATCGATCGGGGCGATGTAGTGCGATCTCTCTCCAAAAAGATGAATTTGCCAATTTCTGACGCGGCGATTAAGCAAATTAAAGAAGAAGGAGCTTATCCGCTAGGGTTGCAGTTAGGCGAGGTCGCCAAGGCAGCGGTAGACTTCAGGTAGATAGAAAGACAGGAGAGAATAACATGGTGGCTCCTAAGACTTATCGAATTCTTGCGCTCAGTGGAGGTGGAGTGCGAGGCTTGGTGACAGCCGTTTGGCTAAACCGTCTTGAGCAAAAACTGGGTGCCCCGATCGGTCAATTCTTTGACTTGATCGCAGGCACGTCTGCTGGATCGCTCACGGCTTGCGCTCTGGCATCTGGTATGAGAACAGATGCGATCGTGAGTCTCTATCGCGATCGTGCTCAAGAGATTTTTCCGCTCCCACCTGCCCGATTGTGGAGTCGGTTTTTGCGATTCTTTAGCCAGGGATTTGATGCGCCTCGCTATGATGCAAAAGGATTGGAATCGGTGTTGAGAGGCGTTTTTGGCGATCGGCGATTTGGAGAGTTGCAAGTGCCGACGCTGATCACGAGCTATAACTTGGCAAATCGCGAGGCATTGGTGTTTAAAACAATGAAAACATCCAACGACCCCGCAAACGACACTTACACAAAATACAATCACATTCCCATCTGGGAAATTTGTAAAGCATCGTCATCGGCTCCCATCTATTTTCCGGCTCATTTGACTGAGATTGAGGGGCGACGGGTGCCGCTGATTGATGGCGGTGTGGTGGCAAATAATCCGACTGCGTGCGCGATCGCTGAGGCGGTGAGAATCAATGACTCTCAGCCCGACGCGCTCAGAATTGGACTCGATCAATTCATCGTTGCCTCGTTTGGCACAGGCGAACCCACTCGCTTGATTAGTCTGCAAAACTCCCAAACTTGGGGCGCATTGGCATGGGTATTGCCGTTGATTGATGTTTTATTTGATGGCTCTGCCGATTCTGTAGACTATATTGCCCGTCAGGTTTTAAACGAGACAAAATACTTTCGATTTCAGACTCCGTTAGATAAAGCATTTGATAGCATCGATCGCTCCGACTCAGAGAATCTAAATGCGCTGATTCGAGTCGCCCAAGACTATTTAGCGAGAGAGGGAGATGCGTTGCTTGATAAGCTGGTTGCCGAAATTCAATAGTCTGGACAAAACTGGGGCAGTGCTGAATAAAATTAATTACCCTCACCCCAACCCTCTCCCGTAGGAAAAGGGTGCTAGAAATCTTGTTCCCTCTCCTGCGGAAGAGAGCTAGGGTGAGTGCGACTTCACTGGTTCACAGCCAGATTCAGCAACACCAAAATTAACATCAGTTCGGAAACCCGTACACCCAACAAAGTTGCATCTAGTGCGAACCTCCGTTAAATTAGCACTCAGGAGCCGAGAGTGCTAACTCAGGCGCAAAGTCTTGTAGACTGAAGCAGTAAGGAAGAATGAGGGACAAATTAGATTCGTCGCTCGTGACTGATTAGCAGGATCGAGTTTCTCAGGACAAATCGAAAAAGAATTCGTGACAGCCCTTTGGTTTCCTCCCTCATCCTTCTTCCTGATCCTTTTCCTGTTCCTCATCTAGATAGTTTGGAGAATTTCTATGGCAGCTGTATCCCTAAGCGTATCCACAGTTCAACCCTTGGGCGATCGCGTCTTTGTTAAAGTCAGCGCCGCTGAAGAAAAGACCGCAGGGGGCATCTTTTTGCCCGATAACGCAAAAGAAAAGCCCCAAGTTGGCGAAATCGCAGCG
>JBBQYE010000263.1:0-4765 GCA_038208945.1 Leptolyngbyales cyanobacterium | reverse complement strand
GGAAGTCAGCAATTGCCACAGAATTGGAGCAAGACAGAAGATGACGGTCAACGCTGCTGAGATCGGTAAAATTAATCGTTTCACGATCGAGCCACCTGACCTTTTTAAAGCGTCCCGATCAATGTCTTCTGGAGAAACAGTAGTCATGATTAAACGCCTCCCGATGTAGCTCTAGATCGACTCAGAAAATAACTCGCGATCGCAACGATTAACACCAACAGCAAAAAAGTCACCGTCACTAGAGCAGCTCCATAGCCAAAATCTAAATAACGCATAATCGTCGCATAGATATATAGCGATACCGTCTCAGTCGCGCCACCGGGACCGCCACCTGTCATCACTGCGACCAGGTCAAAAATTCCGAAGGCTTGGGCAAACCGAAACAGCAGCGCGATTACGATTTGCGGTAATAGCAACGGCAGCGTGATTTGTTGGAAACTCTGCCAGGGAGTTGCACCGTCGATCGCTTGAGCCTCATATAAGTCACCCGGAATCGACTGCAATCCGGCTAACAGTAGAATGCTGATGAAAGGAGTTGTCTTCCAAACATCTGCCACAATCACAGACACCATTGCTAACGTCGGATTCCCTAACCAGTTAATTCCAGTTTGAATAATTCCCAATCGCAGTAGAATGTCGTTGACAACGCCGTATTGATCATTAAAAATCCACGTCCATGCCAGGGCAATTAACGCAGTTGGCAACGCCCAGGGAAGAATGGCGATCGTCCGCACTACGCCTCGCCCCTTAAACGTCTGGTTCAATACCAGCGCAATGCCCAACCCTAAAACAAACTCCAGCAACACTGAGAAGAACGTAAACACTGCTGAGTTCCCCAAACTTTGCCAAAACCGTCCATCTTGCGCCATGCGAGTAAGATTCGCAAATCCTGAAAACTCTGACTGAAGCTGAGTTCCTAAGTTTTGGGTAAAAAAGCTTTGCCAAAAGGCTCTGACGATCGGGTAAACAAACACCAGCGCTAACATCAACAACGCCGGAATCGTGAGCGCCCACCCCGTTCGTCGCTCTTGTTGACGAATGACATCTTCCATAATGGCAAACTAGACTCCTAGCAACGTTCGAGTTTCTTTTGCGGCTGACTGCATTGCATCTTCTGCATTGATTCGTCCCGATAGGGCAGCACTGAGATAGCGTTGCAAAATGTCAGATGCCTGAGCATATTGAGCGATCGGAGGGCGCAACGCCGGAGTTTCTAACGCTTTCAGCACTAGGGGAAAGAAATCGTATTTTGCTAGCAAGTCTCGATCGTCATAAAGAGCGCGACGACTTGGCAAATAGCCCGTCCCCAAAATCAGCTTCTTTTGAGTTTCGAGACTGGTAAAAAACTGCACGGCTTTCCAAGCTTCTTGAGGATGCTGACTGGTGCTAGCGATGCCCCAACCCCAACCCCCCAAACAAGAGGCACTGCTCAAACCAGGTGCGTGAATCATTGTCTTAATGCCCACCTTCCCCTTGACTGGAGAATCGTCCGCGTTGAGCAATTTCCACGCATACGGCCAATTTCGCATAAAGGCGGTGTTGCCACTTTGAAACAGACGACGGGCATCATCTTCCATATAGTTGACGACCCCACCCGGTGAGACATTTTGTTGAATAGTGCTTTGCAGGAATTTGAGAGCCTCGATCGCCTTCGGTTGGTCTAAGCCCACTTGCTTTGTTTGAGGGTCAACCCAAAAGCCGCCGTTGCCTTGCAGCACTTCG
Source organism: Leptolyngbyales cyanobacterium (assembly GCA_038208945.1). Taxonomy (GTDB): domain Bacteria; phylum Cyanobacteriota; class Cyanobacteriia; order Leptolyngbyales; family Leptolyngbyaceae; genus Phormidesmis_A. The sequence continues at coordinate 3,043 of JBBQYE010000263.1, read as the reverse complement.
ACAAACATTGCAGAAATGCCTTCATATTGTCGTCCTTGCCAGACATAGCCCCACTGGGCAGCTTTTTCATCCTGCAAGATTTTAGAAGCTTGCATCAAATCAGCAAACGTTTCGGGAGGTTTTAGCCCTGCTCGATCGAGCAAATCAGTTCGATAATATAAAACTGCCGCATCAGTGCGCCAGGGAAGCCGATAGAGTTTGTCTTGATAGCGACTGCCATTGATATCACTCGGCAAAAACTGCGAGAGTTCCTCTTGAGAAATCAGCCCCGTCAAATCTTTTAACCACCCTGCTGCCGCAAATTTGGGCACCCAGGTGACATCCATATTGATCAGATCGTAGGGAGATCCGCCTAACAGAAACGAAGAAGTATTCAAATCCTCAATCAAGTTTGAGGCATTTGGACCTTCAACCATATTGATGCGAATACCCGGATTTTTTTGTTCAAACTCTCGAATAATCGGTTGAAACGGAGGCACTTCCGGGGCATTCATCAAGAAGGTCAAAACGACGGGCTGCGATCGCACGGGCAGCACAATCAGCAGCGCACCTAACATAAAAGCAGTGACTAAACTAAGGCTGCGAAACCAACGCGATCGTCGCCATAAATGGGTCAGATTTCTTCTGATTAATTCTAAAATTTCCATAGTCAATATTGAGACAATCGTAGCTTGAGGATTGCCCTTTCATTAAAGCTTTAAAGATTTAGAAGATTTAAGTTCAATCCGTGATCGATTGAAAATAATCAATGATTGCATTGAGCTGCTCAGAATGTTTTCGTTTCAACTACTGCAAAATTTATCATACGAATCGGTTAAAGAAGCCCTCATCTTCTTTAAGAGGTAGAAAATGAGAGACAACGTTAACTTAAATTAAGTTATGACCGTCTGTGAATCTTTAGTTGAGTTATGTTTCCAGTCCTCGCCTTTGAGTGGCCGTATCAGGATCGCTCAATCGATTTGCAAGGGTCTTTCTATATCGAGGCACAATTTAATCGATTGACGCGTCAACTTGTACCACCAGTCGCTCCTCACTGAGTCATTTCACCTGGTTTCCTGATAAGGTCAATATTAATGAAGTCTGTTTACTCAATCACTCACCCTAGTTCTTCAGGTCAAACGCCTATGCTGCTCAAAGGATTTTCGATGCGACGTGTTGTGTCAACCTTGGCGATCGCAGGCTGCCTTGTCGCAGGGCTTCCGATCGTGGCACTTTCTCAAGGCTTGCCGGGTCTCACTCTCTTCAGTGGTGTGAAGAGCGAAAATCAGCTCAACTATCGGCTAGACTTTGGCGGCAACACCAACTCGTGGGATCGCTACCGGATGAGAATTGAGCGCAAAAGAATGAAGGTTGCAGTCGCTCAGTTCTCGATCGACTATCCCGATTATTACAAAGGCACCTTCGATCCCAAAAGTGTCGAACTGATGGTTAACGATAAAAAAGTTGCCATTCAAGAAGTCAAGTGGGAAAAAGAAAACTATGTGATTGAGGTTTTCCCCCAAGATCCCGTTCCCGCAGGGTCGAATGTGGAGCTAATCTTCTCAAATGTCAAAAACCCCAGCAATGGCGGCATGTTCTACTTCAACTGCCGAGTTTTGTCTCCTGGAGACGTGCCCCTGCTGCGTGATATTGGCACCTGGATTGTGACAATCAGCTAATCGTCCGGCAAACCGTTGAGTTGGGGCGGATGTCATTCGTCCCAGCTTTTTGATTGCCTAAGGGTTTGTCGATTTGACTCACTGAACATAGTGCTATATTTATAAACTGTGGCTTTCCCACGGTCTTTTTTACATCTCAACTAGCGGAAACAACGACAATGACCAAGCGAACTCTAGAAGGAACCAGCCGTAAAAGAAGAAGAAAATCTGGCTTTCGTGCCCGAATGCGGACAGCAACAGGTCGGAGAGTGATCACGGCTCGTCGCAAAAAAGGACGCGCTCGGTTGAGCGTTTCTGGCTAAGAGACGTGAGTGGGTTAGGCACGATCGACGGTGAGGTTTGCTTTGGCATTGTCTAAACCCAATCGACTAAAGCATCGCAAAGATTTCAATGGGGTCTACCAACGTGGGCTTCGACGCAACTCAGCCCATCTGACTCTAAGAGCTTTGCATCACTCAAAGCTTTCTAAGCAATCTCCTGAGCTAGAAAAACTTTTAGAATCACCTCCTTCTCAAATTGGCATCTCAATCAGCAAAAAAGTCAGCAAGCGGGCGGTAGTTCGTAACCGGATCAAGCGGCAGATCCGATCGGCGCTGAGGCACTTATTACCTCGGTTGGCTTCTGGCTGGAAACTCGTGATCATCGTACGTCCGCAGGCAGTTGAGTGCGATTATTTTCAATTTCTGCAAGAATTAGAGCAATTATTGATCAGTGCTGAGGTATTGAATGGCAATTAAAGAAGAGGTGTACTACGAAGGTGGACCTCACATCGGGGATCTGATCATCGGCATACTTTTGGCACCGACGGTCATTTGTTTGCCATTGACGATCGGCTCAATCGTCCGGGCGCTGTGGCTGCGCTACCGAATAACGGATCGGCGGGTCGGAGTCACGGGTGGTTGGATGGGTCGCGATCAGGTTGATATCATTTATTCCGATATCACTAAAGTGGTCACCGTTCCCCGTGGGCTTGGCATGTGGGGAGATATGGTGCTGACTCTTAGAGATGGTAGCCGAATCGAAATGCGATCGGTTCCCAAATTTCGAGAAACCTATGACTTCATCAACGAGAAGCTTTCTGAACGAGCGAAAAAAGCAAGCGGTGCATTGGGCACTCAGAGTTAAACCGTTCGGATATCCCGACCTTTTGGCTTGACTTCTCGATCGTTTAACAAGCGAACTACAGGCTACACTGAAACTTGTTCTGACCAACGTGCAAGATTCTTGTACGCAGGCTTGGCAAATTGAATTCAGCAAACTCAGACTTTTAGGTAGAGACGTAAGGCGAATGGACTTCGGTATAAGCTTTCTTTCCAACAATGTAATGCTGCCGATCATCGATTTCTTCTATGGAATCGTGCCCAGCTACGGTTTGGCGATCGTGG
>JBBQYE010000262.1:0-4784 GCA_038208945.1 Leptolyngbyales cyanobacterium | reverse complement strand
TCAATAAATTCGGCAATCTCCTCTACTTTATTGAGAGCCAGCCTAATTTCTGCTGAATGATAGAAAAAGATTAACTGCGCCTCTAACGCCGCAATCCCCGAATAGACTTCTGACGTTGCCTCTAAGATAATGGTTGGCAACAGGGTTGAGTGGTTGTGCAGCCAAGCAATCAGGCGCGGCAGTTTAGAGCCGTTCTGCAAAATCAAACAGTCTAGATGCTGCCGCTGTTGCTCAATCAATGAGAAGAACGCTTGATCAGACTTGGGTAGGGTGACGGTGTAGCGTTCTTCTTGAAGTGCGTCACGGCTCAGAACCTGCTGAATTGACTGAGCCAACTGACTCGAATCTAGGAAAACGCAAACAAATCGCTGCGGACGGTGAACGCTAAACGGTGAGGCTGTCAAGGCTAAATAGACCCACGGAATAAGAAAAAAGTAGAATGGACTTCTGACGAAGTGAAGCACGATCAAGTTGAAAATCGGCTGCTAAAGTCTCAAAAGTCTTCGCAGCAAGATTTTTAACTCGCTGCTTAATACTTATTTAAGAATACGATGTTTGACTAACGATCGTTACACAAAAATGGGCGCGGACTGCTTGATCTGTCACCACGATCGACTTAGAACTCAAGCTCTACACCCATTCTGAGCCGCAAGACACCGTCTCAGTGTCAGCTCTCCTGCACGAGATGGCGGCTCATGTGGTGCCGCACTCGCTCTCAATCGAGGATTTGTTGATTCAGATTCATCAAATCTTGACTTGACAACAGTGTTTACGGGTGATCATTCTGACATCGGTTAACTCGTAGAGTCATGAGATCTTAATTTACGTTAAAACTCTCAAGATCTTCAGTCCAAACCAGACTAAATTTAATTCCAGAACCCCCTACGCTCCACTGGAAAAGATTGATTTCATGACTTTAGATATTATTGAACTCGATGGCAGAAAGTTTGCCCCTGCTGATCAATTGCCCCTGCCCGACTGGGCGTGTGTTTTAAACGATCGTCCGCAGCCTGTGCTCACGCTCAAAGACGACGACATGTTTCTGCTGACTGACACCTTTGGCAACATTGGTGGGTCTGCCGACGATGGACGCAACAGCAGCATGGGTTTGTTTTGCAACGACACTCGATTTTTGAGCCGCTTAGAATTGCAGATCGATGGGCGATCGCCGATTCTGTTGAGCAGCACGGCTGAAAAAGGATTTGCCCTCTCCGTGCTGTGTACCAATCCCCGGTTAGACGAAAAAGTCTCAGCAGAAAATATCGGCATCAAGCGCGAACTCGTCCTAAACGGTGGCTTATTTGAAGAGATTGAAATCTCTAACTACAGCACCGAAGCCGTGAGTTTTGAACTCAGCGTTAGCTTTGATGCCGACTTTATTGATTTGTTTGAAGTCAGAGGGTTCGATCGGACTCAGCGCGGTCAACTGTTGCGGCAACTGCCCGACCACCCGATCGAGCCTTTAGATTCAGAAGTAGAACCCCGCTTTACACCACGAGTCTCTGAAGGAATGCCCGTCGAGTTGGTGCTGGCTTATTTAGGCTTAGACAACGCCCTGCTAGAATCGCGGATTCAATTTCTCCACCATCAGCCCGACTGCTTTAAAGGCTATACGGCGATTTGGCAGCTTCAGATGGAGTCTCACGAAACCAAAATTCTCAGCTACCGCTTACAGATGTTGAGTAATGGGCGATCGGTGTCAAATGTCGATGCCCCCCGAACTTTGGGTCAAGCAAAAGCAGCAGAGGTGATGGAGGAACACACCTGGCAGCAGCAGGTGACTCAGATCCGATCGGACAAAACCACCTTCGACCGAGTTATCGAACGCGCCGAGCAAGATGTCTATCTACTGCGGCAGACCTTTGGCAAAGGAAAAGCTCTCTCAGCCGGAGTTCCGTGGTTTTCAACGCTGTTTGGTCGCGACTCGATTATTGCGGCTTCCCAAACTTTGCTACTCGACCCCCAAATTGCTCGTGAAACGCTCACAATCTTGGCTCATTACCAGGGCAAAGTCGAAGATGAGTGGCGCGAAGAACAGCCTGGTAAAATCTTGCACGAGATTCGCTTTGGCGAGATGGCACGCTGCCAAGAAATTCCCCACACTCCCTACTATGGCACGGTGGATGCAACTCCGCTCTGGCTGATGCTCTACGCCGAATATTTTGCCTGGACTGCTGACTATGAAACTCTTGATCGCCTATGGAACAATGCGATCGCCGCGATGGACTGGTGCGATCGCAGCCTCAAAGAAACGGGATATCTCAGCTACGCCCGCAAATCAAAACGCGGACTCGATAACCAGGGTTGGAAAGATTCGAGCAACTGCATCGTCAATCGCAAAGGGCAACTGGCACTCGGCGCGATCACCCTTTGCGAAGTGCAAGGCTATGTCTATGCGGCAAAAGTTCGGTTGGGTCAGATTGCTCGCATGAAAAAGCGCATCGACCTCGCCGATCGCTGGGAAGAAGAAGCCAGAGATCTCAAAGTCCGCTTTAACCGAGATTTTTGGATGGATGATCAAGATTTTTGCGCGCTAGCGTTAGATGGAGACGGCAAGCACGTAGACAGCATCACCTCCAACCCAGGTCACTGTCTAAATTTGGGCATCTTCACGCCAGAAAGAGCCTATAGCGTCGCAGAACGGTTGCGCGCCCCTGATATGTTTAATGGTTGGGGCATTCGCACCCTCAGCAAATCGTCGCCCGCCTACAACCCAATGGGCTATCACATCGGCTCGGTGTGGCCTCACGACAATGCGATGATTGCGATCGGGCTACGTTCTCTCGGTCTCGTTGATCAAGCGTTAGAACTGTGTAAAGGCTTGCTTGACATGACGCGCTATCAGGCTTACCAGCGTCCGCCAGAGTTATTTTGTGGCTACGATCGCACCGATGACAATGAGCCTGTTCAATATCCAGTCGCGTGTTCGCCGCAAGCGTGGGCTACAGGCAGCATTTTTCAGCTTGTTCACATGATCGTGAATCTAGTCCCCGATGCACCGAGCAACTATCTGCGAATTATTGACCCTGCCTTGCCTGAGTCGATTAATTATTTAGGATTGCAGAACTTGCGCGTCGGTTCGACCTTGCTGGATTTGGAGTTTGAGCGATCGGGGTCTTCAACTGCCTGCCGCGTCTCTAAAAAACGCGGAAATCTACGAGTTGTGATCGAAGCATAAACAAGCCGAATGCTGAATTTGAAATCACGATTCAGCGTTCAGCTTTTTTTGCATAAACTAATGACGATCCGCATAAAAAAGGAGGTCGAATAGACCTCCACAGCGAATGCTCAGAGTTAGCATTTGAAAAACTTAATCAGGCTCAACCTAGCTCTTAGGCAATGCCCGTATTCGCGCCAGCTTTGCCCGTCGCCAATTCAACTTTGACAATCTTTCCGCCCATTTTTTGAATCCGTTGCTGCTCACGGAACCAGTTGTCATAAGGAACCAACTTGGTGAAATAGGTATTTTGCAGTTCCCGTTGAGTGCGGGTGCGAGTCAAGCTAGGAACGCAGGCAGTAACCTTGAACATTCTCATGGGTCTTATAATCTCCTGAGTAGGCTGAGGATGAATGTTGAGCAGTGAGTGTTGAGCAATGAATTCACTCATACCACACTTCAAAACTCGGATTGTTAGAGAGAAATTCTCAGAAAGTTAGCGACTCAGCCTCTCTATGATGTCAACGCCGATCGGCGCAGGTGCAGACCTTAGAGAGCGAGCGCAAAGCTTTTAGATGCGTAAACAAAGACTGATGGTGAGAAGGTTGAAAGTCGAGAGTCAATGCTAGATCGCTAAAACCATTTCTCAGACTAGCCTTTGACGAGCTAACACTCATTCCAGACTTTCAACACCTCAATGTGAATGATGAACTCTGAATGCTGAACAATGAACCTAAGTTCACTCCTCATGCTTCACGTTCCATCCTTTCATTAGCTCAAGCCAGAAGAGATGTAGTCGAAGTAAACGCCCATCTCTTTACCAGCATCAGAACCGACCAAACCAGCGGTGACTTCTTTCATCGCTTGAATCGCCTGTACGGTTGCGCCAATGGGTACGCCCAAGGAGTTGTAAGTTTCCTTCAAGCCGTTGAGCACGCGCTCGTCGAGAATGGAGGGGTCGCCAGCCAACATTGCGTAGGTGGAGTAACGGAGGTAGTAGTCGAGGTCACGAATGCAAGCAGCGTAACGACGAGTCGTGTACATGTTGCCACCGGGACGGGTGATGTCCGAGTACAGCAAGGACTTGGCAACGGCTTCTTTGACGATCGACGCTGCATTAGCGCTGATCGCAGTGGCTGCACGAACCCGAAGTTCGCCTGTTGCAAAGTAGCCTTTGAGCTTTTCGAGTGAAGAAGTATCGAGATACTTGCCTTGAACGTCAGACGTGTTGATAACTGAGGTAATTGCGTCTTGCATGATTTAATTCCCGTAAGTCGCGTGGTCTTAATGTGAATGCTGTGAACGATCGGAGGCAGCGATTACTGCATTGCACCGATTACATAGTCGAAGTAGGAGCCAGCTTCAGAGGCATCTTCAGAAGACAGCAAGGAAGCAGCTACGTTCTTCATCGCACGAATGCCTTCAGCAACCGCAGGAATGGGAGTGCCCAAAGAGTTGTACATCTCACGAACGCCGACGATTCCGATTTCTTCGATCGGAGTCACATCACCCGCAACCACTCCGTAGGTCACGAGGCGGAGATAGTAGTCGAGGTCACGCAAGCAGGTTGCGGTCATTTCTTCGCCGTAGGCATTTCCACCCGGAGAAACAACATCAGGACGCTTTT
>JBBQYE010000261.1:0-4791 GCA_038208945.1 Leptolyngbyales cyanobacterium | reverse complement strand
GGTTCATCTACGGCTCGATTCATTTGTACCAGATCGGGTCGCAGTGCCAACATTACCGAAGTCTCTGCACAATTAGCGTGAAAGTTAACGGCATCGTGATGATAAAACTCGTGAATCTTGGGCGAGATTTCCCACAGCGGTTAGCGCTCTGCGCAACTCCGAAGGAACCGCAGCGCAATTCGCAACTCAGGATAGCGATGACGAACGTTTTCTAGACCACAGCGCAAGGGTGCCCAGTTAGTAACGTGTCCATTAAGCAGCAACAATCGAGAAAATCCGGCACTCGCCACCCATTCTGCGATTTCTACAATAATTGCAGCCAACGTTTCAGGTCTCAGAGAAATAGTACCTGCCCACTTCTTTGAGTGACCCAACGAGCAACCATAGGGCAATGCTGGCAAAACTGGAATTCCGGTTTGGGCAGAAACGCCATAAGCCACGGCTGTTGCCGAAAAGGTATCGACTCCTACAGGTAAATGCAGGGCGTGTTGTTCTGTCGCTCCGATCGGCAAAATCACCAAATCAACGCCTCGATCGCACAGTTGCGTAATCTGCTCCCACGTTAGTTCTTCCCAGAGGACTGGCTTAGAGGGCATAAGTCGTGTTGAGTTAGAGGGTTTGTTCAGCACTTTAGTAACTGTTTGAGAAGTATAAAGCTTTCTTAAGCTGCGGTTCTGCCTTGCACTAAACCGAAAGTTTAATCGAATTGTGCCAGAGGCATGAGACTCTGAGTTAGAGCAGTGATGCCTAATATGGAGTAGGCATAATGCTCATCTACTGTAGGAACTTGTCTTGATACGCTACCAGCTGATGTGAGCAGAGAGGCTCACTTTGCTCATAGGAACAAACTATTAAACACAATCTATTGAACTTTAAATTTCCAATTCAGTTATCCAATCTACAATCGAGACATATCCATCTGTGATGAGGCAAAGAGAAGCAATGTCATACTCCATTTTGAGTAGCGAAGTAAAGCAGCAGTTAGAACAAGAGCGATCGCGACTCAAAAGCGATCGAGATGCCATTATTCAATCGGCAGTTGAGCAAGCAACCGCCGCAATCGATCGCGCACTGCAACAGCTAGATTCGCTGTTAGGAGATGAATCAGAGAACAATGGTTCCGGCAATTATCTGTTAGATCTAGAGCCTCAGTCAGGTTTATCAAAGGCTCAATCGAAGACCTCAACCCCAAAAGGTCAATCGTCAACCAAGTCTAAAAGAAAGGGTCAGCACCTAGCAGCCAATCATTTTAGTGGCAAAGTGCTTAAAGCTGAGTTTGCAGGGCTGACTCCGATCGAGGCAATGGTGCAGGTGATCAACCAATCTCCAGAGCAGACGTTTGACGCTGAAGAGGTCATTCGTACCGTTTATGACGAGTTTGACTCAGCCGACCTACCCACTGCAAAGCGCAGCGTGAAAATCACCTTAGTGGGGGGAGCGAAGAAGGGATGGTTAGAAAGAGTGCAGGAGAATCCACCCCTCTTTAGAGCGTTGACGGGCGCAAAGTCGCCAGCAGATGCGCCAACCAATGACCAATCGGATGAGTTTACTGAGGGTACTTCAGCAGAACCCGATGACGATGAGTTGTCTGATTCCTCTGAAAAGTCACCTAGAAAAGCTTCAAAAGTTAAAGCTCAACCCAGAGCCAGAGCCAAAGAAAAGGGGAAACAATCCAAATCTCAATCCTTCAATGCCAAAAATCCTAAGCGATCGTTTCGAGGAATGGAACCGCTTCAGGCAATGGTCAATGTGACTGCAACTAATCCAGAGCAGTCGTTCTCAACCGCTGACATCATTCGCGAGGTGTATGGTGAGTTTGAGGAAGCCGAGATGCCGAGAGCCATCAAAAGTGTGGCAGGCACCCTTACTCGTGGGGTACAGCGAGGATTTTTGGAAAAAACGCAAAGCAACCCAGCTCTATTCAAGTTCAAAGCATCAGGTGAAGAATCAATACTCGCTCAGGAGAAAGAACCTGTGTCTGCCTGATTTTAGTAAAACATCAGAATTGATGACTCGCCCCGATGAGCATTGTTGTCGATCGAGGCGAGTTTAGGCTGCTTTGTAGTCGCTCTTAAGAGGTGACTTCTGAGCGGGTGCTAGACACTTTTAACACCTCATCTAGTAGGCTTCTGGCTGGCTGGGCCTTTGCCAAGGCTGCCTGATGATCGCTGTGAGCACGCACTAGGCGAAAAAGACCTCCTACTCCAGTTTTAAGTTGCTCAAGATCTTCGCCCGCTACCAGTTCACCGTCGAGCATTCGCACGAGCAGAGGTTTGATGTCGCCGACTTCTTGACGGACTTTTTGGAGTTTTTCTACTGTGTTAAGCAGCGTCTTGAGAGAGTTTAAAATGCTGTCAACATCTTGAGCGTCTTCTACCGATTCTGCCACCTCTTCGGGCACTTCTGTATCTTGAGGGTTTGATTCTTCAGGATCTGAAATCACAGACGATTCTAGTGCAGACAGTTCAGATTTACCACTGTTCGATCGTGCCATCAACGTTTCCTCAAGGGAGTTCTTCAGTAGTGTACCGCGTCGATCTCGGTGTTTTAATTGCGAATTTGTCGATCGAATGTTCGATGCTTCTGCACGAGTTCTAAGTAGTGCTATTTAGAGAAGGGTAGAAGAACTCTGCTGATTTTGTACAGGGACAACTTTCGACAGTTGTTCGGTGTAGTGGAAAGTTCCAGACTGACTGGATGTGGTTGTTCAAGTCCTTCAGGTGATTTGATAGAGCTATACGATCGAACTCTGTTTAAAGACCTGTCTAAAAGATAGATGGCTCTAGGGCACAAAACCGCTACTCTTCAACCATTGCTTGACGAGTGGTTGGATCGACCAGAGACTCTAGAACTCGTTTGCTCGAAGTGGATGGTGCTAGAGGAGTCAACGAAACTGCATCAGGGCTGACGATGCCGCCCGAAATAATCACCTTAAACGCATCTTCAATCGGAAGCGCCAAATTAATCACACCCGATTCAGGCACGATCGCATACCAACCCGTCGTTGGGTTTGGAGTTGTTGGAATGAAAACACTCAACATCTCACTAGGAAAATGAGACTGAACTTCAGCCCCGATCGCCCCGGTGACAAACCCGATCGACCAAACCCCAGGGCGGGGATATTCCACCAGCACAACGCGCCGAAACCGACCGTTAGAGTCTTTAAAGATTGTTTCTAACAGTTGCTTGAGGGTTTTATAAATGGCTCCTGCGAGAGGAATCGCTTGCAAAATTCGTTCGCCAAAATCCAGCAGCCAACGTCCGGCAATGTTTCGTGCCATCAGCCCGATCAAAAGGATGAACAGCAGAGGCACTGTTAAGCCAACCGCCAGATTCAGCAGGTTTACCAAAAATGGATTGAGATCATCAAATGGGTTGATCTGCTTAGGAATGCGAGTCAGAAAGTTAATCACCCAATTTGCGATCGTAATCGTCAGCCAAATGGTAGTGGCTAGTGGAATCACCACTAACAAACCCGCAATCAGGTCATTTTTTAAGTCTTGCTTCAGACGTTGGATCACAGGTAGCCCTCTCTTTCAACTGGCTGCAACTATCACGAAATTGAAATCTTGACTTAAATTGAGGCAATCACACCTCTAGGTGCCACGACTCTCAGCCTCACAAAAGCTGTTATGAACTCATCTACCCTATTTGTAAGGCTTGTAAAGAAATGTTGCAAGGTCTAAAGACTCTCAACCTTGGTTTTTTCTATTTAACCATTGATCCCCGATCGGAAATATCCGAACATAGTTGGTATCTTATTTAACATTATGGCTCTGAAGGAGATTGAGGAGTAGAGTTTAAGATAGGCTGATGTTTCATTTCCCAAACCTTCAGCAAAATTAGATATTCATAAAACGCCTGCAAGGTGCACCAGGTAAACCCGGCGCGACCGTCGAGAATGCCACCAAGCAAAAAATACATATAGACAAAGCGCACGATCGGGCGAAATGGCAGTCGCAACGAGAGATTTTTGAGGGCACGTCGGCGATCGACTTCTGATTTGCCAAACCATAGCTCGCGCCATTCGATTGTGCCTTTTTCAAGCTGCCGAATCGTCTCGATCGCTTCGTTCGTTGAATAGGCATTGTGTTTGTCAATCCAGCGACTCATGCCCTTACTAGAGGTGTAGTGAGGGTAAGTTTCTTTGAGAAATCCGGTCGAGCCTTCGACGACTTCGCGCTCGGTATGCCCATAGTCGCTAAACCAGACTTTATGTTTGTCAAACAAACGCAGTTGATAGCGAGGATATTGGGTGCTGCGACGAATCCAGGTTCCCATAAACATCACCCGCTCGGCGACATAATATCCAACGTGTTGGGGCTGCTGAATTGTGATCAAACACTCCTGAAATAGGTCTGGAGTCATCCGCTCATCGGCTTCAAGAATGTAGACCCATTCATGCTTCACCGGAATCGATCGCAGCATCCAAGTGCGCTGTTTGCCGTGGCTCTCAAACGCGTGTTGAATCACCCGCACCGGATAGCGGCTGGCAATTTCAACGGTGCGATCGTGACTCAAAGAATCGACGACAATCACGTCATCTGAGAGCAATGCAGACTCAATGCAAGCCGCAATATCGATTTCTTCGTTGTGGGTGAGGATAAAGATTGAAAACATACCGAGGTGTTTCGATGCTAGATAGACCCGGGACATACAACAAGCGGTTGACGATCGACAGAAACTCCGTCAACGGTCAACCGCTCAATTTGAGAATAGGCTTCTCTAGCGGGTCGGAGCCTTGAGCCGAGAGCCTCTAAAAACTCCCAGTTCTCGCAGCCCTGTCCAGCC
>JBBQYE010000260.1:0-4801 GCA_038208945.1 Leptolyngbyales cyanobacterium | reverse complement strand
CCCGTCAGCATTCCGGATCGAACCGAGCGTTTGTGATCGTTGAGTCAACAGGCGCGATCGAGATCCTGACTGGCTTTCGCTTGAAACACTGTGTAGCATGGGGTGTACCCTGTCTACCAAATTGGATAACTGACGTGGTGTTAACTCGTTCTATTATTGGTCTACGATCGTGACAAACGTTAAGTCAGATGATCTCTGTCAGGTGCGATGCTTTAATCATGAAGTAGTAGCTGAGGTTCGTGCTGATCTGTTGATGACTGACTCTTTAGAGGAAGCAGAAATCATCTTTACTGCTCTCGCTGATAAATCCCGATTAAAGATTCTCTATGCGCTTCAGGATGGCAAGGAACTCTGCGTCTGTGATCTGGCTGCAATTTTAGGTGTTCCGATCGCGGCTGTCTCTCACCACCTTCGCAAACTGCGTGATTTGAAGATACTCAAACATCGGAATGACGGCAAACTCGCTTACTACTCGCTCCGCAATCAGCTAGTGAGTGATGTTTTGCGCTATGTGCTGAAAAACAGTCGGGCATAGGCAATCAATCTTTTTCAAAAGTCATTCAAACATTCGTATGAGCATTGTAGAATTGGAACTATCAATCTAACGTTCTTTTGAATGTAATAATGTTTAAGCTACTGAGAGGCTAAAAATGGCTGATGAATGCTGTCAGAAAAAGTCCTGTGAGTTAGAGAAGCTGACTCAACGTCAGAGTAAAGTTTTATGGATTGTTCTAGCAATCAACGCCGTGATGTTTGGAATAGAGATTGTATCTGGCGTGTTGGCAAATTCTCTAGCCTTGACTGGAGATTCACTCGATATGTTAGGGGATGCGATCGCTTATGCCAGTAGTCTCTATGTGATCAATCGAGGTCAACAAGCACAGGCAAGCTCTGCTTTGTTAAAGGGAGGCATCATGTTTATCTCTGCGATCGTGGTGTTTTCTAGGGCGGTTTATCAGTTGTCCTTCAATACAACACCGACGCTAGAGATCATGAGTTCGATCGGAGCTGTGGCACTGTGCGCGAACTTACTTTGCTTGTTTCTTTTGACTAGGCACCGTACTGATAACATCAATATGTCTTCTGTTTGGCTTTGCTCTCGCAATGACATCATTGCAAATGTTTCGGTGCTAATCGCGGCAGGCTTGGTTGCCCTCACCCATTCGTCATTGCCAGATTCAGCGATCGGGGTTCTGCTTGCCGTTATTTTTGCAAAATCAGCCGGAAAGGTGGTTTCTCAAGCGTGGAGAACGTTTGAGCGGGTCTAAGAACAATATTTTAGACAAAATTTGAGCAGGTTTTAGACTTCAAACCCTGATCAGCCGTAAGCAGGATATTATTTTCAAAGTTAGAGGTGGATCTAGCTTTGAAGAAATAGCTCAGTCCCACAACTGTAAGCCGTTTGAAGCCGTTTAAAGAATGTCTGAAGTATTCAACCGAGTTGCTAAAAACCTAAATCACTATCCTTACACGTCTGGGCGACGGGTGATCATGGGCACTCAAGCCGCCGTCGCCACGAGTCAACCCTTAGCCACCCTAGCGGGATTAGAAATGCTGCGATCGGGCGGCAATGCGATCGATGCAGCGTTAGCAATGGCGATCGCCCTTACCGTGGTTGAGCCTACGTCAAACGGCATTGGCTCAGATGCGTTTGCGCTGGTGTGGGATGGCGCACTACACGGCTTGAATGCGTCGGGCAAAAGTCCGCAGAGTTTGACGCTAGAACCTTATGCGGGACTGGCAGAAATGCCGTCTCTCGGCTGGTCAACGGTGACGGTTCCGGGGGCAGTCTCAGCGTGGCAAACCCTGTCGAAACGCTGGGGGAAACTGCCCTTCGATCGCTTATTTGAACCCGCTATTCGCTATGCAGAATCCGGGTTTCCAGTGTCTCCTGAGACGGCACGCGCTTGGAAACGGGCAGAACGGGTCTATCTACCGTTGACTGAGGCAGAATTCCAGCCCTTCCAGCGAGTGTTTTTTCCTAATGGACGGGCACCCAATGCCGGAGAAGTTTGGGGCAGTCCGCTCCATGCAAAAACACTGAAATCGATCGCCTACAGCCACGGTGAATCTTTTTATCGAGGAGAGTTGGCAGAGGCGATCGCTCACTTTGCCGCTCAAACTAGCGGATTGCTCACTCTAGAAGATTTAGCAGCCCATCAAGCCAATTGGGTCGATCCGATTTCAACTGATTATCGGGGAGTCACCGTCTGGGAAATTCCGCCCAATGGACAGGGCATCGCGACGTTGATGGCACTCAATATTCTGGAAGGATTTGACCTGTCACGCTATCCTCGTGAATCGATCGAGAGTTTTCACCTGCAAATTGAGGCAATGAAACTAGGATTTGTTGATGCCCATCAGCACGTCGCCGACTCGCGATTTATGGCAGTCGAAATTCCTCATTTACTCAGCAAATCTTATGCAGCAGAGCGACGGCACCTGATCGGGGACGAGGCAATGGCGATCGCTCCTGCTGGGCTTCCCAAAGGAGGCACTGTTTATCTGGCTGCATCTGATGGAGACTTGATGGTGTCGTTCATTCAGTCAAACTTTATGGGCTTTGGCAGCGGCGTTTTGATTCCTGAAACGGGCATCGCTCTGCAAAATCGTGCGACAGGGTTTTCATTAAAAGCCGGACACCCCAATCACGTTGGGGCGGGGAAACGACCGTTTCACACGATTATTCCAGGGTTTCTCAGCCAAGACGGACGGGCGATCGGACCCTTTGGAGTCATGGGCGGTCCGATGCAGCCGCAGGGACAGTTGCAAATGGTCGTCAATCTCGTCGATTACGGCATGAACCCGCAGGCGGCACTTGACGCTCCTCGCTGGCAGTGGATGGAAGGAAACCGCGTCTTGTTAGAACACACCGTTCCGCAGGGCGTGGCAGTTGGATTGAGCGATCGTCACCATAAAATTCAGCTTAGTGCCGAACCGAGTGCATTTGGTCGAGGACAAATCATTCTGCGTCAAAACGGTGTATTCATGGCAGCCTCAGAACCTCGCGCCGATGGGATCGCATTGGCATATTAAAGAAGTGCGGTAGGATTTGGGCAACTCCAGACGACTCATCACCATGAAGCTCTCTAGCAGACGGTTCGTTCGTAACTTGCTCGGCAAACGGCAGTCTCAGAAGAATCTGCCGCCTACACCACAGCGAATGTTAGATGAGAAAGGACACACCAATGTGGTTCGGCTCGGCATCAGGCGGTCTCCTTGGGATGATCTTTATTATTTGCTGCTAACGATCTCCTGGTCTTGGTTTTTTGCCCTAACGCTGGTGCTTTATGGGGTCACTAACACCGTGTTTGCTTGCCTTTATCTAATTGGTGGCGACAATCTTGCAAACGCTCAACCCGGCTCGTTTTGGGATGCCTTTTTCTTCAGCGTGCAGACAATGGGCACGATCGGGTATGGTGCAATCTCACCCAAGACCTTTTATGGCAACGTGATCGTCTCGATCGAAGCAATGTTAGGACTGTTAGGCGTGGCGGTGATCACCGGATTGGCATTTGCTCGACTGGCTCGACCGACGGCACGAATTTTATTCAGTCGATTTGCCATCATTTCTCCCTATAACGGGGTGCCGACGCTGATGTTTAGAACCGCCAATGAGCGAGGCAATCAAATTTTAGAAGCTCGACTGTGGGTGTTTGTTGTGCGCGATGAAGTCACTCAAGAAGGTCAAGCGATGCGGCGTTTTTATGACTTGCCGCTCAGTCGCCCTCAATCACCTGTGTTTAACCTCACCTGGACGGCGATGCACCCGATCGACGAAAACAGTCCGCTCTATGGTGAAACTCCAGCGTCGCTCAGAGATCGCGCGACAGAAATTGTGGTGTCATTAACCGGAGTTGATGAAACCGTCGCCCAAACCGTTCATGCTCGCTACTCTTATGTGACTCAAGAAATCTTATGGGATGTGCAGTTTGCCGAAATGTTGACCTATAGCAGCGATGGACGGCGCGCGATCGATTTCAGTCGATTTCACGACGTAGAATCACCGTAGGAGACATTTTCTCGTCGGTGTCCCTACTGATTCAACACCAAATTATCTCGATGCACGATCGTGTCTGCCCCTTCATACCCCAAGATTTCTGATATCTTTTCAGAGCGGCGCCCCTGAATTTTCTGCAATTCTTCACGGCTGTAGTTGACTAGCCCTTTCGCGATTTCGTGACCTGCCCGATCATATAGGGTTACAGCATCGTGGCTTTCAAACTCGCCCTCGACGTGCACAATTCCAGCAGGAAGCAGAGATTTTCCTGCCTTGCAGATGGCTTCGACGGCTCCCTCATCTAAAAAGAGCTTTCCCGTTGAGATAAGCCCGTGAGCGATCCAGCGTTGACGAGCGTTAAAGGGGCGCGGCTGGGGTTCAAATTGAGTGCCGATCGAGTCTCCTGCCAAAATCTTTAAGAGATTGAGCGGCGATCGCCCTTGCGTAATCACCGTTCTTACCCCAGCACCCGTTGCGATCTGGGCAGCGGCAATCTTCGTCACCATGCCGCCTGTGCCCCAACGAGAACCTGCGTTCCCGGTCTGCACGTCCGCCAGTTGTTTCATATTCTGAACCAACGAGATAGGTTGAGCATCGGGGTTGCTGCGCGGATCGTCGGAATAGAGGCGATCGACATCCGTGAGCAAAAATAACCAATTCGCGTCTACTAAACTGGCTACTAGCGCAGATAGGGTGTCATTATCACCAAATTTAAGTTCATCCACCGCAACCGTATCGTTTTCATTGACGATCGGAACCACTCCTAGTTGCAGCAACTCTTGAAAAGTGCGATAGACATTG
>JBBQYE010000259.1:0-4815 GCA_038208945.1 Leptolyngbyales cyanobacterium | reverse complement strand
CACTTTGACGAGGTTTAAGTGCTATTATAACTTCCAAACTATGCAATTGTCTTGGTTCTGGGCGGGAAAAGTTCGCTTCGCTTTCGCTCGCCTCCCCTTCACCGCTTAATGAATATAACAGTACAAGAAGAAAGGTGTCAACACCTAAAGACAAGTTTTTTCTATAAAACCTCTAAAGCCTTTGTATTGAGGAGGCTTTAGAAAAATTAGCTCCTTCAGGCTTGTCGAAGATTTAAGAGATTAGGGCTTTTTATCTTGCGTCTTTCCCTCACTTACTTGCTTCACTCTGTCTAAACCGTTTAGTAGTGATTCCTGTAATGCTTCAGTTAATGATTGAGCAGTCAATTTATCAGTTGGCTGGCAGCACTGTTCGGTGTGAAGAGGGGGACTGATGTAAACAAAGACGTTAGATCTTGGAGAAGCGGCAGGACTGTAGTGAAGAGAGATTGGGACAATCGAAATTGGTTGAGGTGAGGTTGCCTCGGCTTGCAGCACTAAACGTGCTAACCCTGTTTTAAGAGGACGTAGAGGCTGATCGCGGACGATACCACCTTCAGGGAAGATGACTAACTTTTTGCCGTTGTGGAGCACCTCGATCGCTGTACGCATACTAGAAACTGTAGGACGCACTGGGTCAACTGAAAAACCTCCCAGACGTCTGAGGAGCCAGCCTTGAGTGCCAGTCATCTGATCAGACCTAGACATATATCTGAGAGGCTCTGTGCTTAACAGAGCAAGTATCAGCGAATCCCATCGGCTAAAGTGCTTAGATGCGAAAACAGCCGGACCTAGTTTGGGAAGATTTTCGCGACCCATGATCGTAATCTTTCCAAAGTAGAGATGCATGAAGGCGCGATGAATAGGAACGATCGACCAGTAGAGCCAAGGAGAGACTTTGGCAGATTCAGACACGGTTAATTGCCTAGAGTTTTGATAGTGGGAATTTGAGGAGACATAGCGTCGGAAGAGTAGAGGAGATCTACTTCAACAGAGCGCTGATCGCCCAGTTTCAAATTTAGCGTAATTGAAGGTTACCCCTGCTGCCCTTTATGTTGAACGAGGTGTATATGTCGAGTTTGAAACGTAAACCAGCCAAGTTATGTTTTAAGACATAAGGAAATTGCGGTTTAATTTAGAGTTCCGACTGATCGAGCTTCGACTCTCAGATAGTGGGTTAAGTAAAGTCGAAATCCACAGACAATGCAGCGAGAAATTTTAGGTTTCGCCAAGTCTCCAATTAATCTCCAATCAGAGAAGGTGGCAGCTTGACCGCAGCGCCGATAACTTTCGTCCAAGACATTCCAGAGGATTACATCTTCGATCCAAAAGCGTTGCCCAGTGCTAGAGATGCGGATGCCCCGATAGTTGCGGATATAGCCGTTAGTTTTGGCTTCTAACAAGAGGCGATCACGCTCAATTTGTTCGACAGGCTCTGCCGATCGCCGAGACGGCAGTTTGGTGAAAGAATCCCAATCAAACTGCCACAGCGCTAAAGCTTGAGCATTGCCATAGCTGAAGATGGGATCAGATTCAGTTCCGTGAGAAACCACCACAAAAGGAGCTTCAAAGAGCGATCGAGCTGGTTCTTCAACACAACCTGTAATCAGCGGCGTTTCTGTCCAGTGTTGAAAACTTTTGATTAAGCGCTGGCTGTGACGGATTACAGATTCTTGCTGCCAAGGATGGTCAGTCATTTAGAGAAATATTTCTCGCAGGCAGTGTCGCAGACGGGATAGGCGGTTTGATAAGTGCTGAGTCGTCGCCCGAATAAAGCGTATCGATTGTCACGGACCTGTTCATAAACGCGATTGCCCATCCATTTTGCTCCGGGCAAGCTTCGATAGGCAATAACAAACACTCCCCCAAATGGCAAGATGCGACCAATTTCTTCAGCGGCGCTGCTGCCTTGCCAACGACGATCGAGATGATCATTGTCGATCAGGATCATGCCCATTTCGCAATCTTGAGCCGTGACATTGTAGCGATCGAGTCCCGCTTGATCCTGCATCGGGAGATATTGGAAGCGATCGCCCTTATCTAAAGTTTCGAGCAACTGCACCAGGTTGGAGCAAAGGTTGCACTGTCCGTCATAGATTACTGCGTAAGTCATTTGGTAGTGATAAAAATCTCATCTTTCTCTACTTTACAAAACGCTGACGGATACGACCCACAAAGATATCCACTTCGGGTAGTTTGAGACGACTGGCAACGAGTGCAAAGACTCCCAAGCCGACGAGACCCGATAGGCTGAGTTGCCCGATCAGAATGAGTAGACCATTCGTTCCTAAAAATCTCTGAGAGGCGAGAAGCGTGCCCCAACTGGCAAATCCTGCAAACCCACTCCCGATCGCTAATCCCACGAACGGGAGTGCCCATTCTCTTAAAGGCAAGCCATTTAATTTGCGATCGAGAAACCACAAAAGCGCAATCATTGAGATGACATTTACAGACACCGTAGCTAAAACCAATCCTGGTAGACCTAGCGGCTTGATCAAAATAAAGTCAAAAAGAGCGTTGAGAAAGATGTTGACAATGCTAATGCGAAACGGCGTTTCTCCATCTCCTAGAGCGTAGAAGACGCGAACCAAAACATCGCGACCGAGGTAGACAAACATTCCGATCGCATACGCCATTAAAACCACAGCGACTAAATTAGAATCCCCTAATTTAAATTCGCCTCGCTCGTAGACGACTCGCACGATCGGAGTTGCCAACGCGATAATCAAGGCACTCATGGGCAACATGGCGATCGCGGTCAACAACAACCCTTGTCGAATGCGCGTTTTCAATTCTGCCCAATCGCTAGGATCAGACAGCCGAGAGAAGACAGGCAAAAACGGCACCAAAATCATGTTTGAAAGGATGCCGAGAGGCGTTTGCACGAGCAGATTTGCATAATCTAACGCCGAGACCGCCGCACCCGGATTGGGTAAGAACGACGTAAAAAACATATCTGTGTAGACGTTGATTTGCAGCATTCCAGACGCAAATAGAGCGGGAGCCATGACCTTCATCACGTCTTTGACTCCAGAGTGTTTGAAGTCAAATCCCAATCGCAGTCTACTTAAACCCGCTTTATGCTGTGCCCACACTTGGACTAGCCACTGCAAAATTGTGCCGATCAGAGCTGCCCACGCTAAGACAATCCCTCCAAGCGCCGCGTATTCAGATTGTCCAATCTTGTCTCCTAAAGTCAGCGCGAGGGCACCGATTCCCGCGACGATCGTCACACTCGACAGCAGCGGACTCACCGACGGCAACCAATACAAATCTGCGGCGTTGAGCGTTCCAAAGCCGATGCCGATCATGCCTGCAAACCAGACGATCGGAGCCATGATCCGCAATTGCTGAATGGCGATGTCTCGAACTTCCATGCCGTGGGCGGTTTGGTGCAGTCCTGGCGCGATCGCGTCAATGCCCTGAGGGGCAAGCGCCATTAAGACTAGAGTGACTACAAGCAGAACGCCGCCGACCAGCGTCGAAACCGTTTCGACTAGGGGCGCAGATTCTGCTTTATCTCGTTTAGCCAGCGCACTCACCATCGCACTGTGAAACGGTCCATTAATTCCTCCCAACAAAATCAGGAAAAAGCCCGGAATGATGCTGGAATATTGGTAGGCTCCATACGCCGCTTTTGTGCCAAAGGCAGCCGCGATCGCGACTTGACGAACCAATCCAAAAACTTTACTGATCAAAGTGGCGATCGCCACAATTCCGGCAATGCCTGCCAGAGAGCGAGAAGGTTTGGACGATTCAGACACGGGGGCTCGTGGGATAAATGACTCCCATACATTTAATCATCTTTGGTTAGGAGAGCCGAGAAGAAAGACAGAATAGAATAGCCTTCAGATTCTAAGCTTGTGGAGAAAGCGGTGAAGCACAAATTTTTGTCTTGGATTTTGGGATTGATCACGATCGGATTATTAGGATCGGTGACCGCTTGTGAGTTACCGCAAGTGAGTGCAGAAGATCGGCTATTTTTGCCCTTATCGCTGGAGTTTTTAGGGGCATACACGCTGCCCAAGACAGCCTTCAAAGATACTTTAGTTGGGGGATTGTCGGGACTGACTTACGATCGCCAAAAAGATCTCTTTTACGCCGTCTCAGATGATCGCAGCGATCGCGCCCCCGCTCGTTTCTACACGCTGAAACTAGAACTCGACCCCACTAAACCGTCGCTCAAGCAAGTCGCGGTGCAAGATGTCACGATTCTGACGCAAGAAGATGGACAGCCCTTTGCAAAAAACACGATCGACCCCGAAGGAATCGCCCTCTCGTCACGAGAATCCGTTTTTATCTCTAGCGAAGGAGTCATTCATGATGGAGTGCCGCCGTTTATCGGAGAATTTGACCTCAAAACAGGTCAACTGCGGCGCAAACTTCCGATTCCAGAAGCATTTTTGCCAGATACCGACAGCCCGCTTCAGTCGCGAGGCGTGCAAGACAACTTGGCGTTTGAATCGCTGACGCTGAATGCACAAGCGGCAAGTATGAACGGGTCTGAGCCATTTCGACTCTTTACCGCCACTGAATCGTCGCTTGTACAAGATCAGGAATTGTCAGATTCCAAACAAGGAGCGAAAAATCGTTTTCTGCATTACTTAGTTGAAAACGATCGTGCCACTGTGATTTCAGAACATCTCTATCAGTTAGACCCTAAACCTACCTACGCTATTGAGCATGGATTGAGTGAGATAGTTGCGATCGACCAAGCCGGACATTTTCTGAGCTTAGAGCGATCGTTTGGGCTGCAAGGGTTTCAGATCAAGATTTTTCAAGCTGTGAGCGGAGGAGCAACTGATATATCGACGATCG
>JBBQYE010000258.1:0-4820 GCA_038208945.1 Leptolyngbyales cyanobacterium | reverse complement strand
AACAATGGCTCTGCGTCCGTCAATCGCCCCTGATTGGTATAAAGCACTGCCAAATTGTTGAGGCTAATTGCCACAGAGGGATGTTGCTCTCCTAAGAGCGATCGCCTTAATGCCAACGCCTGAAGGTCGAGCGGTTCTGCCTCCTCGTACCGTCCTTGAGCGCGATAGAGTTCTGCCAAATTGTTGAGGCTGGTTGCCACAGAGGGATGTTGCTCTCCTAAGAGCGATCGCCGTAATGCCAACGCCTGAAGGGAGAGCGGTTCTGCCTCCTCGTACCGTCCTTGAGACTTATAGAGTCCTGCCAAATTGTTGAGGCTGGTTGCCACAGAGTGATGTTGCTCTCCTAAGAGCGATCGCGTTAATGCCAACGCCTGAAGGTAGAGCGGTTCTGCCTCCTCGTACCGTCCTTGAGCGCGATAGAGTTCTGCCAAATTGTTGAGGCTGGTTGCCACAGAGGGATGTTGCTCTCCTAATCGCTGCTCGACGATCGCTCGACATTGCTCATACCATTGCTCTGCCTCTGCAAAAGCTGACTGTCCCTCATGAAACCAAGCGATCCGAGTGGCGGGTACAATCAAATCGTCATCCGACAGCCAGGGGTTGAGCGTCGTTGCCGCTTCTTTGAGGTGGGGAATGGTAGGCAAAACAGCCTGAAGAATAGAGAGCGTTGGCTGTTGTGGAATTTTTTGCCCCTCTCTCACCATGACTTTACAGAACGATCGCTTCATCTCAGCCGCTTCTGCCATCTGCTCTCGCTTAACGGCAAAAAATTCTCGCAGCAGTTGATGCAACTCATACATTTCTGCTTGAGTTCGAGACAGCAAACTCAGCCCGACTAGCTTCTCATCCAGCAAGTCTTCCAACTCTTCCTCATCCACCTCTGGTAAACATCCTTGCACCAACGCCCACGGAATCTCAGCCAGCGCAAACAGACTCAACAACGCCGCTAACTTCTGTGCGTCCTCATTCAGTTCTTGCCAACTCAACTCAAACGCCGCCGTCACACCCAACAATGCCGTCATTCCTTGTTCGCGTTTTAGTAGCGCTTTCGCCTCTAGCTTTTTATTCTGCAACCGCTGCCAAAGTTTAGCCACCGACACATCCTTTTTCTTCGCTAGATAGCGCCCGACTAGCTCCAATCCCAACGGCAAATAGCCTAGCCACTCGCAAACTTGCTTGGCTGTCGCTAAATCTTGATCAACTCGCTGATCTTTAACGCTCGCTCTCAATAACGCCAACGATCGCTCCTCTGACAGCACCTGAATCTCAAAATTTTGTACCGGAAGACCAAAGCGCGATCGAGTCGTCAGCAAGACTCGAAACTGCGATCGCTGGGGTGGCAAAACGGATGCAATGTCGTCATACTGCTGCACATCATCCAACACGATCAGCGTTTCTTTTTTCTCCCAATCTTGCCAGCACCGCGCCACCTTTTGAGCTAATTCCAGATCCTCTGGGATTGAGAGATCTAGATGCGTTTGCGCAAACACGACAATCTGCAATCCCACATCCTTTCGCGCTCTCAGCCAGCAGATCCCTCCTGGATAGGTGCCCATGTCTCGCTGCTGAAGGGCATACTGCGCCGCTAATTCAGTCTTACCGATGCCGCCCATTCCGGTGATTGACGAGATGGCGATCGTCGTTCCTGCTTGCAATTGCTCGTGTAAGGTTTTGAGATCATCATCTCGCCCGACGAATGTGATCGCTCCGCTATAAGGCAGATTTTGTGGGGTGCCTTTCTTTGTCGGTGCCCCTCCCGACGACTCTAGTCAACGCTGAGGTGGAACCCCATAGTTAAAAGTAATGGGACTATTCTGCGCTTGAATCACAGGAGCTTGTGGATCGTTAACTTGCAAGCCTTGCCCTTCAAAAACTTGTTGAACATTACGCCCGCT
Source organism: Leptolyngbyales cyanobacterium (assembly GCA_038208945.1). Taxonomy (GTDB): domain Bacteria; phylum Cyanobacteriota; class Cyanobacteriia; order Leptolyngbyales; family Leptolyngbyaceae; genus Phormidesmis_A. The sequence continues at coordinate 2,925 of JBBQYE010000258.1, read as the reverse complement.
TATTTCACCGATCGCAATCTCTTGATGAATTTGTTGAGCTAACGTCTGAACTTCTTCCTTAAATTGTGGATCATTATCCATTTCCACTTGCAAATAGGCAATCAGTCGATCGAGTTCTGCTTTTGATCCTTGCTCAATCGAGGTAATCGCTAATTCCGCAGTCGGCTTCCCTCGCATTTTCTCCCAAATCTTCTGTCGAAGTGCATCCATTTTCAAGATCGCGCCTTCCGTAAACTTTTTGGCAAGCTCTCCTGCCCCCGATTCGATGAATTTTGTGAACGCAAGATTCGCAATTGTGACAGCCGTCAACGTGGTTACAGGTTCCATTGAGAAAACTCCGGGTGGGGATATCTCTTTTATACCCAAAGAATCTAGTCTGTTCCGAAAATTGCCATCATTCCAATAAAAAACGACACGCTTCTCAGATTAAGTGCGCTCGTTATGTCTTGTGGAGTGTTTGTTCCGACTCAAAGCGCGACACGGTTCACTTATTCATCGGTGAATGGGTCTACCTGCAAGACGAATCCAGCTAAAACCGCTTCTCCAGAGAGTTGAACAGGCAGCGACTTCACTTCTGTGTCCTGTCTTTGACGATACACTTCGACCTGTTGATCTTGAGGATTAAACAGCCAGCCCAGCCGCACACCACTATTGAGATATTCCTGCATCTTTGCTTGTAGAGTCGCTAGATCATCGGTACGCGATCGCAGTTCAATCACAAAATCAGGGGCGATCGGCGGAAATCTTTTACGTTGTTCGGGTGTCAGTGCCTGCCATCGAGAGAGTTCTACCCACGCTGCATCTGGAGAGCGGTCACTTCCACCGGGCAGTTTAAACAGAGTTGAAGAGCTAAACACTTTTCCCAGTTTGGTTTGGCGATTCCAGATATTTAAATCAGTAATGTAATCAGCTTCTCGGCTACCGCTATCTCCTCCCACAGGTGACATAACAATCAACACTCCTCTTGCGTTTCGTTCAATATTTAATTCAGGATTGTGAATGCAGAGTTGATAAAATTGCTCATCGGTCAGATGAACGTCTTGCATATCTACCAGTAAAGGAAGGGTCAATTCCATCGTCTGTGACTCCCATTTATAACGGTCTGCCAGAAGTTAGTGTCTAGGTCTTTAAAAGCGTGATTCTGATGGTCTCACATTATTCTGTAGAGTCTCTGAGATGGAGTGAATGACTGTCTTGACTCTCAAAAAATCCCGTTAGCCATTCTTTAATGTGATAGGTTGCGCGACAATCGTCTTCGTTATAAACCACGATCGAGTCTAAAAACGCCCGATCGCCCGTCGCCAACCATTGGGCATACCAATAAATCGATTGAGCACCGTTGGCGCTAGAGTCTCGCCAATCAAACCCTAACCAGCGAGCAATATGCTTGAGCGCATAGCTTTCGACAGGCAGCGTCACCGATTTTGTGACCCGATCGTGCAAATCGACAAAGCGCGATAACAACGGCGTAATCCGTTCTCTAGGCGTGCCATACAGTTCGGCAAGTCGCCCGACGGTTTGCACTTCATAGGGGCAAAAATGAAAAATGGGCGCATCTGGATACGCCCACACAAGGTCAAGAAATTCTTGCCAGATTTTTGACTCGTCTTCCGGTTTATCTGCCAGCAGTGGATGGAAGACTTCGGTTTGGTTCTGGCGATCGACGACCAGCACGCCATGCAAATAAATTAGATTCAGCGACGGCTCGGCTTCGATATCAAAATAAAGCTCGATCTCGGCTGTGGGAATGAAAGAATCTTGACTGCGGTGAATGGGTTTGTGTCCGTTTTGCGGCTCTGAGTCGGGCAACGCGGCGTAACTTTCTCCTAACAATGCCCGATTTTGGGTCGTAGATTGCGCCTGTCGCACTAGCTTTCGAGCCGCCTCACCGCCAAATCCGGCTATGTGTTCTAGCTGGTTTGGGTGCAGATCTGCCAGCGATTCTAACGTGGTCAAATTCAACGCTTGGAGTTGAAGATAGCGACTGGGCGTAACACCGGGAAGCAGGGAAAGATGCCGATCAGCCTTGGCGATCGCATAACAATGACCATACCAATGACACAAGCTACAGCGACTGCGAGAGATAAACACCTCTGGCTCCTGGTCATTCTTTAAGGTGGCGAGACACTCCTCTAAAATCGCCTCCATTCGAGGAATCGCCTCCCACAAATCGACTTCGTAATAGCCTTTGCCGCGCAGCAGCAGCCATGCCGTTTCGCCCCAGGCTCCTTGCACGGCGGCTAGCACCTTCGTGTGATAGGCAACAATAATTTGATATTCTTGCTTTGGGCGTTTGCTCAACTTGATTTCAGTGGGCACATAGATCCAGTCGCCAAACACCGATTCTCCGGGCTGTTTGGTCAACAGATCAGGCACACTGATCAGCGTCACACCGTCTTGCTCAGTGAGTAAAACAGGCTGATAGATTTGATCGACTCCCTGGCGCATCAGGTTTAGGGTTGCGTCTGCTCCGGCTGCCCAATCGCCCGATCGATAGCTCGGTTTTTGGTAGGTTTCGCCCATTAAAATCTGCCGATGATTGGCGATGCTGTCTTGAATTAATTTCAGCAAATAGTCATTAGGAGCATCTCGTTGATTGAGATCTCCATATAAATCGAGAAACGCTCGACGGCTACACCGTTGATAATTAAGCAGAAGATCGGCTGTCAGCAACATAGCTATACGCTAACAAGAAATTGGGCTAACGGCATAACCGTTATTTGTCATCTGTCAAGAGAGATTTACGGTTAAGACTTCGCTTAAGGTAGATCACAATCATCATTTGTCTAGAGCAGAACAGAATATGGTCAGCATTTCTGCGGAGACTACTCAACTAGAACACTATCGGCAGCACTTTCCTTATCTAGAAACTGCTGCTTACTTTAACTATGGTGGGCAAGGTCCGATGCCGCGATCGGCGATCGA
>JBBQYE010000257.1:0-4837 GCA_038208945.1 Leptolyngbyales cyanobacterium | reverse complement strand
CTGACTGTTGGGGCTGATTGCCACCGATCGCACCATTCCCGCCAAGTCAGTAAAGCTTTGCAGCAGTTCCCCGGTTCTCAGTCGCCATACGCAAACCGTGCGGTCTTCGCTGCCACTGGCAAAAAACTGTCCGTCTGGGCTGACCGCAACCGAATTGACATCTCGACTGTGACCCGCTAGCGATCGCAGCATCGCTCCATTGGGCAACTGCCAGATCTTAATCGAGTCGTCGTCACTGCAACTAATTAACGTTTTGCCATCAGGACTGGTCGCCAAACAGTTGATCGGTTTGTGGTGCCCTGTGAGAATTCCGAGCCGTTCCCCGGTGCTCAAATCCCACAGCATAATGCGATCGTCTAACCCGCCACTGATCAGCGTTCTGCCATCAGAGGTGAGCGCGATCGACACGACCCAAGACGAGTGCCCACTCAACGTATGCAAACATCGACGAATCTTGGGGCTGCCAGAAATCGGTGAGCCATAGCTTCTCGGAGAGGAAGGTGGCATGATCGGCTGAGACGATCGCCCAGCAGAGGGCGTTCTTTCTCCAGAAGGTCTGCTTCTAGAAGCACTATTTCCTGAGGGGCTGGGCGTTCCAGAGGTGGGAGGTTGAGTCACACCCGACGATGCACTCGCTGAGGGAGACGACCCTTGAGGAGAGGCAAAGGCAGGCGTAGACAGTGCCGATCGCAAATCGCGCATCGCTTCATCTGCGGTTTGGTAGCGATCGTTCACCAAATCTTTGAGCATTTTGTCGAGCATCCACCCGACGCGATTGCTGATAGAGCCTCCTCGCTGGGCAAGTTTGTCTCGCCACAGCCACCGACCCACCAGGGGATCGTAGAGATCTTCGGGTCTGATTTGAGTCAGTAAATAAACGCAGGTTGCGCCCAAGCTATAAAAATCACTCGCGGGATATGCTTGACCATTTCGCAACTGCTCAATAGGGGCATAACCTTCGGTGCCGATTTTGGTACCGGGCTGAGTGGCGGTGCTTTCGGTCAACAGTTTAGCGATCCCAAAATCAATTAAGACGAGTCTGCCGTCGAGTTTGCGGCGAATAATGTTGGTTGGCGTGATATCGCGATGAATGATGTGGCGATCGTGCACAAACTTCAAAATTGGCAGCAGCCGCACCAGCACTTCTCGAATCTTCTGTTCACTAAATGCCCCTTGCCGATGAAGCTCTTGCGCTAAAGTTGGACCTTCAACAAACTGCTGGACTAGATAGAGTCGCTGATCTTGCTCAAAATATGCTAGCAGAGTCGGAATGTGAGGATGTTCCCCCAATTCATGCAGGCGCATTGCCTCTTGCTCAAACAGTTTCACGGCTTTTTCTAGCGCTTTCGTGCCTTTAAGCTGGGGTGAAAATTGCTTGATCACACACTGGGTTTTTAGCCGATCTTCATCCAGGGCGAGAAACGTTTTGCCAAAACCTCCCTGACCCAACGGCTTCAAAACTCGATAGCGCCCCCGCAGCAGTGGCACCAGATTTGCACCGCAGCTTTGACAAAATTCTGCCCCGTCAAAATTTTGCGGACGCTTACAGTCAAGATTTAAGCAGTAGGTCATCAATCAGAAGGCATAAGTAACAGGATGACGATCAGTGGCAAGGCTTCACGCTTATCAGTGAAGCGGTGTTGTCTTAATTTTACTCCTCAAACGATCAGCCAGTAAGCTGATAGCCGATAGCTCATTCTTAACTGCTTTTAATCATGCCTGATTCCATCACGATCGTGGTCAAACTGTTTGCGGCTTATCAAGAAGCCTATGGAGTCCCAGCATTGACGCTAGAACTCCCGGCTGGGGCAACGGTGGCTCAGGTGCGCGATCGTCTGCTCACCGAGCACCCCGAACTCACTCAATGGCGCGACCTGACTCGCTTTGGCGTGAATCTTCAGTTTGTTGAGCCTGACACTGTGTTGCAATCCGGTGACGAAGTGGTTTTCATTCCGCCAGTCAGCGGCGGACTCTAAACCCGACTCTTTCTATCGGGATTGTTTGACTCGATTTTTCGCCCATGTTAGTATCATTTACATCAGCCGTTAAACCCACAGAACGCTTGCACCGCGGGGACTTCAAGATATGACTCAGGCAACTCAACTCAAAGCTCATTCCACCACTGCTGCCTTTGAAGCCTTGAAATGCAAAGAGTGTGGTGCCGAGTATGAACTCAAAGCGACCCATGTTTGCGAGTTTTGCTTCGGTCCGCTAGAAGTGAAATATGACTATGATTTGCTGCGTCGCACCGTCACTCGCGAAACGATTCAGGCTGGTCCTCACTCGATTTGGCGCTATCGTCCGTTTTTACCCGTCGCTACCAACACTCCGATCGATGTCGGCACTGGCATGACTCCCCTCGTGCAAGCTAACCGTTTAGCCCGTCGCCTGGGTCTTAAAAAGCTTTACATCAAAAATGACGCGGTGAATATGCCGACCCTGAGCTTTAAGGATCGGGTCGTATCAGTTGCGTTAACTCGCGCCCAAGAGCTAGGCTTCACCACCGTTTCGTGTGCCAGCACTGGAAATTTAGCAAACTCGACCGCCGCGATCGCCGCTCATGCGGGTTTAGAGTGCTGCGTGTTTATCCCGTCTGACTTAGAAGCAGGCAAAGTGATGGGCACTCTGATTTACAATCCGACTGTGATGTCAGTTCATGGCAATTATGATCAGGTGAATCGGCTTTGCTCTGAGGTCGCCAACACCCACGGCTGGGGATTTGTGAATATCAATCTTCGCCCCTACTATTCAGAAGGCTCTAAGACGCTGGGCTATGAAGTCGCCGAACAGTTAGGCTGGCAGTTGCCCGACCATATCGTTGCGCCTTTGGCATCGGGTTCTCTGTTTACCAAGATTTACAAGGGCTTCCAAGAATTTGTTGAAGTTGGGTTAGTCGATGCGAAACCTGTGCGGTTTAGCGGGGCCCAAGCAGAAGGCTGTTCTCCGATCGCCAAAGCTTTTGAGGAAGGACGCGACTTTATCTCACCTGTGAAGCCCAATACGATTGCGAAATCTATCGCGATCGGCAACCCCGCAGATGGGGTTTACGCGATCGATATCGCCCGTAAAACAAATGGCAACATCGCCTCCGTTAACGATGCCGAAATCATTGAGGGCATCAAGCTATTAGCCGAAACCGAAGGCATCTTCACCGAAACCGCAGGCGGAACGACGATCGCCGTTCTCAAAAAGCTGGTCGAAGCGGGTAAAATCGATCCTGAAGAAACCACTGTTGTCTACATCACAGGCAACGGTCTCAAAACTCAAGAAGCGGTTCAAGGCTATGTGGGCGAACCGTTTACGATCGAGCCAAAACTTGATAGCTTTGAGCGTGCTTTAGAGCGGTCAAAAACCCTCGATCGTCTAGAGTGGCAGCAAGTTCTGGTTTAATTTTTCATTCCTGATCCTTCATTTTTTCTGATATGTCTGTTAAAGTTCTGATTCCGACTCCCCTTCAAAAATTGACTAATGATCAAGCCACTCTTGATTGCGATGGCACCAGCGTTGTCGAGTTGCTAGAGTCTCTAGAGCAAAGCTGTCCCGGCATCAAAGCCCGTCTATGTGATGAACAAGGACAACTGCGGCGATTCGTCAATTTCTATGTCAACAGCGAAGACATTCGCTTTTTAGATGGCATCAACACATCGTTGAGTGATGGTGATGAAGTGAGCATCATTCCAGCGATCGCGGGCGGCTAATCACGCTCATCTATCTATCATTCATCAAGCCGTTGGTCAGGAATTCTTGACCAACGGCTTTTAGTATGTGTCAAACGGTTTGCGGATTCGCTAAAAAAACTTGAGTTTGATATTTCAGATAGACCAATCCTTCATCTGCCCACTTCTCATACAAACCATTGAGATCGGTGATTAGTTGTTCATAGGCAGTCCCGTTCTGAGGAACATACGATCGACTCATCGCATTGCCAATCAGTCCTGCTCGATCGAGCGATTGCTGAAAGAAGAAATGGAGTTCTCGCACGTCGCCAAAGTTGGGATTTTCGGGAAAGCATTCTGGTCGATCGAGCGCTGGATGTTTATCAGATGGTTTCTGGATAAGTTCCCTATATTTCTGAGTAAATGGATCGCCCAAGTCTCGCTTATTCCAGACGAGTGCCAACTGTCCCGATGGTTTGAGAATACGCCGAAACTCCGTTAATGTCGGCTCAGGATCAAACCAGTGAAACGACTGAAAGCACGTTACTAAGTCGATCGAGCCATCCGCTAAACCAGTCTGCTCTGCGGTTGCCGTTCGATACTTTACCTGAGGATGCGTTTTTGCGGCGGCACTCATCGCGGCATTGGGTTCGATTGCCCACACGCTAACGCCTCGATCTGCCAGCAATCGCGCCGAAATTCCCGTTCCTGCACCGATGTCTGCCGCAATTAATTGAGACGGCTCACCCAATTCTGACAGTAATCGGTCGATCGCGTCAGTTGGGTAGCTGGGACGATAGTTGGCGTAATTGGAAGCTCGATCGCTAAATCGATCCAAAGGGTCAAGCTGATAGAGCGAAATAGACATAGACAGTATGGTTGGGAGGTGGACTACCTTACTGATCAATGCCGTGATCAGCGATAAAATACAAGGGCTTCTTCTTGCTGGTGCTCGCTATGGTCGATACCCTTCCCACCCAGACCAACGCTGACCCTGACGGCTGGAATCCTCCCATGCCGCCCACCGACTTGATTTTCGACGATGGAGAACCCTTGGAAACCAATCAACATCGCGTCGCGATGAATGTGCTGATTCGCTCTTATCAGCAATATCGGACCGGGCAGACCGACTTTTATGTCGGGGGCAATATGTTTATTTACTACAGCAGCACCCAGGTTAA
>JBBQYE010000256.1:0-4891 GCA_038208945.1 Leptolyngbyales cyanobacterium | reverse complement strand
CTGGGCGAATAAACCAAGCGAGATAAGATAGAAGCTGGTCTATCGTGCCACAAGGGGTGTCACTGTGCTGAAAGCGCTGATTGCTGACTTTAAAATCATTTTCGATCGCGACCCTGCCGCCCGAAACTGGCTAGAAGTCGTGTTTTGCTATCCGGGTCTGCAAGCGTTAGTTCTTCACCGCTTTGCCCATTGGCTCTACTCACTGGGGTTGCCCTTCTTGCCTCGGTTTATTTCTCATCTCGCTAGATTTTTGACTGGAATTGAGATTCACCCCGGAGCCACGATCGGAAAAGGAGTCTTTATCGATCACGGCATGGGCGTTGTGGTCGGTGAAACGGCGATCATCGGTGACTATGCGTTGATTTATCAAGGCGTGACCCTTGGTGGAACGGGCAAGGAAAGCGGCAAACGTCACCCAACCCTGGGCGAAAACGTCGTCGTGGGTGCGGGTGCAAAAGTGTTGGGCAACCTTCAAATCGGCAACAACGTGCGGATTGGGGCAGGCTCAGTGGTGCTGCGCGATGTACCGTCTGACTGCACAGTGGTCGGCGTTCCGGGTCGGATTGTCTTTCGATCGGGCGAACGTGTTGAGCCACTAGAACACGGACGACTCCCTGATTCTGAGGCGCAAGTGATTCGGGCACTGGTCGATCGCATCGAGTCATTAGAGCAATCACTTCAGCTCGTGCAAACTCGCCAATCGCTGGCAGCTTGCTACGCAATGGCTTCGGTGATTCCTCAAGAAGGCGCTCAAAACTTCATCCCTTCAGAGCCGCCAACTGACGGAACGGATGCCCCTTCACCCAAGTGTCGATTGAGCGATCGGGCGATCGACGAATTTCTAGACGGTGCCGGAATCTAGCCGCAACAGATTCGGTGATAAGAGTGAGCAGATGCTATCTACTAACCAGCGATCTGCTCATTAGACTTCTTGCAAAAGTCTGAAGATGCCCTCATCCCCCAACCCCTTCTCCCACGTTTGGGATAAGGGGAGCCAGATCTCAAAGTCCCTCTCCCAAGTTTGGGAGAGGAATTTAGGGTGAGGGCAGGGACTTTTGCAAGAGGTCTATTCTTTCAAAACGCAAATCACTTAGGGATTGACTTCCTGCTTGTTCCAGCTTTGGTCAGCTTCTTGATGATAGAGATAACGATTTTGCGGCTCTCCTCTCAGTTCTAAATGGTCAACCTGACTAGGTTCTAATAGCAGCAGACAAAAGTGCGGCAACGGCTCGGTTGGGCTAGGCGACGGAGGCGAAGAACCCTTAGTTTTTGGTTTACCAGGATGCGCCCAATCAAATTGAACTCGCGCACTGTCAGAGAGATTTTGCCACATCGATCGCCGAGCTTGTTGTAATTCCTCATTGGGATGATCCTGTTTCACGATCGTCAACATCCCTAGTAAGCGAAATTGTTCGCGGGTGTTGGGGAAATACCAGCAGACTTCTGCCCAGGCGGAATGCTCGATCTGCTCGATTTTCTCACTGCGATCGTCGGCGATAAACATCAGTTGATTGGTGTCGTCTCGAAACCCTCGAAACACCACCGTGCGGTTGGCGGGTCTGCCGTCTGGACGAACCGTTGCGAGTTGAAGATAGCGGGCATAAACGAGAGAGCGATTGCGGTGAAGGGCACGGGCGATCGGAGATCTCCAGGGAGCAAGAACCATTTAAACCAGATGTAGGAGGACAAAGTTAGAGCGCGTCGGGGTCGATTCCTCTAGCTCTTAACTTAGCAATCAACTCTTCTCGCAGTTGACGTTCTCGATCGACTTGTTCTAATGCCAGTTCTGTCTCCTGTCGCGCCTGCTCGGTGTCTGTCAGCACCCAGTTGCCCTGAGTGTCAACCCATCTCAGCCACGGGCGATCGACTCCCTCAAAGGTGCCCTCCCAGATTCCTAGCCCTAGCTCTAATTCAGAGATCCAAATGCGAGGATTTTCTGAGTCGAGGGGCTGCTCTTGATAGTGTCCTCCCACCAGTTGAAAGAAGTGCAGCCGATGGGTGTAGCGACTAAACACGACATAGTAAGGAACGCGCAAGATCTGCTCATAAACCTCCCATTTTCGAGGCGGAATCGCTTTAGGCGGCTCACTTTGACCGTTACTCAATGCAGGTGTCGCACCTTCTAACTCAGAACTGACTTCAGACTGCAACTCTGACTCAGCGTAGATTCCGAGGTCTTCTTTCTCGGTGCCAGGAGACAAAAGCTCGACGACGACAAACGGATTCACCCCTTCTTGCCAAATCACGTAGCTAGAGCGCAGGTCTTTGCCTTCATAGAGACGCGATACGCCGACTACGCCAAACCAATCGGGGCGCTTATACCATTGAGGGTGGCGAGAATCGTAATAAAGATTGAGGTCTGAGCCTGTGAAAATCTTGTCGTCTGAAAATCGCGGACTGCGGAAGGCGCGAGTCAGAAGTTGAGGCTGTAGGGCATGATATTCGTCGGGCAAACCAGGTTCCTCTGGGTCTTCGCTGGGCAGATCATACATTGTGGGCAGCGTCACCCTCGGAGACAGAGGCGGATCGGGAAAGAAACGTGCGATCGGGGACATAGATATCGATCGTGGCAAGGTTACTTTTATTGTGCCTGATGGATAGAAGAAGTTGCGCGCTCTGTTTAGCATGAGAGATGATTTTATGGGTCTCGATCGAACACCCAAATTACGTCTATACTCGATCGACCTGTTGATAGTTCGTCTGAACTATAAAAATACTGGTTGTCAAAATCAAATACTAGATGTAGAGTGTATGAACTTATTTTTATATGATCGTGCCCTATATAGGGTTAATTCATTTCAGCGATTACCCCTGACACACGGAGTCACTCATGGTTCGAGACATTATCAGACCCAAAAATATTTCTGACTCAAGCGGTCAGCCTATCCATCAGTTTGAAGGGCAATTTCCCGCGTCTGCCCCGGCAGCAAACCCAGTTTTTTATCGCACTTATAGCCGCAAGCTGAGTGACGATCGCCGCGAGTCATGGCAACAAGTCAGTCAACGCACCATTCAAGGCATGACCGATCTGGGGCACTTTACTCTAGAAGAGCGGGCGCTCGTCGAAAAAATGCAGCAAACCATGCGCTGTTTACCGTCAGGGCGTTGGCTTTGGGTCGGCGGCACGGATTGGATCGAGAAGCCCGAAAACTTTTCTGGTGCCTATAACTGCACAAGCACTAACGTCATCGACTGGAAAGCCTTTGGGCTGATGATGGACTTGGCGATGATGGGCTGCGGCACCGGAGCCGTTCTGGAATCTAAATACACAAATCAGCTTCCTGCTGTCCGCAATCACTTAGTCGTCAAGCACGTCAGCGACATTGGCACTACTCCAGTTGAGCAGCGCCAAGAAAAGACACAAATCACCGTTGACGGAAATCAAGTCACCATTCGGGTCGGTGATAGTCGTCAGGGTTGGGTCGCGTCTTATCAGAGGTTACTAGAACTCTCTACCAACGATCGCTTCACCAGTGATGTGGAAGTCACGATCGACCTCAGCTACGTTCGTCCCGCCGGAGAGCGCCTCAAAGGGTTTGGGGGCATGGCAAATCCCGTCCGTTTACCGGGATTGTATGAACGATGCGCAAAAATTCTCAATCGGGCGATTGGGCGACAACTCACCTCGATCGAATGTTGCCTGCTGATTGATGAAGCTGCCGCTTGCGTGGTTGCCGGAAACATCAGACGATCAGCCGGGATGCGTCAAGGCGGCAGCGAAGACACCGAGTTTGCAGGAGCCAAAGAAAATCTGTGGCAGCAAGACGCTGAGGGCAATTGGAGAATTGATCCCGATCGCGATGCCTTAAGAATGGCAAATCACACTCGCGTCTATCACCATCAGCCCACCGCCCAGGAATGTGTTGATGCGGTTCGTAAGCAGTTTTATTCTGGGGAAGGTGCGATTCAATATGCGCCAGAGGCGATCGCCCGATCGAACTCAGACATTCTCACAACCCCTGAGTTAAAGACCGAATTTTTGCAGGCTTATCAGTCGGGTCAAGGCAGTCAGTGGATTCAGAAAAACTACCCCGACATGACCGAACAAGAGTCAGCGCATCGGTTAGGACGCTATGGTCTCAATCCTTGTGGTGAAATTTTGGGCGAAGATTTTCACTGTAACTTGGCTGAAGTTCACCTCAATCAGCTTGATCCGTTTGACCACAAAGAACAAGAAGAGGCTTTTACAGCCGGGGCGTTATCGGTAGCGGCGTTGCTGAATCACAAGTTTCAGGAGCCACGCTATCAATATTCTCGTGAGCTTGACCCGATCGTCGGAGTCTCTTTCACTGGACTATTTGACTTTTTCGTAAATGCGTTTGGCGTAGAGTGGCTGCGTTGGTGGGAAGCAGGCAGACCCGATACGGTCAATGGCTTAGAGTTTAAGCAAAAAGAGCAAGATTATCTGACTCGCTGGCGCACCACCGTGCATCAAGTCGTGTGGGAGTATTGCGATTGCCACGGCATCAAGCGTCCCAATCGCTGTACCACGGTTCAACCCGCGGGTACAAAGTCATTGCTGACGGGGGCAAGTCCTGGATGGCATCCGCCCAAAGCCCAGCGCTTCATTCGGCGGATTACGTTCCGCAAAAACGATCCCGTTGCGATGGCGTGTTTAGATTATGGCTACAGCATTGTGCCATCGCAGTCTGACAAAGACGAAACGGGAAATCTGCTGAACGATCCGTTTGATCCTCGCTGCACTGAATGGCTGGTTGAGATTCCGGTTGAGGTGCCTTGGGCAGTGTTGCCGGGAGCTGACCAGGTTGAGATTGAGAAATTCTCTGCGCTAGCTCAGATGGATTTTTATATGCAGGTGCAGCGGTTTTACACGACGCACAACACGAGTGCCACGATCGAGCTTCGTGAAGACGAGATCGATGCCTTAGCA
>JBBQYE010000255.1:0-4909 GCA_038208945.1 Leptolyngbyales cyanobacterium | reverse complement strand
TTCTTCGGATGGGCGTGCAGTGACGATCGTGCAGACCAGTAATCTCCCCGAAATTCCGGGAGGCTTTATTGATGATGCACGAGTGTTGACCTTCTTCACGGGTCAATATCAAACCGTAGGGCAACGAATCTACGATCGCATCAAAGATATCGAAAAAGTCGATCCGACAAGCGCGAATACACTTCAGGACGTAGAACATGGAATTGAGAAGTATCAGTGGCAGGTGAGAGCAGAGTTTCAACCTACACCAACCGATCGCAACACTGGTTTTGAGCTAAATGGTGGTCAACCTGTTCCCCTTCCCGGAAAGTAAAGCCTAGAAGCGAACCTCATGGAGATGTTAAGTGAATTTTCTAGATGTCACAAAGAAACTCACTTAATATCTCTGTTGATGGAAATGCCTTCTTACAATCGCTGTAACCTCAATTTTAAGCGGCTTACGATTTTCTCTTTACCCAAACCATGAAATCTTGGGTGAATTGCTCCAAAGATAAACGATGAATCCGATCGTCTTTTAAAGCTGATTGTTGCTCAGCGATCGTGTTGTATCCCCAATCTGCTAAAAACAATGTCACATTGTCTAATCCCGTCTGTTTTTTGACTGTCTCCAGGGTCTTTAACCGATCCTCAATAAACCAAATCGGAGTTGTTCCATACTCAAGCGTTAGCTCCTTGAGAATTTGATATTTTGGACGTTTCACTTCTTTGCCATAAATGTGTCGATCGGATAGCACGATGCCCTGTTGTTGCAAAAGTTGTTTAATAAAGCGTCCTTCTTTGGTGCTGATGATGACGCACTGGGTCGAACTTGCTAACGTCTCACGCAGTCGTTCTACTACACCCGGATAGACGCGATGCTCGGCTAACCAGCCCCCTAGATCTGTAGCAATCCACTGATCGCGAATCCCATCGACGATCGCGCTCACATTCGCCGCATTCAACTCATCGTCTGTAATGATTTGAGTGGCGATCGTTGCCCAGTTCTGCAAGATCTCACTTTCTTGAGTGCCCAAGACGAGCGATCGAATCAGAATTGGCATCTCCCAGCCTGTCTCAACTACAGGGCGCAATCGATAGAACTGAGAAGCTAATTCTTCGCTCGAAGTCACATCATCAGGTTGCCAAATCTGGCAATATGCCTGCCATGCTGTTTTGAAATATTCTCTCAGCCCATCACAAATAACGCCATCAAAATCTAGTGCGAGAACGATCGGAGGAGTTGCCGACATAGTGCCTTCAAAATTGCTGCCATCATACTATCGCACGACAAGCTCTAGACGCTGCTTGATGGGGACGATCGCCAACCTCGATTCTTAATAACAATTATTTGTAAATAAGGAAGTTTGCTGTAATCTTAAGAAATAAACGTTGTTGAATATTATTTTCAATAAACGAAGACCGTCAGCCAGCAAAGATCAATTTACTTGTGACACCGGAGTTTAATAATGGCAAAATCCAAGAAGATCCAAGTAACCACGTTCAGCTTAGAAGGACGCTTTCTGGGATACCCACTTGAAGACGGTCACAAAATCAAGCGATTGCAGCTTGCGACCGCCGACGGTGAATGCTCTATTAAACTCACGAAAGAAGCACGGACTGGCTTGAGTTGCGTCTTGGTTCCAGGGGATTGGGTGCGCGTGTCTGGCAGGAAAAAGCTCGATCGAGCCACCCAAATTATTAAGCTCAAAGCTGACTCCATCGAACCTATTGTTCCGATCGCCACGGTTGGGGCAGATAACCCAACGCCTGTAGTCAAAAAATCGCAAGAAACGATTCTCGTCTGCCAAAAATCGGGCTGCATGAAGCGAGGCGGTCAAGCGATTTGTCAGGCATTAAAAACAGCACTCAGCGATCGAGGACTTGATGATCAAGTCACCATCAAAGGCACGGGCTGCATGAAAAACTGTAGCAAAGGACCCAACGTGATAATGCCCGGAAAAGCTCGTTATTGCAAACTTGATGCAAAGGAAATTCCTGATTTAGTCGATAAGCACTTTCCAGCGATCGTACCGGTCGGATCAGTCGAAGAGAGCCGCAAACCAATCACGGTAAGATAGTCAGTCAAGAACTACGGTAGATAATACCCTTTGGAGATCGTAGATGTAAACGATAGATGAGTTCGTCATAATCACGATCGAATGTCAACATTACCCGTTGCTCATCTGCCGCACGAGCTAAACCTTCTGCATCCTCAATACTTGGAGAATCCTCAGTTACCGAAGCAATATCATGATCTGCTTGTTGCAGCAGTCGTACACTAGGCAATGGAAAGTTTTCATTTGCCAGAAACCGCATCAGCTTGCTTCACCAGACAATAAAGACGTATAGAACACATCTTCTTTGATGAATTCTGCCGCGAAAGCGAATACTGTTTGAATCGATTCAACGCTGAGTGTTGGATAACTCTCTAAAACTTGTTGCTCTGTCCACCCGCCTGAAAAGAGTCCTAGAACGAACTCGACGGATAGCCGTGTCCCCTTAATAACAGGCTTTCCAAGCAGAATTTTAGGATCTGAGTGAATGTGTGCTTTCTAATTCA
The DNA here is from genome assembly GCA_038208945.1 of Leptolyngbyales cyanobacterium. Lineage (GTDB taxonomy): Bacteria > Cyanobacteriota > Cyanobacteriia > Leptolyngbyales > Leptolyngbyaceae > Phormidesmis_A. The sequence continues at coordinate 2,370 of JBBQYE010000255.1, read as the reverse complement.
TAGCCAGGTTGTTTCTGTAGAGCTTTCATCTATATATCAGCGATCGGGCGAATCCACTGCTTCTTACCCCTGCCGATACAATGGAGAAAGCGAGTTCTATGGGCAAGATGAATTTACCAGAGTTAGATAGCGAAACCCTCGATCGCATCCTCGAAATGGCGTGGGAAGATCGAACAACCTTTGAAGCGATCGAGCTTCAGTTTGGCTTGACCGAACCGCAAACGATCGCCCTGATGCGTCGCGAGATGAAACCCTCTAGCTTTCGGATGTGGCGAGAGCGAGTCACCGGACGAGACACCAAACACCTCAAAAAACGAGAATTTATCTCAGGACGGTTTCGATCGCAGAATCAAAAAGGCTCGTGAAACTCGATCTCAGGCATTGGCGATCGTAAACCAAGCCCGCAACACTTCTGCCACCGTCCACGCTTGAGCAAAACAACCGCGTGGAGTCATCGGCGCATCCCCATCAAAAATCTCGCTCAAACTACCGACCCCGTGATTGGTGAGATGGTTCGCCATCGGCTCTAAAAACTCACGCGCTTTAGCCGGATTGTTATACACACGCAGATGAGCGATCGTAAACGCCCCCATTAGCCAACCCCAAGCCGTGCCTTGATGATAGGCTCCGTCTCGTTGAAGTTGAGAACCACCATAGTGCCCCTGATAGCCAGGATGCGAGGGAGAAAGCGATCGTAGCCCGTAAGACGTGAGCAGCGATCGTGAACAGGCATCGACGACGCTTTTTTGTTGAGCCGATGTCAACGGGCTTTCGGGCAGAGACACCGCGAAAATCTGATTGGGACGCAACGCCGCATCATTGCCGTCAGGGCTGTCTAGCACATCGTAACAATAGCCCTCAGACTCGTTCCAAAATCGGGAAAACCTCGCTAGCACTCGGTCTGCCATCGCATCATATTCTCGATAGGGTCTGCCAATTTGACGGGCAAACTTCGCCATAATTCGCAGAGCGTTGTACCACAGGGCATTGATTTCAACAGGCTTGCCAATGCGCGGAGTCACGACCCAATCGCCCACTTTGGCATCCATCCAGGTGAGTTGCGCTCCGGCTTCTCCAGCGTAAAGCAGCCCGTCTGCCGGGTCGAGATGAATGTGATAGCGAGTACCGCGACAGTGCCAATCGATGATTTCTGCTAACACTGGAAAAATATCGTGCAGCAAGTCCCGATCGTCCGTTGCGTTGTAGTAAGACTGAATCGCCAAAAAATACCACAAGGTTGCATCGACGGTATTGTATTCCGGGGTTTCTCCCACATCGGGAAAGCGATTTGGCAGCATTCCCTGATCGATGTGCAGTGCATAGGTTTGAATGATCGATCGAGCAATCTCCGGGCGACCCGTTGTCAGCGTCAACCCCGGTAGGCTAATCATTGTGTCTCGTCCCCAGTCGCCAAACCAGGGATACCCCGCTACGATCGTCTTCCCATTCGGGTTATTAGGCTGCGAGCGGTTCACGATGAATTGATCGGCGGCTAGCACTAAGTGTCTAATCCAAGCTGGGGCAACATCGGTTTGTTTGCCCTGGTCAATTTTCCAGCGATCGAGCAGTCTTTGTTCGTGGGCATGCTGAGCGCGTAGAGCCGTCTCACCATCCAAGTTAGGCGTAGCATCGGTGCTGGCAATAAAGGTCACTGATTCGCCCGGATGCAGCGTCGCCTCAAATGTGGCAGCGTGAAGATGGTCTTCTCGATCATTTAACCCGCGATCGCGCTCAACCGCTAATTCATAGTCGTAATACCAATCGTGCTTGGAAGTTGCCTTTGCGCCCCGACACAAAAGATAAAACGGCGTGGCTTCTGGGTAAGCAGAGATGCAAACGCCTTTTCCGATCGAGTCCACGCTCATGTGCCAGTTGTTGCCCTGAGTGTCGCTGTGATGGTCGCGATAGTTGACCATTGCATTCAGCGTCAGCGTCAAGGGTTGAGCGGCTCGCTGCAAATGATATTGCACATAAGTGGTGTTGGCTCCTTGCTGCATCCAAACGCGCTTTTCGAGCAAGGCATCGCCACACGCAAACCGCCACACCGGAACCGTTCCATCTAAAAAAAACCGCTCAATGTGGTAATAGCCATTTGAGCAGACGATGCCGCCGACCCAGCGATTGGTGCTGAGAGAATAGAATTCTTTGCCATAACGAACGCTTTCATCGAGCTTTGTGACCAGGAGCGTGCGCTGTTGAGGCGGGGTAAGCGCGGCGATGAGTAACCCGTGATAGCGACGAGTCAAAAGCCCTGCGATCGTGCCTGCTGCATATCCTCCAATGCCGTTGGTGACGAGCCATTCTCGTGTTTCCGCAGCCGCGAGGGTGCCGCAGATCTCTCGTCCAAAGTCAATGCTCATCACAAAAAGC
>JBBQYE010000254.1:0-4934 GCA_038208945.1 Leptolyngbyales cyanobacterium | reverse complement strand
CCCCGATCGCGCTTCTGGAATGCTGCCCAGCACAGGGGCTTCTAGATAGTCGCCGTCTGCGGCAACCACCTCGCCTCGAATCGTCTGACTTTCATGAGGCGCGATTGTGCCCATCTGAATCACGGTGCGCCCTGCCAGTTGCGATCGAGACTGATCGCACAGCAAAAGCTCATGAATGGCAACCGCATCTGTGAGCATGAGGATAATGCAGTCTGAAGCGGCGATTGCGGCGGCAGCAGACGGCGCGATCGTGGCTCCAGCCGCTTGTAAAGGGTCTAGCTTAGAGGCGGTGCGGTTATAAACGGTAAGAGAATGATGGGCATCTATCAGGCGCTGCGCCATTGGCAAACCCATCAGTCCAGTTCCTAGAACGCTAATCTTCACGGCTCATCTCAACTCAAAACGTTGGCTTGTCGAGCTTCTAGTCTAAAGTTTACAGGGAGAGGAAACCCAGCTCTTATTGAATCGCTTTCATCAAAAACTGGGCGATTTCAATCAGTTCGTTTTTATTAAACGTTTCGAGTAACGCTCTAGCAGCCGCTCTCGGTTCTCGTGGAATTGAGACTTGATCGTGTTTAGACGCGACCTGACGCACTGAGGGTTGACCCACAAGTTGAGATGGGTGAATAGCAGGCTGAGCGGGCATCACCAGTTTGAGAAGGTTTTGGCTCACTTCAATCTCAGCGACTCGCCTCGTCAGCAACAGATCACTCGCTTGTTTGAGATTGCGAATCACGATCGGAGCCAAAATCGGGTAAGCATTTTTGGGGTTCGCGATCGCTTGTTGCACGATTTGTAAGGCGGTCACCCAAGGGTTAGCCGTGCCATTTAATTGAATCAAGCGGCTGCACAACGCAACAAGCTGTTGACGGCTCCTAATTGAGTCTCCCTGCTTAAACAGTTGCAGCATTGCCTTGAGAATGGTGTTGATGTGAGCCGCCGCACTGATTGAAGACTGAGGCGCAGCAACACTTTTGGGCTGTGGCAAGACGGTTGCCTTGTTGATGAGAGATTGAAGATACGTTTCTAGCTGGGTGAAAATAGGCTCGGAGGCGATGACTGCCCGATGAGCCTTTTCTTCTTGCAGCCCAAAAGGACTTTGCAGCGCATCGATCAATTCTTTAAGCGTATCAAACCCTTTGAGAAACAAGTTTTCTAACGTTTGGTCGATCGTCACCGGGTGCTCTTGTAAGTGTTTGAAACAATCCTCAAAGTGATGAGCCGTTTTTTGAATACTTTCAAACCCCAGCATTGCGGCTCCTCCTTTGATCGAGTGCGCCGCCCTAAATAGCTCGTTGACCTGCTCTGAGTCAGACATCGTGACTCGCAGATTGACTAAGCCTTGCTCGATCGTATCGAGATGTTCTTTTGCCTCTTCGATGAAATAGCCCAAGATTTGCTGCTGCCTGACTGATTGCACTGCCCTGCTCCCGTTGCCAAAAGTGGATGTTAAAGAGGAGACCCTACCTCCATCTACTGAGTGTTCCCAGCTACACGCATAGCCTCACGTATTTAGAGAGAAAGACCTGATGAATGTTTGGCATCTGAGCTAAACCGCCCACCACAATTTACGGCGAGGAAATATCTCGGTTTGGGTAACTGTTTTTCTGATGGTACAAACTAAGATAAAAAGTTTTAATAGATGTATCAAGATCCACTTAACGAATCTAAATTACTCCCAAGTCAAAGGCTATCTCCTTGAAGGGTGGTCGTAGCGGCTCTTTGCGGATTGTGTGATTAAAATAGGCTTTCTACTAACGTCTTCCTCTCAAGAGTGGCTTCTTATGAATCAGCCCCACCTTATAGAACTCGCTAAACAGGGCGACTCAGCCGCGATCGCAGCGTTGATGAATGCAGTTTTAAACCCTCAAGAAATTCAAGCTCAAGTGGAGTTAGAAGGGCACTGTTTAGGCGTTCTCCTAGAATCTAGTAAAGCATTGAATCAGGAGGCGATCGTTACCTTTGTTTGCAGAGGGCTAGGTAGACTTGACGTAGAGCAAATAGACACTGTTAAAATCTGCTCACAAGAAATTGGAAAATCCTCTTTCTCCTGGGTTAGAGAATTTGTGCTACAGCCCGCTGTTCAACCCGTTTCAAAAGACAGATCTGAAGATCTAGAAGACTCTTTAGATCTTGATGAAGCAGAGTCTGAGGAGGCACAGACGGAAAATGAGGTATCTATCCCGTCTTATTTTCGAGCTTACTCGGTGCTGTTTGGGGTTGCCGTAGTGGTGGGTTTTATGTTAGGTGGCACGATGGCTACCTTGATTTCGACCCCGCAGGCAGCCAATCAAACGGCAGCAGCAGAGGCAGAGGGAGGTCTGATAGAAGAGAATGTGAGCAAGCAGACTCCTCAAGAAAAGCAGCAAAAGGCTGAACGCTATCTAAAGGCGATGAATGCCGCTCAAGCCAAGTTTTTTGATGAAAACAAGCGATTTGCTAGCAGTTTAGAAGAACTTGAGCGATCGACGAACTTGATTTCTCAGAGCTATGACTACGCCTATAAGTTAAGAGTTGCGAATGCGTCTCGCGCTGAGATTGCAGCTATCCCAAAAGCAAGTGGGTTGAGAAGCTATGTCGGTATCGTCACGGTGACTGAGGAAAAAACCGCGACTATCATCTGCAAGGCAAAACAACTCTCAGCCGAGTCGCTGCCCGTTCCCGAATCTTCAAAGACGTTGACGTGTCCTAGCCGTTCTGCTCAGGTAGACTAAGACGGAATTGCGATCGGAAACGTGGTCAACAGGAAAACGGCAACGACCGCGATCGCCAATACACCCTGAATCAAATTGCCAATTAGGGAGCCAACCACGATGCCGAGTCCTGCTTTGATGGCAGTCTGAATGTTTTTGCAATAAATAAACTCACCCACGATCGCGCCTAACAGTGGTCCGAGCAAGATGCCGAGTAGCGGTCCACCGATGGGCAAAGCGGGTAGCAAACCGAAGAATCCTAAAAATAGACCGACGATCGCGCCAATCTGTCCCCAATTGCTGGCTCCTGCTTTTTTGGCTCCCCAGTAACTTGCTAAAAAGTCGATGCCAATGCTGCTGATGAGAACGACGATCGCGACTGTCAAAGCGATTCCGACACTAGCAAATCCTTTAACCAATCCCCACGCGATAATCCCAATCAAAATTAAGCTCGTGCCTGGAATGCCGGGAACGACTGCGCCGATAATGCCCACGACCATGAGGGCAACCAATGACCAATAAATGACGATCGTGGATGTCATAGGATTCAGTGAAGGGATATTACTACGGTAGCGTGTAGAGGTTAACCTTTGGCAGGTTCAAGATGCTGGCTGAGGGTGTTGTCAAGTTTTTCTGCGATCGCGGCGACCCAATTTTCATCTTGCTTGGTGTAACTGCGGGGGGCGTTTGCTGCCAAAATCAGTGCTCCTTCAGTTCCGATCGGCTGACAGATCACGCCTTGCGTATTTTCGGGCAAATAGTCAAACTCAAACCGTCCGGGATAAATGGCAAGAGCAACCAGATAAATCGGCTGATGTTTGTCTAACACTCGTTGTAAGATCGCTCCGGGTTTGACTTCAGCATTGGGGCTGAGAATGCCTCGTCGCAGCAAGATTTTGCCCCGATGCCAAACCACGATCGACTTTGTAACGGTGTTTGTCAAAAGTAGATGCGACATCCAAGCTAGCTCGGTTTTGACGGCATCTGGCAAATCGGGCGCAAGCTCAAAGCCTTGCTCACCGATTAGCTCAACGCTCTCTGGAGTTCTCGACTGAACTCGTTGCCAAAGTAGCCCCGTCAAAATCAGCAGCGCACTGAGAATGATCCCTAACGCATCCGATCGTGCCTGTGAATCGGTCAAACTTGATGTTAAAAACCGATTGGTGAACAGTAGAATACCTGCTATTGAGCCAACCACGATCGGCAGTTGTCGCAGCACTTGATTTTGATCGGGTTTCGCCATTTTTTCTCGCTTAAATCTCTCAATCCTCTTCATTTATTTTGACAGGAGACGTGGCTTGCTAGAACTCTTTGGCTCTGGATTGGTGTCGCTCTGGCTAAATGTGGCAGGAGTACCAGATCTCAATTCTTCAGAGTCGATCGGGCTAACTCAGTTGCAAGAAACGCCCGATCGCAGTGCAGAAACCACGATGAAGCAATATCTTAAACAGCTTGCCAGTCAGGGTTTGAGCGAGACGACTCAGGGAATTTGGCTTCAGTCAGGCGCTCAGTCGTTAGCCAATCATCAAGGAACGACTTCGCTCCCTGCCGCTTCGATTACCAAAGTTGCCACCACGTTAGCCGCGTTAGAAACGTGGGGTGCCGATCATCAGTTTGAGACGCTGATTTCTGCTACGGGCATGATTCAGAACGGCGTTTTGCAGGGGGATTTGGTGATTCAAGGCGGTGGCGATCCTTTGTTTGATTGGGCAGAGGCGATCGAGCTTGGCAATACGCTTAACAAAATGGGCATCTCTCGCATCACTGGAAATCTGCTGATCGTGGGCAACTTCATGATGAGCTTTGAGGACGATCGCGCTAAATCTGGAGAGTTATTCAAACAAACGCTCAACTCAAAAACCTGGGATGACGATGCAAAGTTTGAGTATGAACAGTTGCCGAAAGATACGCTACGCCCTAGTGTTGAGATTAAAGGGTCGGTCAAAGTTGCCGCGAAAACCGAGCTACTTCCCAAACAAATTCTGCTGTTGCGACACCGTTCTCTTCCGCTAACCGACATTCTCAAACGGATGAATGTGCACAGTCAGAACGAAATGTCTCAAATGTTAGCCGACGATTTGGGAGGCATTCAGGCAACCGTTGAGAAAGCCGCCAAAGCCGCAGGGGTTCCCGCAGCAGAAATCCAGCTTGTAAATGGATCTGGGTTGAGCATGGACAATCGGATTTCTCCTCGTGCAGCTTGTGCGATGTTTGCCGCGATCGACCATTACATTCATCCGC
>JBBQYE010000253.1:0-4958 GCA_038208945.1 Leptolyngbyales cyanobacterium | reverse complement strand
TCAGGCGATGGTAGTTATAATCATTGGCAACGGTGTAGTGGATATCAACCTGCTGCAAAACTTAGCGATTTCCCCTGCCGATTGTCATCAACAGGTGCAGCGACGTTGGGCAGAATTTCAGTCTGATTTAACCCCACACAGAACTATCCACTATTGAAGCCCCTGATGTTCTTGACTGGCAGCAAGACTTTATGGCTACAAATTTGTTAGTGATTGGCTATAACGATCGGACAAGCGACTCGCATCGGCGGCGTAAATCTTGCGGATATCAACGCCCTGCTGGTTTATCTAGAAATCCAATCGCGTCAAAATGCAGAAGTGTTGACTTGACGAGAGTGCACTGCTTCAGCCTTCTAAACCGAGTTCTGAAAGCAAGCGATCGCTGTCAAAATATTCGTCGATCATCTGGCAAACGCATTGAAACTTGATCGGCTCATGGAACCGAACTTGACCAAATGCCTGATCGACGATCTCCACGGTCGATAACGTGTCTAAATCAACTGACAAAATCGGGATCTCTAAATCTTCAGCCCGACTAACAATCTCCTTTGACGGCGGAATGTGACCTGTCAAGATCAGGCATTGAGTCGAAGTTTCTAAAGCAGCGAGTTGCAGATCCGTCCGATCGCCCCCCGTCACAACCGCCATATTATGACGCGCCCGGAAATATTTGAGCGCAGAGTTGACATTCATCGCCCCGATCGTTAGACTTTCGACCATCAGATCCATGCGATCGGCGCGACACAGCACCTCGGCTTTAAGCTGACGCACCAACTCACCCACGCTGACGCTGCGAAGCAATGTGCTGCTGGGCATCACGCCGAATACTTTGATGCCGTGTTTTTCTAAAAAGGGAATGACTAGCGTGTTGACAACATCAAACTGCTCAGTAGACACATCGTTGATAAGCACGCCCAAGAGTCGATCGCCCAGGCTCTGCTTCGCTGAAATCAGCCCATCTAAAAGCAGCAATGAGTGGAATCGAGTCACCAACAGCACCGATGCTTGAATGGTCTCAGCAACCTGCAAGAGCGACAGGTCAAACAACTTGCCCTCGTCTAAAGTTCCTCAGCCTTCCAAAAACACCAGGTCTCCCTGCTGCTGGCGAGACTGTTGCGCCAATAGCTCCTGGTAGTTGACCTGATCCTCTCCCAGCAATCGCTTTTGAACGGTGTCATTGCCAAGCGTCAACAGAGTCGGTTGCAGACGGTTTTGAGGAAGCTCTAGCGTTTGGGCAACAAATTGGACATCGCCGTCATCATCATCCATTTTAGATTGCCCCCACCCACCTGCTAAGGGCTTTCCATAGGCGATGTCTAGCCCCCTCGCTTTGAGTTGATGCGTGATACCCAAAATTGTTGCTGACTTACCGCTATAAGCTTCTAGCGACCCAATCAGTAAATGCTTCGCGGACTTTGGCACGTCCTAACTCCGTTTAAATCGTTAGTGGGCAATTCGATATGCTTATTCTAGGGTGATAGTAATGTTTATAGATAAAAAATAACTGTAGTCACGACCCTAGAAGATCGTGCTCAACGTTCTGAGAGAAATTACTACAGGGTCTGTATCATTTATTACGACAAGCTTACTGAAATGCAAGCCGTCACCTTCAGTCTTCCAGTCGCAGCAGTTTGCGATAAAACGACTGAGAGAAATCGGCGAGACGGGCGCGTCTGAAGTTCATAATCACTTCAATCAAAAAATCGATAAACTCAAAGTTTGCCATCATGACTTCATAGCTCAACTCAGCATTGCCGTCAAATTGAATGCGACAGCGGCACAGGTCAGCAGGCAATGATGAGACATTCCAAGTCGCGATGAAGGGAATGCTGTCGCCTCCCTCAATTTTGCGTTGACCTTCTAGCGCACCTTTGTGATGCAGGCTAATCGCAAAGGGCAACATTTGTTTTTTGTTTGCCTGGGGATAATAAGGCACATAAACCCCAACTTGCTGTGGAGGTGCGGGCTGTAGTTGCTCGATAGACATACTAAATTTACCTGCTTCGTCGATCTAAAAGTGCGTCTTCGGTGGGAGATGGTGCTTGTTAGTATGCCCTATGGTTTTCTCGGTCGCGCAATTTTTTGATGAATCGCGTGCAAGACTCTCTGATCGTCGATCGCTCACTTAAAAAATTCACACTCGCGTTCTTCTACTACAATCGATGTCATTCTACGCGGTTCATCATGGCAGTCGCAACTCACAAGTCCTTTCCTAGCTGGGCATTTTTGTCTTTAGCCGCCAACGTTCTGCTAGTCGCAACGGTGGTCTTGCTGATCGCCAGATATGGTCGATCGCCGAGTCCTTCTCAAATTAAAATTTCTCCGATCGCGACCCCGGCCATGTCTAGCGCCGAAGAAGCCGCTGCGCTGGCTGCTAATCTGAAGTCACGACAACAGCTTACCTATAGTCAATGGGTTGACTTGTTGGGGCATGAGGCAAAAGCCGTTGCTAAAAACAAGCCCGATCGCTTAACCATTTTAGCCGGAGACTCGCTCAGTCTATGGTTTCCATCTGAGTTGTTGCCGAGCGATCGGACGTGGCTTAATCAAAGTATCTCTGGCGAAACATCAACGGGGTTGCTCAAGCGCTTAAATCTGTTGAAGGACACCGAGCCACAAGCCATCTTTGTGATGATCGGCATCAACGACCTGACAAAAGGCTCCTCTGATCAGGACGTGATAGACACCTATCGGCAAATTATTGACCAGTTAAAGCAAGCTCACCCCAAATCTAAGCTGGTCGTGCAGTCAATTTTGCCCCACAGCGCGAACCCAGATGCAAGTCTAGAAAAACGCCAGCAGCTTTTAGAAACGTCCAATGAGCGAATTCACACTCTCAATCGAGAGATCGAGACGATAGCCACAGAGTCGGGAGTTTCTTATCTCGATTTACAACCATTATTTGCTGACAGCGAGGGATATCTGCGAACAGAACTCACCACCGACGGTTTGCACCTAAGTCGGCAGGGATATTTGGTGTGGCGATCGGCAATTCAAACTTTTAGTCAATTGGCATTAGACTCTCAGCCTGTTGAAAAACCTTGAATAGAAAGACTTCACTCTTCACCCAACCGCTTTATGATCACAAGTAGAGACAATTAGCGCCACGGCAGGGAAAAAGACGGGATGGATACCAAAGCGTTTAAGCGATCGCTCAACAGTTCTGAAAATTATCACCGCAAAGGATTTGGTCACGAGACTGAGGTTGCGGGAGTCATGGAGTCTGAATATCAAAGCGATTTGATTCAGCAAATCCGCGATCGACAATACATCCTGACGCGAGGCGATGTCACGATTCGATTGGCGGAGGCGTTTGGGTTTTGTTGGGGCGTAGAGCGGGCTGTGGCGATGGCGTATGAAACCCGGCAACACTTTCCCACTGAGCGGATTTGGATCACCAATGAAATTATCCATAATCCGTCAGTTAATCAGCGGTTGCGAGAGATGAACGTGCATTTTATCTCGCTGATTAATGGCGAAAAAGACTTCTCTGGAGTCGGAACGGGCGACGTGGTAATTTTGCCTGCGTTTGGTGCCAGCGTTCAAGAAATGCAGATTCTCAATGATCGCGGCTGCAAAATTGTCGATACGACCTGCCCGTGGGTGTCAAAAGTGTGGAACACCGTCGAAAAGCACAAAAAAGTCGCGCACACCTCGATTATTCACGGCAAATATAACCACGAAGAAACCATTGCCACCAGTTCGTTTGCCGGGGTCTATCTGATCGTGTTGAACCTGGCAGAAGCCGAATATGTGGCAAACTACATTCTCAACGGCGGAGATCGTGACGAATTTTTGACCAAGTTTCAGCGATCGATCTCGGTAGGGTTTGACCCCGATCGAGACTTAGAGCGCGTCGGCATCGCTAATCAAACCACGATGCTCAAAGGCGAAACCGAGCAAATCGGCAAATTATTTGAGCACACGATGATGCGAAAATATGGTCCCGATCAGCTTAATCAGCATTTCCTCAGCTTCAACACTATTTGCGATGCCACTCAAGAACGGCAGGATGCCATGTTTGACTTGGTGGATGAAACACTCGATCTGATGGTCGTGATCGGAGGCTATAACTCGTCTAACACGACACACTTGCAGGAGATTGCGGTCGATCGTCAGCTTCCTTCTTATCACATTGACAGCGCCGAACGCATTGGGGCAAATGGCATCGAGCACAAGCCTCTCAACCGCGAGTTAGAAGTCGTTCAAAATTGGCTCCCTGATGGCAAAATCGTGGTCGGCATCACCTCCGGCGCATCTACACCTGATAAAGTCGTCGCCGATGTGATTGAGAAAATCTTTGAGTTAAAAGCCGCAGTCGTGGGTTAAAGGTAAAGGCTGAAGGGGAGCTGTTTTGAGAGTCTAGATTCCCTATTCAGCCTGCCTCCAAGATTAGCAAAACATATGAATTGCCCTCCTCACGAAGTGGGGCAAGCCCTCGCCAACCCTTCTCCTTGGGGAGAAGGGAGCCAGAATTCATGTTCCCTCTCCTTTTGGGAGAGGGCTAGGGTGAGGGCGAATCTAGCGGTTCATATCTGGATTCAGCAACGCCCTTTAATTTTATGGCAGATAAACAAAGGGGCTAATCGGATTCAATTTCTTGATATTGCCGCAGCCGACCCGAAACGCGCGTTAGAGTTTTGAGCTTTTCGCCTAACTCGTGACTCAGCATCTCCGATCGATAGCGCCATCCCCAATTTCCTTCGGCGGTGCCCGGAAAGTTCATTCTTGCCGAGTTGCCGAGTCCCATTAAATCTTGCAAGGGAATCAGAGCTTGATTGGAGATCGAAGTCAATGCCAGACGAATAAATTCCCAGTGCACCCCGTCATTGCCGATGTTGCCCATATAAAGCCAGAGTTGCTCCTTCTCCCAATCGGATGCAGAGTCATACCACCCGATCGTCGTGTCGTTGTCGTGAGTGCCCGTATAGACGACGCTGTTGTGCCTAAAGTTGAAG
>JBBQYE010000252.1:0-4979 GCA_038208945.1 Leptolyngbyales cyanobacterium | reverse complement strand
GGTAAATCGATCGCTATGGATTTTTGCAGTTTTGCAAGCGATCGGCAACCTCTCTTATGTGTTGCTGGCGATCGTAGGTAAAAACTATCTGCTGATGGTGTTCGCGCTGAATGTGGAGAACTTCACCGCAGGCTTAGAAGCTGCCGCATTTGTTGCCTTTTTGATGAGTCTCTGCAACGCTGGCTTATCGGCGACTCAATATGCCCTACTTTCGAGTTTGGCAGCTTTTAGCCGAGATATTCTGGTTGCACCTGCGGGACAGTGGGCAACCGCGATGGGCTGGACGCTCTTCTTTTTGTTGACAGCCGTATTGGCGCTTCCTGGTTTAGTATTGTTGCCCTTCTTCGCGCCCTGGAATGCTGACTCTACGCCTTTAGACGAGCTTTAATTTTTTCTATCCTAGAAGGGGTCATGAGCGGTAGGATAAGATGAGAGGTTTTTAACAAATCTTGAGCTAATTTTTTAGAAAAATCCCTTCATTGCGATCGCCCGTCCTATGGCTTTTCTTCGTCAGTATGTCGCCCCTCTACTGGTCGTGCTAGTTTTCTTAGTTGCCTTGGTGGCAGTCAGTGCCCGAATTTTTCTTCCTTCAGATATGGCGGCTCCGGCTCCGATCGAAGAAGTCAATCCGACTAGCGACAAAGCTCAGGCTCCTGACTTCAACTCCGTGGCTGGTTTGCCTCCCGCTCTGTCTGCTCTAATTAAAGGCTTGCCTGACGATCTCGCCCCATCCGAGAAGCTCTAATCCGTTACTCGTGTCTAGTCAGCTACCCTCTGATTATCGGCTGCAAGTAGGCTCGACACTAGACAGGGCGCTGCTGGTGAAGTTTATGCAGCGCACATATCAAGAGCTTTACCCGACGGGCGACTTGACTCATTTGGCAGGGACGATCGAGCAATATCTCTCAAATCAAACGCCGATCTGGTGGGTTGAATCCAGTCAGGTGATTTCTACAGCGGGTCTGCCTTCTTCGCGTCCAGCACAGCAGCCGATTGCAGGTTTGTGGTTGGGCAACGCAATCGATCAAGCCAGTGGCGATCGCCACGCCCACATTTTTTTGCTATATGTCATGCCAAATCACCGACGCAAAGGCATTGGGGCGGCGTTGGTTCGTCATGCTGAAGACTGGGCAAAAGAGCGGGGCGATCGACAGATTGGCTTACAAGTCTTTACATCCAACCAGCCTGCTCTTCAGCTATACCAAACATTAGGCTACCAAACTCAATCATTGTGGATGGTCAAGTCGTTGGAATTATGATAATTTTTGAATTCAAAATTCTCTAGTCATCGGGTGCGGTAAAGTTACTAGATATGTATAGCGATGATGATTTGACCGTCTTAGATATCGACGTTGATTTAGCCGACCCGCTAGATCAAATTCTTGCGATCGAAGATGAGTCAGAAGCCCAAAAGCCTAACCCCGATTTGATGCTGGCAATCCTCGACTCGCAGGATGTGCAGCAGAGAATGATGGCGACGAGAGCCTTTTGTGAACTGCAAGACGATCGGGCGATTCCTCATTTGATTCGACTGTTGAGCGATGCTTGCCCGTTAGTGCGTGTGAGTGCCGCCTATGCGTTAGGACGTAACCCTAGCAAAGATGCGGTCGAGCCACTGGTCAAGCAGTATGACGAAGATTGGAATGGCTATGTGCGGAAGGGCGTAGTCTGGGCGCTGGGAAACTGCCGCGATCGCCGCTCCCTACCAACGCTAATTACAGCGGTCAGAACAGACATTCCCGCCGTTCGGCTATGGGCAGCCAGTGCGCTGGCACAGATGACATCGGTGGGTTATGACGTGGTGGTGGCGGCAGTCGCCCCGCTGATTGAGGTATTGAGACAAGATCCGGTCGCGGCAATTCGCAGTAATGCGGCGTGGGCGTTGGGTCAACTCTGTCGAGAACTGCCGTCAAACGTGATTTATGCGACGGCGATCGATGCTCTGATCGAGTCATTTGCTGAAGATTCAGATGTGGGTGTGCGCGAAGATGCAAAATCGGCGATGCTCAAATTGGGTGACATTCGCGGGCTGCAGGTGATTGAAGAGTTAGAACAAGAGGGGCTTTTGTGGGAGCACGGCAAAGAATCTTGGGATTAGAGACACTGAGTAGAAGCTTCTAAACGCTGCTTAATATACATCTCTTTAATCTTCGGATCTTTACTATTGTGAGTTTCTTTAAAGTCAAAGATATTGGTCGCTTTTAACAACTTCCAAAGCTGATTGTGACCATAGTTTTTGGGATTGAAGCTTGGGGACAGCTTTTTAATTTGTGCTCCCAGAGTTCCTAGACGTGTCCATCCATCATTTTCTACGATCGCCGCATAAGCATCCTTCAAAAGCTTCAACAACTTCTTATCGATTTTCAAGCTTTGCTGACTCGTATTCGTTGACGTAGAAGCAGGGGCTTTGGATGCCTTCTGGGCGTCTTTTGAGTTCTGCTTAGTTCCGCTAGACGGAGCGATTGAATCAAAAGGAGAAGGAACGGATGCTTTCTGCGCATCTTTTGAGCGTTGCTTGTTTCCGGTTGATAGATCAGACGTAGAACTTTCCAGTGGCTTGAATTTGTCAGTGTAGATAAATTCGTCGCAAGCACTCACAAAAGCCTCTGGCGTTTTTGGCTCACCAAATCCATACACCACTAGCCCTGATTCTCGAATGCGACTGGCTAAACGGGTAAAATCACTATCGCTAGAAACGATGCAAAACCCGTCAAAGTTGCGCGTGTAGAGCAAATCCATCGCGTCGATAATCAGCGCACTGTCTGTCGAATTTTTGCCCGTCGTATATCGAAACTGCTGAATGGGTTGAATGGCAAGTTTGTTGAGTTTGGCTTTCCAGTTGACAAGTTGCCCATTTGTCCAGTCGCCATAAATTCGCTTAGCGTGGGCGGTTCCATATCGAGTCACTTCCTTCAAAAGCGTCTCAATCCCGTCAGCACTCGCATTTTCTGCATCAATCAACACGGCAAGCCGCTTGCTCTTAGACGACATATTACTGCCCATTTGCGCTCGATCGACCGACAAAATAACATCCAGTTTATAGATACCCAGAAACTGCCCTTAATTACGGGTCAAATGTCTTTTTGTAGCTTTCTGTTAAAAATTGAAGCAAAGTGGCAAGACTAAAGAGGTGGCATTTTCTCATGTCTTGCTGAACGCCTAAAACAGGAGCTATTGTGGCGATCGGCTGTTTTCTATCTTTGCAAAGGAGTTCGTTATTAATGGAATACACAATTCCAGAGCTTGATCCTATTAGCCGCCAGTTGGTGAGTTTAGAGCGTCCCCAAAAGACCAAAATGCTGGTCGTCGATGATGAGCCAGATAACCTCGATTTGCTCTATCGCACCTTTCGACGAGATTTTCAGGTTCTCAAAGCCGAGAGTGGAATGCAGGCATTAGAAATTCTGTCTGCTGAGGGAGAGGTCGCGGTGATCATCTCCGATCAGCGGATGCCCGAAATGAAAGGGACAGAGTTCTTGAGCCGCACGGTGCCTAAGTTTCCTGACACGATGCGGATTATTCTCACCGGGTTTACCGACGTTGAAGACCTGGTTGAGGCAATCAATTCTGGGCAGGTTTACAAGTACATCACCAAACCTTGGGACCCGAACGAGCTGAAAGCAGTCGTGCAGAGAGCCGCCGAGACCTATGAATTGCTCAAACAACGTACCGAAGAACTGCGGCGATCTCAGGCTCAAACCGCGTTGCTTTCGACGATCATTCAGGTCGCTCAAAATGCCTCTAGCGCAGAAAGCACGTTGACCCCGATCGCGACCGCATTTGGCAAAAACTTTGTAGCCGATGGCTGCATTTTGCAACTCGTTGAGAAGGAAACGCTCACAGCTTACGGTAGCTACAGCACCGCCGAGCCTTTAGAAAATTGGTTGGAGAAAGACTCAATGGTGGGAGAGGCGATCGCGTCGCAAAAAATTCAGGTTTCTGTCAACGTTCCTGCCGATGCCAATCTGTCAGACAGCCCTCACTACACCAGTTCTGGAGTTCAGGCGCACCTGATTGTTCCGGTGACGCTGCGAGGTGAACTGCTGGCGGTGCTGTCTCTACAATGGAAGCAACCTTGCACCCTCAGAGAAGATGAACTTTTGCTCTTACATCTCTCTGCCCAACAGGTTGCGTTGGCATTGACGTGCAGCCATTATTCTTCTGTGGTGGCATAAAGATTAGGTTAATTAATACGATTTAGCAGCGCAAAGCCAAAAAGCAGGTCTTTAAAATCTAGAATTTTAAAGACCTGCTTTTTTTAAGGGGTCTTCAGTTCAAAATCGGTAGCCCAAAATCGGATGAAATCTGACCAAATCCAAGCCTTATTCGATCGCATCGCCCCTGTTTATGATGAGCTAAATACGGTTCTCAGCTTCGGGCAACACCGCATCTGGAAACAAATGGCGGTCAAGTGGAGCGGTGCCAAACCGGGAGACGTGTGCCTCGATCTCTGCTGCGGCAGTGGCGACCTTGCCCAGATGTTAGCCGAGAAAGTAGGCAAAGCAGGACAGGTTTACGGCGTTGATTTTTCGTCGGCTCAGTTGGCGGTGGCAAGCGATCGGGCAACTCGTCGCTGTCTTAAACCCACGATTGAATGGGTGGAATCGGACGTTTTGACGTTGCCCTTTTCTGACAACCAGTTTGATTGCGCCACGATGGGCTATGGGCTGCGAAACGTGACCGACATTCTGCTCAGTTTGAAAGAAATTCACCGCGTCTTGAAGCCAGGGGCAAAAGCCGCCATTCTCGATATGCACCGTCCGAGTAATGGATTAGTGCGATCGTTCCAAAAGTGGTATCTCGATGAAGTAGTGGTTCCAGCGGCTCATCGGCTGGGCTTCACCGAAGAATATGCCTACATCGCGCCCAGTCTCGACAAATTTCCGACGGGCGCAAAACAAGTCAGTCTCGCCAACCAAGCCGGATTTGCATCTGCCACACACTATCCCACTGCCGGGGGTACGATGGGGGTGTTGGTC
>JBBQYE010000251.1:0-5001 GCA_038208945.1 Leptolyngbyales cyanobacterium | reverse complement strand
GAGGGAGAATCGAACTCCCATACCTTTCGGTGCCACATTTTGAGTGTGGTGCGTCTACCAGTTTCGCCATCCGCCCTTAGATTTCGCTTCACTATCATAGCCTACTGTCTGCGTTTGCAGCAAGGACTGATAACTTTGGCTGCTTGCCCAGCGATCGATTTCTCGCGCCCGCAAAACGGGCACTGGGTGAGTCAGTTGAGACGTTTGCATTTGTTTGAGCAGTTGACCGATCTCGGTTTTGTCTACGTCGTCATACGCCCGTGCCTGAGCGATGAAGGCATCCAGATTAAGCTGACTTGCAAGAGATGGTGAGCCTCCGGTGAGCTTCATCATCACGGACATGATAGTTCTTGGGTCTTGGGTGGCAAGCAGGGCGGCACGATCGCACGTAAATTCCGCACAGCGAACCCACTCTAAAATCTGAGCCTGTAGCCCTTGCGTAATCACGCCTCCTAGGGGAAGCTGCCCGGCGGCTAACACGATGATATTTGCCAGAGTCAGGTAAACCCCGTGATCACATTTGAGGTGCCCCAACTCATGAGCAATGACTGCCTGAATCTCTTCGGGTGTCAGCAACTCAATCAGCGATGTGTGCATCACAATAAACGGCTGCTTACCGCGCATTGCAAACGTGTAGGCATTGGGAACCGGATTTTGCCGCACATAGAGTTGAGGTGGCTCAACATCTAGCACTCGACAGGATTCTAGCAGCAGACTATGGATCTGAGGCAACTGCTGTTCACCAACGAGAATGCTCGACGCAATATTTTCTAAATAAAAAAACTGTTCCGCAACGGGTCCCAGCAGATTGCGGACCAGCAAATCGAGTCCGGGTAGCTGCTTGAGGGAATTGGTGGCTTCTAAATCGAGCGGGTGACGGAACTGGTCAGCTTTCAAGCCAACAAGGAGCGACTTTGAGAAAGACATGAAGGGTAGTCAAAAGGGCATCTCAAAGACAGTATAACGAGAAGAACGAGAGGAAGGATGAAGGCAGAGAAGACTGTCATCCTTCCTCGGTTTTTAAGTGGACGATCGGACAGACGTTGGCGCGATCCCGATCGTGCTCGGTTCTAGATCAGAGGGTTCTTGAACGCGATGAAGTTTGGCTCCGAGATTCTTCAGTTTTTGCTCTAAGTTCTCATAGCCTCGATCGAGGTGATGCAGCCCTTGAATTGTGGTTTTGCCTTCTGCCGCCAGAGCCGCGACGACCAGAGCCGCCGAAGCCCGCAGATCCGTTGCAACCACAGGCGCACCTGAGAGCAGTGGCACCCCGCGAATGATGGCGTGATTGCCTTTAACGCGGATGTCTGCGCCCATGCGATTCAGTTCGGGCACATGACCCAGACGATTCTCAAACACCGTTTCGCTAATCACGCTATCGCCTTGAGCAAGCGTCAACAGCGACATAAAAGGCGCTTGCATATCCGTTGGAAAACCGGGATAGGGAAGGGTTTCGATGTCGGTTGAGCGATAGCTTTGACTCGGCAAAATCCGCATCTGCTTGGCGCTATCCATCACGACCCGAATGCCCATGTCGCGCATTTTGGCGAGAACGGCAGTCAAGTGGTCAGGAATAATTGGGGACAGAGTAATCTCCGATCGGGTCATTGCTCCCGCCAGCAAAAAGGTGCCTGCCTCAATGCGATCGGGGATGATGCTGTAATCGACCGAGTGCAGACTGGGAACGCCAGAAATGACGATCGTATTAGTGCCCGCCCCGCGAATTTTGGCACCCATTGCCCGACAGAAATTTGCCAGATCTGCGACTTCGGGTTCTTGAGCGGCGTTCTCGATCGTCGTCTCACCCTCGGCTAGAGTCGCTGCCATCATCAGAGTTTCAGTCGCTCCGACGCTGGGGTAGTCGAGGTAAATCTTGGCACCCTGAAGGCGTTTGTTTGCACCCGTCACATAGGCGTGAACGATGCCGTGATCGATGTGAACGTTTGCGCCCATTGCCTGTAACCCGCGCACATGCAGATCGACCGGACGGGCACCGATCGAGCAGCCTCCGGGCAGTGGCACCCTCGCCACCCCCATTCTGGCAAGCAGCGGACCGATGACGAAAAAGCTTGCCCGAAGTTGGCTGACCAACTCATAGGGCGCTTTGGTATGGCTGATATGAGAGGCATCAATATCGAGGACATCCCCATTTTGAGTCAGCTTGACTCCCAGCGCTGCTAAAATTTCGCCCATTCGGGTGACATCGGCTAACGAGGGAGCATTCCGAATTCGGCAATCTTGTGAACACAGCAACGCACCGACGATGATCACCAGCGCTGAGTTTTTTGCGCCACTGATCTTGACGTGTCCACTGAGAGGGGTTTTTCCCCAGATTTCAAGCACTGAGTTAGTTTCTTCGGGTGAAGACTGAGAGTTGGGCAGGCTGAGAGCGGAAGTAATGGGTTTGTCCTCCTGAGTTAGCATTTTTACAACAACTTCAAAGTTGGTTTTGATTCTACTGGAAAGATCACAGATGTCCAGACTTTGAAGTCACAGCAAACAAAAGTCAACCGTGTCAGTGTAATCTCGATCGCTGAATAAATTTCAAAAATCATTGACAGGTGGATCACTCTACTGCATAGTTAGAGATCGTGACGCTCAAAACGTCTCATGCGGGACTGGCGGAATTGGTAGACGCGCTAGATTCAGGTTCTAGTGTTCGCAAGGACTTCCGGGTTCAAGTCCCGGGTTCCGCATCGTTGAAAGATCTATGCCTTTCCAAGGGTTATCGACTGTCTGATAAACCGATCGGCACGATAAACTCTCTGACCACTGCAATTCTGCTTATGGATGGTTAAAGTTTTGTAACGAAATCTTAATCACTCCTGCAAGCAGTGCTCTAACATTCTCAATATTCTTTAGCGCAATGTTGACAAGTCTCCAAAACTCTTTGGTCAAGCAATTGCGGAGGTTGCATCGCGCTAAAGACCGACGAGAACAGCAGCTTTTTTTGCTAGAAGGAACACACTTGCTGGAAGAGGCCTGTGCCGTTCAAGCTTCGTTAGAGGTTGTCTGCTACACCGAAGCGTGGCGATCGCGGCACGAGCCGCTGTGGTTGCGTCTGTCAGAAGTTGCCCAACGAGTTGAGTTGGTCAGCCAAGACGTTTTGAAAGCGATCGCGACCACAGTCGAACCCGATGGCATTGTGGCGACAGCAGAGCGCATTCATAAGCAGTCGCTGCATTTTGCTCAGTTGGGGTTGGTTCTAGAAACGATTCAAGACCCAGGCAATTTAGGAACGATTATTCGCACAGCGGCGGCAGCCGGAGCAGATGGCTTGCTGGTGAGCGATAATAGCGTTGATTTAGATCATCCCAAAGTGCTGCGATCGTCCGCAGGGCAGTGGTTTAGACTACCGATGGCAGTGAGTGCTGATCTCAAGACCGATATTCTCAGATGCAAAGCGGAGGGAATGCAGGTCATATCGACTGTTCCTACGGCATCTCAGACATATTGGGAAGTCGATTTTTGTCTGCCGAGTCTGATTTTGTTGGGCAACGAAGGCGCAGGGCTATCTCATGAGTTAAATGACCTCGCGGATCAGCAGGTGACGATTCCGTTGAGTCCCGGTGTGGAGTCATTAAATGTGGCGATTTCAGCCGCGTTGATTTTGTATGAGGTCAAGCGGCAAAGGGGCTAGAATTCGCGAATGGGAAACGACATTACTTGTTCGGCAGTCGATGCCAAGATTCAGGGATCTGCGCCAACGTCCAAACAGACCCCAGCTTGTGGTTACGAATGAGCGTTTCTTCAGATGAGGATAGGCTTTTAACATCTAACCCCGAAAAATCTCGGTTCAAGATTTCGTGGCTGACTAGAGTATGGTCAAGCCAATGATCTCGATCGGGTTCTAAGCTAATCACAGCGTCTGACTGCTTTAACTGTTGGTAAAACTGCGAGTCTAAAACGGAGGTAAATTGTGATCGCCTTCCATAAGAGCGAGTTGCCTGAGACTCTGAAGACAAAGACAGGTCAGATGTAATCTGAGTAGAGGTAACTTCGATCGCGACTAGCGCTCCTACTGAAGCGACCCAACTGCCTAAGGCAGCGATCGCGAGCCATTTTTCAAATTTTTTGTTCATCTCTAGACTCCACAGGCTGCATTGTGCAGTGGTTTCTTTCGAGGTTTCTAGATTCCCTGGGGCGTTGGGATTTGCAGACACGACTTGAAAATTAAAAGAAGAAGCGATTTCTTTGAGGCTGGTCTAAATCTATAGCCTTTCTAGTAAGACGGCAAGAGTATTTATGGTGTAATGTCAACGGTCAATTGACGCAATTACCTACGAAGTTTTGCTGAAGCGGTGGTTCTCTCTGTAAAAGTGAAGTTGTTCATCGAGCTGCTGATCAAGATCAACCCTAATCGTAAGGGAACGTCTATCCATCAACCTATTTTAGAGACGCATTAACTGTAGGCTATGTTCCAAAAATGGCTTTAATCTAAATACGTGAGCAGTTTATCTCTATGGGATTAAGGTTTGATAAAATGACGACTTTAAAGCAGATAAAGGCGCATCTCTCTGTAGCTAGAGGTGCATTTGCCGCCCTCGTTTTGACAGCGATTGTCTTTAGCAGCAACGTGTTCAGCAGCAGTGCTCAACCTGCCCTTAACACTCAACTTCAGTGGTATGGACAGTCTGCCTTTAAGCTAACAACGCCTTCTGGCAAAGTTTTGTTAATTGATCCCTGGCTCATAAACCCAGTCAACCCAACCGGGAAAGCAGATTTGGCGAAGCTCGATCGAGTCGATTTGATTCTGATCACTCACGGACATTTTGATCATGTAGGAGATGCGACGGCGATCGCTCAAAAAACAAAAGCGAAACTTGTTAGCACGGCTGATCTCGGTCAAGCTCTGGTAAGTTACGGAGGCTATCCAAAAGACCTCGTAGGGTTAGAGACTCAAGGCAACTTTGGGGGAGAGCTGACCCTGCTCAACGGAGACGTAAAAGTAGCCTTCATTCCTGCGATTCATAGCTCGGCGGTAGCATCAGATGGCAGCCC
>JBBQYE010000250.1:0-5017 GCA_038208945.1 Leptolyngbyales cyanobacterium | reverse complement strand
ACCGAGAGCCGCCGCAAAACTCCCTGCACCAAAGGCAAAATTCCAGAAGAATTTGCGGGTTGCCTGTTCGCGAAACTCAAACGCCACCCCGCGAAAAATAAACCCAAACACCATGACAAAAATCGGGATGTAGAGGGCACTCAAAATCGTTCCATAAGCGCGAGGAAACGCCCCAAATAAGCCGCCTCCCATCAGCACTAGCCAGGTTTCGTTTGCGTCCCAAATGTTGCTAAGGCTGGTCATCAAGAGTCCGCGTCGATCGTCGTCATCAGAAGTTAATGACAAGATGCCAACTCCTAAGTCAAAGCCATCAAGCATGACGTAGAGAAAGAGAAATAGACCCAACACGCCGAACCAGACCTGCAGCAAAAAATACTTTAGCGTTTCCATTTACGTTCCTACTGTTGGGCTTCTACAGGACGCTCATCAGGCACAAATTCGCCGGGAGTGGTGTCGATCGCGGGTTGGTTCACACCAATTCCTGGAATGGGCAGGTTGAAGTTGGGACCTTTGCAAACAATGCGACTGCCAAAGTAAGGATAAGACACAAACAGCAGCGCATACATGGTGGCAAAACAAATCAGCGATGTTAAAACATTACTATTCGTGTATCTCCAGTCCATCAAAGATCGTGTGGAATTGCGTTACCCAATTCGTAGCAGAGATACTCAGATTGGTTGAGTTCTCTAATGATGCTTTAACGTGTTGATGTCGTTTGAAACACAAAAAGAATGATGCGTGAAAAATTGAAGATGAGTTTTACAACGCGTCTTTTGACACAGCGATCGGGATCACTACGCATCTCAACCAATTCACCAAATCCGATTGCAAAGTTATACGGTATTCCTGACTACCAAAGTTTTTCAACGAATACTTCAATAGCTATGCCTTAAAATTCAGGAATTATTTCTAATATGAATTCAAAGTTTAATAGAAATTTTATTGATAGTTTGGTAGCCCGAAGTTTAGTAATAAGTATTCATCGTTCTGATCAATGCGGCTGAGTCAGAAACCGCACCAAATACGCCACCCTGCATTTTGACCATGCTTAAAGCAGCAAGATGGTTGCCGTGGTCGGTTGCGCCTGTGCAGTCAGAGAGCAAGAGGCATTCATAGCCTCGATCGTTGGCATCTCGCATGGTCGTATGCACACAGACATCGGTTGTAATGCCCGTCAGCACAATGTTTTGAATGCCTTGACGCTTCAGCAACAAATCCAGATCAGTAGCATAAAACGACCCCTTGCCCGGTTTGTCGATCACGGCTTCTCCGGGCAAAGGTGCCAAATCGGGAATGATCTCCCAACCGGGTTCACCTCGCACCAAAATCTTGCCACCCGGATCTGGATCGCCAATGCCTGCGCCGATTTGCCGACTGCGCCACTGTTTATTTTCGGGCAGATCTGCTAAGTCGGGTCGATGTCCCTCGCGAGTATGCATGATGTGAAAATCCTTTGCACGAGCCACCGAGAGCAAGGTTTTGATTGGCTCGATCGGTGCCCGTGTCAGCGACAAGTCATAACCCATGCGATCAACATAGCCCCCGATTCCACAAAAATCGGTTTGCATATCGATCACCAAAATCACCGTATTCTCTGGGCGCAAATCCCCATTAAACGGATAGGGATACGGATCGGCCTCTACATAACATCCCACAAGCCACCTCCATCACGACTGAACTCCGCTCGCCAAAGGGGCACCTTCATAGAAACGAGTCGGTTCAGAAAACCCACACGCGGTTCCGTCAGTGTGAACCACTTCATCTTCCCAAGGCAAGCGATAACTGCCTTCTACCATATCTTGCATGTAGGTGTAGGGGCAATCCTGAGCGCCGCCCTTAACCGCAACATAACCACGATGCCCAAACTGGTAGATATTATTCTCAACTGCCCAAACGCGACGGGCTTCTTGCACCAGCTTGGGGCGCACCTCTCCGGTAATGATTTCATCGGGGCGACCGTTGCCCGTCACGAGAGGAGTGCCATCAAAATTGACGATCGTCCCTTCGCCCATTGAGTCAAAGGTGCCGTCGCTGCCACACATGCAGACCGACGCGGTGTAAATCAGATTACAGAATGCGTTTGCCTGATTTGTGATGTTCCAGGCGTGACGAATCGGGGCGGTGTAGCCTGCCGTGCGAATCATGATATCGGCTCCCTTATAGGCGCATTCTCTCGCCACTTCAGGAAACATCCCATCGTGACAGATAATCAGCGCCAGCGTGCTGCCATTGGGACCTTCACAAACTGGAATGCCCAGATTTCCTGGCTCCCATGGCTCGACAGGCACCCAGGGATGCAGCTTGCGATAGTAGAGTTTGAGGTCTCCTCGATCGTCAATAATAATCCCACTGTTATAGGGATTGCCGTGGGGATTGTATTCCATGATCGAGAAACAACCCCAAATTCGGTTTTGTTGACAAGCGGATTTAAACGCTGCGACTTCGGCACCGTCGAGCCGACACATAATCTCTGGGTTGGTATCCATCGATAACCCATGCAGAGAATATTCTGGAAACACGACCAAATCCATTGAGGGCGAGTTGCGTCGGGCTTTAGCAACCATGCCGCAAATGCGCTGTGTCTGCATTGCCAGATCATTCGCAGTCGCCACAGTCGGCAACTGAAGCTGCACAAGCCCTAAAACGACTCCATCTGGCGATTTGTTGAGTCCACCTAATCCACTCATATTCGATCTCCCAAAACTTGTAGTGTAATGTGCCTACCTTAAGGATTTACAGAATTGGGAGAACTAATTGAGTATTGATAAGCACTTTTTGGTGTGAGGAATCGATCGCTTATTTAATCAAAGCTAGGCGCTTTAGCTCTGCGTTGACCTTGGCTTCCATCTCAGACCGAGTGGAGGGGTCGATCATCTGGCGCTGAAAGCCGTTAAACTCGTCTTGGCTGAGCTTATATTTGTCATACACGATCGCTTTTCTCTGAGTGGCAAACCCGGCACAGATGTCTCTGACCCGATCGCGCACATTGGCTTGAACTTGATCAACATTGCTGCAAACATTGCTAGGTGCGTTGCCGCCCGTCAGTCTCTTAACCTCTTCGTCAAGGGGTCTGCGGGTGATTTCAAGCTCATAAGCGGCTCTGACATAGCGGGTAAAGACAGGTTCTTGAGACTGGGCATAAGCAGCCGAATCAAACAGATGAGAGGTCTGACTCGATAGGTTTGGCGTAAAGCCAGAGAGAAGACCCAACGTAGAGAGCGTTCCTAATACTAGAGATCGAGCCAGCATTTTATTCAAACGAGCAGGTAAATGAAAGACGCGGTTCATCATAGGTGGTGTGACATTCCGAAAACTAGCACACGGGCGGCTGTTACTGATCATGAATTATTTTATGGGCAAGAAGTTCCACAAAACTGTAAGGTTTTGAATTCAATCGTCAAGTGACTTTCGTCATGAATCTTTTAGGTCTTAAAGAGTTGACACAGCTCGATCGCTTTTGTCTGCAAGGTCGAAGTTTCTTCTGCCCCACGTTTGAGGCTAAATTCTAGCTCAAGGAGGAGCGGTAAGGTTTGCTGCAGCTGATTTACAGAGATTCTGGCAAGTTCTTTTTGCAGAAAATAAAGCTTTTTAGGATTGTTGAGTTCGGCGGCTTGAGCGATCGTGCGATCGTCTCGTTCTCCCGACTCCAGCATGACTTTGATCCATAATCGTTGACGAAACTGTCCGATCAGAGTCGCCAGAATTTTGAGGGCAGGTTCATTTTGACGTAGTAACTCTGTCACCAGTTCCAAGGCTCGATCGGTCTTGCCTTCGAGAATTGCCGCGACCAACTGCAAGCTGTTTTGAGTGCTGGCGGTGATCAGAGGCGCGATCGCGTCTACGCTCAGCGGCTGGCTTGACTCACTGCCCAACAGCCGAATCTTTTCTAAATCGCTATAGAGTTGCCTCGTGTTATTGCCAACTGCCTCCGCCAAAAATTCGGCACTGTCTGAGGTCAGCTTGACTCCCAGTTCTTGAGCAATTTTTCGCACTTGCCCAATCAACAAGTCGGTCTTCCAGGGCGGAATCGGTGAAAATTCCTGAATAGAGGCGTATTTCTGAAGCAGTTTCGTCGATTTGAGCCGTCCGTCTGGCTTGCTAGGGCTGGTGAATAGTAACGTCGTTGTTTTCAGGATTGAAGGAAGTGTCCGTTCTAGCTCTACCAGTAGACTTTCTGCGCAGCGTTGAGCCAGAGTTGTATCGATCATCCAGACAAAACGCTCGCCCGCTCCAAACGGCGGAGTCATTGCCTGATTGAGTCCTTGAATCACTGAGTCAGGATGATCAGGCGCAATCTTATCCACGTTAAAACTCTCCCAAGCTGGGTCAAGCACCTTTTTCTGAAGCGCTTTGACGGCTTGAGCGATCGCGAAGCTATCTTCTCCCCAATAGACGTAAATTGCCATACACCCGCTTTAGACCTTGGACTTTAGACTGTAAACTGATCAGAGTCCAGCGTCTAGAGTTTTGATTCTTAAAGATTTTTTAAGATGATCCCCGCTCCACAAGGGTTGGGCAGAAATGCTGAGATGACCCTTAAGCAAAGCGGCACTTTGCCGTTAGATTAAGGGTGGACTTCTAAACACATCGATTTACAGCGCGAGGCGATCGAGATTGGACGAAAACTATCAGACCTACCTTAATCGGGTGATGCGGATGACGCTCCCAGAGACCTACAGGTCGCAGGTGCAGCATATTCAGGAGTCGCCCAAGTTTCAACAACATCCCGTCAAAGGGTGGCAACCTACCAATTTTCCGGGCTATACCGTCATCACCCCGTGCGGAGTAGCCGATCGCGAAAATGCCGCTCTTTACGATCGCTTGAAACCGTTACAAACTCAGTTGATGCAGCAGTTAGGCGAACTTCTACTCGCAGTGCCACCCGAAAGCTTTCATATGACGCTGGCAGATTTGATCTGGGACAGTGCCTATCGCCATGCTAGCGAGAATCCTGACTTTGAGGGGCAGTTGCGCGATCGTATCGCCAACAGTTTTCAGCAAAGCCAAGCGATTTCTC
>JBBQYE010000249.1:0-5027 GCA_038208945.1 Leptolyngbyales cyanobacterium | reverse complement strand
ACTGACTGCTGCTGCTATCGCGCTGGATGCAGTTGCAGGACGACCTTTTCATCAGGTGGCATCGCTGACTCTACCGCTCTGGGCAAGTGCGTTAGCAACGGCAGGAGTCGGATTTTGGGCAGTGCCTTTGCTAAAAGCCTTGAAAGCAGGGCAAGTCATTCGTGAAGACGGACCGCAGTCTCATCTCAAGAAGGCAGGAACCCCGACGATGGGCGGAGCCTTTTTTGTTCCCGTCGCGGTGGCGTTTGCGCTCGTCTTATCGGGATTCTCAGTCAATGTTATGGCTGTATCAGGGCTGACTCTGGCTTATGCCTTGGTTGGATTCGTAGATGACTGGCAAATCATTCGTTACAAATCCAATAAGGGCATTTCTCCCCGCTTAAAACTGGGGCTACAGGTCTTCTTCGCAGTTGCGTTTTGCGTTTGGCTCTACGCCAGCCATCCTGTCAGCATTACAACGCTGGCACTTCCATTAGGCTTAACCCTTCCCCTCGGAGTCCTATTCTGGGTTCTCGCTGCCTTCACTCTGGTCGCCGAGAGCAATGCTACGAATCTGACGGACGGAATGGATGGTTTAGCAGGTGGAACCGTTGCGATCGCGTTCCTCGGTCTAGGTGCCTTAATCGGAACCAGTTTCCCTGATTTGATGATCTTCTGCGCTTCGATGAGTGGCGGTTGTCTAGGATTCCTAGTACATAATCGAAATCCGGCTCGTGTGTTTATGGGAGACACCGGGTCATTAGCGCTGGGCGGCGGATTAGCGGCGGTCGCTCTGATCACAAATTCTCTATTCGCGCTGCTGATTTTAAGCGGACTGTTTTTCTTAGAAACCCTGTCTGTAATTGCTCAGGTTGGCTATTACAAAGCCACAAAAGACTCGAATGGTGTCGGAAAGCGATTGTTCAAAATGTCGCCTTTCCACAATCACTTAGAGTTGACAGGCTGGACAGAAACTCAAGTCGTCGGCTGGTTTTATGCGATCGCCGCCGTTCTCGTCGTTCTGGGTCTGACGATTCGCTAGTCTTTGCTGCGATTTGACAAATTCTTAGCCAGTTGACCGTTTTACCGTAAACTTTGATAAGATTGTAAATCGTCACCCGGAGAGATGGCTGAGTGGTCGAAAGCGGCAGATTGCTAATCTGTTGATGGATTTAGGTCTATCCGAGGGTTCGAATCCCTCTCTCTCCGTTTTCAATTATGAGTAAGCGTTAGATGTTCAGAGCATCTAACGCTTTGCTATTTCATAACTAAGTTACCGACCTCTCTACTCTTTAGAGAGCAATTAGTTTAAGATGAGCCTCGTTTAGACTGATGAGACGTTGAGGAATCTAAATTCAAATGACTAAATTGGCTTCAGCAAAGGGTTCAAATCCTGGTGGGGCGATCGCTCTCGCAGCAGTGACGATCGCGGTCGGGTTTCTGACGGCTGCCTGTCAAGAAGCTGCCCCTCCTGCTTCTCAAGGGACGGCTTCCCAAAGTGCGACGACGGCTGCCACTGACACAAAGGGCTTAAAGCTTGGCTCTCTGCTTCCGGCGACGGGTGATTTAGGCTCGATCGGGCAGCAAATGATCGCTACTGTGCCGCTGCTGGTAGACACCGTAAATAAGTGCGGCGGCGTAAATGGAGAACCTGTCACCCTGACTTCAGTAGATGACCAGACTGAGCCATCGGCAGGCACCGAAGGTATGACAAAACTCGCAGAAGTCGATAAAGTTGCCGGAGTCGTTGGCTCGTTTGCGAGTAGCGTTTCAACGGCTGCATTGCCGATCGCCATTCGCAACAAAGTCGTTTTGATCTCTCCGGGTAGCACCAGTCCTGTCTTCACTCAACAGGCAAAAGAAGGCAAGTTTCAAGGCTATTGGGCACGCACGGCTCCACCAGACACTTATCAAGCACAGGCTTTGGCAAAACTAGCCATTGAGCGGGGCTTTAAAACGGCAGGAACGATAGTCATCAATAATGACTACGGCGTTGGCTTTGAGAAAGAATTTAAGCAAGCCTTTGAGAAACTCGGCGGCACGATCACCAACAACAGCAAACCGACGCGCTACGACCCCAAAGCCACCACGTTTACCACAGAAGCCAGTGCCGCTTTCGCTGGAAAGCCTCAAGCCGTGGCTGCGGTTCTCGACGCCGAAACGGGTGGTTTAATTGTGAAGTCAGCCTTCGAGCAAGGCGTAAGTAAAGGCACTCAACTTCTATTAACCGATGGAGTCTATTCGCCCGATTTTGTCGCAAAAGTGGGCAAAACTAGCGATGGTAAATCAATTTTAGCCGGAGCGATCGGAACCGTTCCGGGTGCAAACGGCAAAGCCCTCGACGCATTTGCCAAACTCTGGAAAGAGAAGCAAAATCGACCTCTCGCGCCCTATGCGGCTCACTCTTGGGATGCGGCGGCGATCTTAGTGTTGGCTGCCCAGTCTGCAAAATCCAACACGGGAGACGGCATTAAGAGCAAGCTGCGCGAAGTCACGAATGCCCCAGGCACCGAAGTCACCGACGTTTGCCAAGGATTAGACTTGCTCCGCAAAGGTCAAAAGATTAACTATCAAGGCGCAAGTGGCAATGTCGATATTGATGAAAACGGCGATGTAGTCGGTAACTACGACGTTTGGACGGTGAAAGATGACGGATCGCTAGGAGTGATTGGTAAAGTGAGTCCGCAGTAAGAACCGAATAATGACTGACAAAATTTCATCATTCGTCAGTCATTGTTCTACCTGAAGAAGACATCAATTGATCCAACCAATTCTCGACTTGAGACTGGAGGCGGTGAGAAGATGAAGAGTCTTCGATCGTCTCCAACCAATCCATCTTGTCTAACGCGCGGTGATAATCTGCGATCGCGTAGTTCCAGTCACCTGCTAGATGATGGGTGCGCCCTCGTGCTCCATAGATATGACCTTCTAAAACGGTTGTGTTGGCACCCGTCGAGAGAAATTGAGTCATTTGCAAGGCGTTGTCGAAATTCTCGATCGCTTGGGGATACATTTCCAATTCTCGGAAGGTCACGCCCTGATTAATCCAAGCTCGAACGTTTGTGGGATCAAGATCGATCGCAGTTTCATAATCTGCGATCGCTTCCGCCAATCGCTCTTGAGCGGCGTAGTAGTTAGCCCGATTATTATAGGCACTCGCCAACCGAGCATCTACCTTGATCGCGTGATTGTAGTCGGCTAAAGCGGCGGCAACCTGTCCACTTTGAAAGTAGACTAAGCCTCGATTGTTGTAGTCGATCGCACTATGAGAATTGCGCTCAATCAGCAGATCAAAGCCCTCAATGGCGGTTTGGTAGTTTCCGCGACGGGCTTCGGTGAGCGATCGTTGACGCAACAGCCGATCTTGCTCGGTGGGTTCTAACCAAGCTGATTTTTGACTGGGCTTCAGAGTGTCTAGAGAACTCCTGCGATGGAGTTGTTTGCGACGATCGCGACGTGAACTTCCCTCAGACTCATGGCGAGGAACATAGGCACTTCCATTCTTGAGATAGCTTGGACGAAACGGCTGAAGAGATGAGTTGTGGCGACTTAACGAAGTACGGGCGTTCATGCAATCCTCACTGGGCTTGTGGGTTTAAGCTTATAAACTTTCTGACTAACAGTTTTCTGTCTAGGTGTTATAAATCGATACGTCTAGGGTCAGATTTTGGATTGGCTGACTTTTTTGATGAGTTGGATGTAGGTCACTTCAAGCTGAGTTATCCACATTTCTGAAAGACAGGAGCATTGAGCGAGCAGCAGAGAGGCTTACAGTAAAAGGTCTTCATCATCAGACGCAGATGGTCGGGAAACGGGTTCCATCTTCACAAAAGCTTTGTACCCTCTTAATATCCCCTCAGAGGGAAAGGGCTAGCCTGTTGCGATCGCTCAGCTTTTATTGAGAGAAGTCAAGCTAAGGCACAGTAGCCTCTTAGAAGTTGGTAAAATGCAGTCCTGTTCAGCGATCATGCCAGCTTTAATCTGGTTTCTATAAACGGCTTATGACGACCTCATTTTCCTATCCCAATACGACCGATTTGGCTTCAGATGACTATTTGGTGGTGGGTCTAGCGACTTGCTTTATCAAAGACGATAACGAGGTTCATCAAGTCAAAATCATTGAGCCAATTCCATCAGCGGCGTTAGAAGCGATCGTCAAGGGCATCCCCACGTCTTATGAAATGGCGATCGCGACCACAATGGGCACAGTGATTGCCGGAGACACGCCTCAATTGCCCGATGGGTTTCCGATCGAGGCTCAGTTTTGTGACGATTTTGTTTACCGAGCCACCGCCGCCGCCCGAACTTATAAAGCAAAGCCAGTCGCTCAGGCTCATATTCCTGTAGGCAGCAATCGCACCGATTTTAATCACTCCACTGAGCGCAAGCGGGTTTTAAACTCAGAGCGCATCGTCAGAACTGAAGACAACGTGAAGCAACACGAACATACCCATAAGGTGCTGTAGAGACGTTTCGCTGGAACGTATCCGTCTAAGTTTCAAGTCAAGCATGATGCAATCTCCAAACAATCCATCTGCTATAGAATAGTACAAAAGTACTCAAATTTCAACTATCATTCCAAACTCTGAGAGGATTCGACTCATGCTAAAGCTTTATGGTGTAGGGCGCAGTCGTGCCTCGATCGTTCAGTGGTATCTCGAAGAATTAGCCATTCCCTATGAGTTCATCGTGCTGGATCTGCAAGCGGGAGATCTGTCACAGCCGACCTTTAAAGCAATTAATCCCTTTAGTAAAGTTCCGGCGATCGTCGATGGCGACTTTACTCTCTGGGAGTCGGGCGCGATTCTCCTGTATCTCGCTGAGAAGTACGGCAAAGAATTTGACTCGCTGGAGAAACGAGCCACGATCGCGCAGTGGGTTTTGTTTGCCAACTCCACTCTGGCAACGGGCATCTTTGTCGAAGCTAACCGAGAAAAGGAAACGCCGCGCCTAATGCAACCTCTCAGCGAACTGTTTGAACGTCAGCCGTTTGTGTTGGGTGATCAGTTCAGTGTGGCAGATGTGGCAGTGGGTTCTCTGCTGTCCTA
>JBBQYE010000248.1:0-5045 GCA_038208945.1 Leptolyngbyales cyanobacterium | reverse complement strand
TGGCACGAAATCTTTTTGTTGACCGCTTCGATGCTGCGGAGTGCCGACTCACTGATGCAGTTGATGAAACAGCAGATTGATGCGTTGGTTGCCCAAGATCCCTATCTGCAAGAGTTTTTGCGGTGGGCAAGCCAAAAATCAAAGCTCCCAGCCGAAACCAGAGAGGCAACGGTGCGAGCCTTTTATCTAGCGCTGGCTCAAACGCCGCACAAAGCGGCTGACTTTGCGCTCGCCTGCACCCTTGACCAGGGGATGTTTTTGGATACTGCCTTAGATGACCTGCTGGTGGAGTGTGCGATCGACCAAAGTTTAGATTTTGCCCATGCTCATCTATGCAGCGATTCACTCAGCAATATTTTGGGGATCGTAGTGGATGCTGGATTTCACAAATCTCTGCAACAGCTTCAAGAGCAATTGCCGCTCGAACAAAACCAGGTATGGTTTCAGAGTTGGTGGCAGGCACACCACATCGCCTGGTCAGAGCAGCTTAAGACCACGATCGCTCGCTATCGAAAGCTTGATCAAGACTGGCAGTTTAGCCCAGAGCAACGGCAAGTCCTGCAACGCTACTATGCCGCCAACCAACTCCTGCTCGATTGTCTTCACAGCGATTGTGAAGTGACCGCCCCGATTCGAGCGGAAATTGAATCTACTTTATTACTGCCTCAACAAGAACTCGAAGCAAGAGAATGGCACGAGTGCTGAAGCAACCGCTGTTTCTGTAAAGAATTGTAAACTCCTTAATCAACTCATACAACCCAAACATCGACTCGTCCTTTGTGGATACACGACTTCAAGCGTGAGGTGGGTAATGTAGTGAGAGGAAGGACATTTGAGTGAACGGTGAAAGCTTTTGAGAAAAAGATGATCCGATCACTTGATTCATCAAGGATTACGAGATGAACGATTTACTAACTCATTCAATCTCACTATCGAGCTACTTAGCCCTCGATCTCAGCCAGCAGGGTTTGGGCACATCCCCGATCGAAGACCCCATGAGCAGTCGTCACACCTGTCTGTGTTGTTCCACTGTCTTACTTCGACATATGCGTATGGGTGGGCTTTATTGGCATTGTCGCTCCTGTCATGCAGAGATGCCCGTTTGATAAGTACTTATCAGCAACAGTTTTCAGACTCAACAATTTTAAATGAGAGGTCAGTAGACCTCCTGCACGAATACTTTGCCCTCACCCTAGCCCTCTCCCTAAGGAGAGGGAACAAGAGGTTCTAACTCCCTTCTCCCTAGGGAGAAGGGTTGGGGATGAGGGCTGTCCAGATTCACGCAGGAGGTCTATTATGTCGTTCGAGTTGATCAACCTAACATTGCCATTGGTGATCCAAGAAATTGAGGATGTCTTAGATGAGTATCCTGAACATCCCTATCAGTCAGCTTTTTCGATTCATGAATTTCGGCAAAAGTTGATTGCTCACGTTCTCAGTCAAGTTCCTAACCAGTATGAGATCGCAGGAGAACAAGCCCCCGCAAGAAGACCCAGGACGCGACATTCCTCTCTTTCAGCGGAGCGAATGTATCTAGAAACCGTCGTCCGAGGGAGTATCTTGCACATTCTGAGAGAAAATGCCGATCGACTGACTGAGGCATTTCTGCAAAAGAAACCCTTAGAGTCTGCGATTTCCCGTTGATTCTGTCGAAATAACGCGATGGTTGCATCCTGAACTACAGAGAAAGAAAATGGCGATAGTCATCGCTTTTACCGCTTGGAACTGACAACGCCTAACCCTGCGATAGCAGATACAGGAAGATTGCGATCGTGGCTCCTTTTAATAGACGTGTTGTGAAATAACGCTCAACCGCTAAAACTCATATGTCTCAAAAGCGAGCCAGGAGAGAATTTATGGATGGCAACAATCTCGATCGTCGGGTTCATGCTTCCCTTACCCCATACCCCGATCGCAGGTCTGCTAGGGTTTCAACCCTTGCCGATCGAATTTCTATTAGTGTTAGCTGCCAGTGTCGGACTCTATATCCTCTGTGCCGAAGCCGTCAAGCGAGTATTTTGTCAACACGCACAGTCTTAGCAAAATCTGATGGATAAGATATTAAAGCAAACGTCGATCGCTCCCTCACGAGGCATTGCTGAATCGATCGGTGAAGCACAGATTTTACCCTCACCCTAGCCCTCTCCCTAATGGAGAGGGAACCAGAGTTCTGGCTCCTTTCTTTCTGGAGAGAAGGGTTGGCGAGGGCTTGCCCCACTTCGTGAGGAGGGCATCTCATATCTGCATTCAGCAATGCCAAAAATTGCAGTCTGCTTAATCAATCGATTGTTTAAAAGTGGATATATTTTGATGGAACTCACGAAGTTCAGACAGCTTTAAGCCCGTCTAGAAACGCGACTTTAAAAATCTTGGTGTGACCGCTTCAAGGGATGTTCTCGCCAGCGTTTGACTGGTGTATGAATTGTATAAATTCTAACTAAAACGTTCAAAAGGTAGAGGTCTTTTTGAACAGCTTCTGCAACCATCCAATTAGAGGTAGAAGCAATCCAGGGTGAGTATCTAATCGAAACTTGGCGTGGATACAGCCAAACTTTAGAAGCTCAACATACCTTGACCAGAGGAATCATTATGAGTGTTGCGATCGACAATTTCACTAAGAAGCTTCACGATAATTTAGAAGCGATCGAGGATCGGGCAAAATCGCTGAGGAAAAGCATTCGATCTGCACCAGAAAAGACTCAAGCTGAAATTCAAGAAAAACTGGACAAAGCGAAGGCAAACCTAGAGGCTAAGAAGCAAGAATTCGATGCGTATCGGGCGAAGCTGAAGACCCAATTTGAGGCAAAAGAGTCTGAGGTGAAGTCGCAAGTTGATGAATGGAAAGCCAGTCGCGAAGTCAAGAAGCTCATCCATCGAGCTGATCATGCTGAAGACTATGCGGATACGGCAATCTTTTTGGCGATGGCAATGATGGAAGAAGCTGAAGAGGCAACTCTAGCCGCAGTAGCCGCAAGACAGGATGCTGAAATGGCGGCGAGTCCGAAGAAGTAAGACACGAGTGCAGAAGGTAAGAAGTACGAGAAAATTGCCTTTCACCCTCTGACTCACCTTGGCTAAAGCAAACCAATAGGCTCATGCGTTGAGTTCAAGCGATCTCACCTCTAGCAATGATTTGCTGAGAGTGAGACTGTGAGTCGCAAATGTCTATTGAAATCGAGGTCAATCGTTATGACACTGCAAATTTCAAACTCAAACGCTCAGGCAAACAGTATTCAGCCCTTTCTGCACCACCAAACCAAAGACAACGGCAGTCGAAACGGCAATAGCTACTCCATGATTGCTTGATTGTATTCGCTAGTTTTTTATTAGGAGTCGTAATGGTAAGTAAAATTGAGTTAACCAAATCTTTGCCGCGTGAGCGCTGGGGCGAATTTTTCGACCAGTTTTCCGATGGTAATCGGGGACGGCATATTGCGATCGAAAGCATCAGTTTAGAACTCGGTGACGAAGAACTGATTCAGAACGCACCATTGATGGCAATCGTTTACGATCGCCCTGGCAAAGGGGATGATTTGGTGATTGAAGTGGGTAAAGATGAAGTGACTTACGCTCACACGATCGATGCACCCACTGAAGTTTCAACGGGGCAAAACTCAAATGGTCAGATGATAGCGCTTTGGATCAGTGATGCTGCTGGAACAAAAACCTTGATCAAACTGCAAGACAGTTGAGTACAGCAATGCCCAATCCGATGGAAATTTAAGTGAGTCATATGATGCAAGCAATCCGCATTCACAATTACGGTACGCCAGACGTACTCAAACTAGAAGCGATCGCGCAACCTGAACCACTACCCAATGAAGTGCTGATTCGAGTTGAGGCGGCTGGAGTTAACCCAATTGATTGGAAAATTCGGGCAGGCTACGTAAAAGAGACTTTCCCTATGCCCATGCCGTTCACGCCTGGGATGGATGTGTCGGGTGTTGTAGAAGCGATCGGTACTGATGTTAAAGCATTTCAAGTCGGTCAAGCGGTATATGGCGATCTAAAAATGGGCGCTTATGCTGAGTTCGCAACGACTTCAGAAGATGCGATCGCCCTTAAACCAAAGACACTCGATTTTGTGCAAGCGGCATCGGTGCCGATGGTGGCGATGACCGCCTATCAGTCTCTGTTTGATCATGCCGATCTCAAGGCTGGTCAGACCGTCCTAGTTCATGCCGCATCGGGTGGGGTAGGTATGTTTGCCGTGCAGTTTGCTAAGTGGAAAGGAGCGCACGTTATTGCAACTGCCTCAGCCGCGAATGCAGAATTTGTCCGATCCCTGGGCGCAGACCAAGTAATCGACTACCACGCCACACCGTTTGAGCAAGTGGTTCAGAATGTCGATGTCGTTCTAGATACGTTAGGTGGCGACACGCAAGCACGTTCTTATTCAGTGCTAAAGCCAGGTGGCATTTTGGTTTCAACAGCCGCGCCCCCCGATTCTAAAAAGGCTGAAGAAAAAGGTGTCCGTGCCGAGATGATGGGTATGAAAAACTCTGTCTCGCTGCTGGAAGAAATTGCTGGTTTGATCGATTCTGGACAGATCAAAACAGTCGTTGCTCAAATCTTTCCTTTGTCTGAAGCCCGTCAGGCTCAGGAGCTGAGTCAAGGCGGTCATGTCCGGGGCAAAATCGTTCTGCAAATCAATCATCAAGACAAATGACAAAGCCGTGAATCAGCCGATTAGCATTTTGCTACAAACCACTGTTCCCACCTCAGAAGACGACTGGGATATCAAGCGCCTCAAACAGAAAATAGAACAACCACTGATTAAAATTTTTGTCACCAATTATCGTCCATTCAAAAGGAGAGCTACATGAGAATTACTGAGCCTAGAATTGATGAGCAAGTTGTTAGTTCTAAATGGACAACCACGATCGCCGTTCTGATGATCATATTGGGGATCGTTGCGATCGTATTTCCGTTCTTTGCCAGCATTGCTTCAACTTTGGTGTTTGGCTGGGTTTTTATCCTGGCAGGCGTTGTTCAAATTGTTTATGCCTTTCAATCGAGAGGTGCAGGTCAAGTGGTCTGGAAGC
>JBBQYE010000247.1:0-5052 GCA_038208945.1 Leptolyngbyales cyanobacterium | reverse complement strand
TAGAGAAAGTTTAGCGGCATTTAGACACGCGATCGAACTTCACCAAAAAGCCGGATCACCAGAGGGCGATCGACTCAAACAAGGTCTCCGAGACATGGGATTTGAGATTTGAGACGGTCAGCAGCTCGTCACCAAATTTTTGCCATTTGCAAAACAAATCCTGGTAATTCTGGATCACCATTCACCGCGTCTGGGTTGGATAAGATTTCTGGAGATCGTACCGGACGATAAACCTGAACGGAGTGGTTTTTGCGGTCAATTAAAAATCCCAGTTCTTAGTGCGAGCGTTCCAAGAATTGCCTCCTTCGGATGATTACCCTAGGTTGCTAGGTTGCTGTCAGTGACTTAAATTCGCCCGTCTCCCGCAAGTTATCAAAGGCTGAATCGGTTAGGGCAGACTCTCGCAACTCAGCATTAAGCTCGATCGCTCGTCTTAAATTCGCCCATGCCTGCTCAAGGTTGTCTTGCATTGCGTAACAGGTTGCCAATCCGTAATAAACCTCGGCAGCAACAGGAGCAAGTTCCATAGCGCGGTTATAGCTGGCGATCGCATCTTCATAACG
Organism: Leptolyngbyales cyanobacterium; assembly: GCA_038208945.1. Classification (GTDB taxonomy): domain Bacteria; phylum Cyanobacteriota; class Cyanobacteriia; order Leptolyngbyales; family Leptolyngbyaceae; genus Phormidesmis_A. Next base: position 4,489 of record JBBQYE010000247.1, on the reverse strand, counting down.
CTGAACTTTACCCAGAATGCGACCTTGCAGCATCCAACTTCGCCAAGCATCTGGGAAAATATCAGCGATCGCTTCGGCATCCTTTAAAGCCTTCTCATAGTTCTCTCGTCGCTCAAAAAACAGCAGTTCCTCTTCCCATGCCATAAATGAGTCAGTGTCGCTATCAACCGCCTCGTCATAAGATTTTTCAGCGTCGCCATATCGCTCCAGCTTCTCAAGCAGCTTGGCTCGATTGATCCAAACGATCGTCGAATCTTCTAAGTTCAGCACTCGATCCAAATCAGACAAGGCATCTTCATAGCGCTCTAGTTCTTCTAGCGCCACGCTTCGAGCCATTAAATACATCGGGTTTGGGGTTAAGTCGATCGCTCGATTCAACGACTCGATCGCCTCCTCATATCGCTGCTGACGGGCTAAATACATCCCTCGGAAAAATTGGATGCCCTCACTATTGGGCGATGCTTTTAGCGCTTCGTCATAGCAAGCGAATGCTTCATCTTGTCGATCGAGTTCCTCTAATGCCGTCGCTTTAAAGAACCATCCTTCTAAGTCTTGTGGCTTGAGCTTAATCACTTTGTTGAACGCCGCGATCGAGCCTTCAAAATCCTTTAGATCCATCAAGACTTTGCCCTTGCCCGTCCAAGCTTCCACATAATTAGGCTTGAGCTTGGTGGCTTTGTCATAAGCAACGATCGCTTGCTTAAATTGCTTCCACTCAGCGAACGTTTCTGCTTTTTTTAACCAGCCGACATGCTGCCCTGAGTTCGCCATAATTTTGACCTCCGAAGAACACGTTTGCTTAGTTTACAAACCTACGAGACGGCTGTGATGAAAAACTTTGCTTTTTGGTATGACGGCAGGTTGATTGAGGGCAGAAATTTAGAACTGGCGATCGACGACCCCGGCTTAATCTACGGAGCCACTGTTTTCACGACTCTGCGAGTTTATAATTCTCTCGACCATCCGCTCACCCATTGGACAGAGCATCAAACTCGATTGCAATCCAGTTTAGAGGCGTTCGACTGGTTACAGCCAAACTGGGAACGAGTTCGTCACGGGGCAGACTTATTAGCCGCTCAATTTCCCGTGCTTAGAATCGTCATCTTTGCCGATGGGCGAGAGTGGATCACCGGACGATATTTGCCGCCCGATTTAGCCCAACGTCAGCAAAACGGCATCATTGCTAAAGTCGCCGAATCTCACTTGCAGCGATCGCTGCCCAGCCACAAAACCGGAAACTATCTCGCTTCGTGGCTGGCACTTCAGCAAGCGCAGCGATCGGGTGCACAAGAAGCCATTCTCACCGACGACACAGGCAACTGGCTCGAAACCAGCACCGGAAGTCTCTGGGGTTGGCGCGACAGTTGGCACACTCCTCCCCTACAAGCAGGAATTCTCCCCGGAATTTTGAGAAACCAACTCATCCACAAACTGAGATGGCACAATGAAGAAGTCATCGAAAAACCCTGGGACGCTGAGTTGATCGAGGCGTTTGCGTCGATCGCTTACACCAATTGCGTGATGGAAGTCGTTCCAATTCACACAATTCTGAGAGGTGCCGACTTACGACTCTATGACCCAGCCCATCAGAGTTTTCAGAAATTGAGGGGGCTTTTCTTCACCTAATGCCTCAGAAGATTCTCACAGTGAGTTAATATTAATTAACATAACAAAACTGAGACTCTCCTTATCCCTAACGCTAGGAGGAATACCGCTGGTGAATAAACGCTGGAGAAACGCAGGACTGTACGCGCTCCTGGCAATCGTTGTCATTGCATTGGCAACCGCATTTTTTGACAAACAGCCCGCACCAGGAGTCACCTGGCGCTATAGCCAATTTGTCCAAGAAGTTCAAACGAACAAAGTCGAGAAAGTTAGCATCAGCGCCGATCGCAGCATTGCACGGGCGCAGCTTCAAGATGGCACTTATGTTCGGGTAAATCTCCCCAGTGACCCCGACCTAATCAATATCTTGATTAAGAATAATGTTGATATTTCAGTGCTGCCTCAACAAGACGAAAGCTTCTGGCTGAGAGCGCTGAGTAGCCTATTCTTCCCTGTTTTGCTGTTGGTGGGCTTGTTTTTCCTACTGCGTCGCGCTCAAAACGGTCCCGGCAACCAGGCGATGAACTTTGGCAAATCAAAAGCCAGAGTGCAAATGGAGCCTCAAACTCAGGTCACGTTTGGCGATGTCGCTGGCATTGACCAGGCAAAACTAGAGCTTAATGAAGTCGTGGACTTCTTGAAAAACGCCGATCGCTTTACCGCAGTCGGTGCCAAGATTCCCAAAGGCGTGCTGCTCGTCGGACCTCCTGGAACGGGTAAAACCCTTCTAGCAAGAGCCGTTGCGGGTGAAGCAGGCGTTCCCTTCTTCTCGATCTCTGGCTCTGAGTTTGTCGAAATGTTTGTTGGGGTGGGTGCATCCCGCGTCCGTGACTTATTTGAGCAAGCTAAGACCAATGCGCCTTGCATCGTCTTCATTGATGAAATCGATGCCGTTGGTCGTCAACGGGGCGCTGGTTTAGGCGGCGGCAACGATGAGCGGGAGCAAACCCTCAACCAGTTGCTGACCGAAATGGATGGCTTTGAGGGCAACACCGGAGTGATCATCATCGCGGCAACCAACCGCCCTGATGTCTTGGATGCTGCACTCTTACGTCCGGGTCGGTTTGACCGTCAAGTGGTCGTCGATCGCCCCGACTATGCAGGTCGCCTCGAAATTCTCAATGTTCACTCTCGTGGCAAAACGCTGTCAAAAGACGTTGACCTTGAGAAAATTGCCCGTCGGACTCCTGGCTTTACGGGTGCTGATTTGGCAAACTTGTTAAACGAAGCCGCCATTCTAGCCGCTCGTCGCAACCTGACCGAAGTTTCGATGGATGAAGTCAACGACGCGATCGATCGCGTCTTGGCAGGTCCTGAGAAGAAAGATCGCGTCATGAGCGAGAAGCGCAAAGAGTTGGTTGCCTATCACGAAGCGGGGCACGCTTTAGTGGGTGCTTTGATGCCCGACTACGATCCGGTGCAGAAAATCAGCATTATTCCTCGCGGTCGTGCCGGAGGTTTGACCTGGTTTACGCCTAGCGAAGATCGGATGGATTCTGGCTTATACTCCCGCTCTTATTTGCAAAACCAAATGGCAGTAGCTCTGGGCGGTCGGTTGGCTGAAGAACTCGTCTACGGCGAAGAAGAAGTGACGACTGGCGCGTCTAATGACCTTCAGCAAGTGGCGCGGGTTGCCCGTCAGATGGTGACTCGGTTTGGCATGAGCGATCGTCTCGGTCCCGTCGCATTGGGTCGTCAGCAGGGCAATATGTTTATGGGTCGTGATATCGCCTCTGAACGTGACTTTTCTGACGAAACGGCTGCCACGATCGACGACGAAGTGCGAAGCTTAGTCGAGCAAGCTTATCGTCGCTGTAAGCAAGTTCTTGTTGAAAACCGTCATGTTTTAAATCAGTTAGCAGAATTGCTGATTGAAAAAGAAACAGTAGACGCAGAAGAACTGCAAGAACTGCTGGCAAACAACGATGTGAAGATGGCATCGATCGCCTAATCGCATTCTCTCACTATCCTTAAAGCGACCCCGAACTCAAATTCAGGGTCGCTTTTTCTGATGCTGAATCTGCCCTCACCCCCAACCCCTCTCTCGAAGGAGAGAGGAGCTAGAGATCAAATCTAGTTCCCTCTCCTTGGGGAGAGGGCTAGGGTGAGGGCAGATTTATCGAGCTGCACCCAGCATTCAGCAACGCCGCCTTTTTCTAGTGCTTTAAGACGATCGGTGCAGAGACTCAGCAAGCGCAAGATCAAAGTATTGAGCCTCTCCCGACGTGCCCGACACAACCTTGAAGGGAGCAGTCGGCTCGCCAAGCTGATCAAGCACTAAATTGGCATGAGCAAAATCATGATCACGGGTGTAGTCATTTAGTGTGATTACCGTCTTCAATCCTGCCCCTAGTGAGGACTGTAAGCCCTGCTGCGAGTCTTCAAACACGAGACATTCTTCAGGAGGTAAATTCAACATCTTGAGAACGTGGAGGTAAATGTCAGGCGCAGGCTTTTTGTGAGGGACGATATCACCCGCCCCGATCGTTTCAAACCAGTCGCAACCATCGGGAGCAAGTGACGCTTTGAGCAGTGTGGTGACATTTTCGGGCGTGGTCGTGGTGGCGATCGCGAGTCTCATTCCAGCAGAGCGTGCCTCTTCAAGCAGTCGCTTCACTCCCGGACGCAGAGGAATCACACCCTCGTTTAATAATCGATTGTAGTGACGAGTTTTAGATGCGTGAAGGTTGGCAATCCAGGGCTGCAAGTCCGCAGGGGGATCGAACGGAGGCTGATAGGAGTCGATATAAAAGAGAATCCGTTCTTTGCCGCCCGTCACTTCTAATAACTTGCCGTAAAGCTCGATCGACCAATCCCAATCTAGCCCTGCCTCTGCAAACGCGCGATTAAATGCCACGCGATGCCCGTCTCGCTCGGTGTCAGC
>JBBQYE010000246.1:0-5102 GCA_038208945.1 Leptolyngbyales cyanobacterium | reverse complement strand
GTCTTAGAGCAACTCGGCAGACACCTGCAAGCTCGCTTGGTCGAACGACCGCCCCTGGCACTCAAAGAGGGAGGGCTGATTCGCACAGGAATGGTGCCCCAACTCGATGAGATGCGTCAACAAGCCGCCGACGATGAAGCGTGGCTTGCTCAACTTGAAGTCATCGAACGAGAGCGCACCGGGATCTCGACGCTGAAAGTTGGATATAGCAAGACCTTTGGCTACTACATCAGCATTTCTCGATCGAAAGCCGATCAGGTGCCCAACGAGTACGATCGCAAGCAAACCCTCGTCAATGAAGAACGCTACATCACGATCGAACTCAAAGAGCGAGAGAATCGCATTCTCAACGCCCGTAAAGAACTGGGAGTTCTAGAATACGAGATTTTTGCAGGGCTACGATCGGAGGTTGGTGAACAAGCCGAACTGATTCGCACGGTTGCCCGCAATGTCGCTGCGGTGGATGCCCTCGCTGGGTTAGCCGAAGTCGCCGTTTATCAAGGCTACAGCCGCCCCAACGTGGTCGAAGGTCGCCAACTCAGCATTTCAGAGGGTCGTCACCCAGTCGTCGAACAATCGTTACCTGCGGGGTTTTTCGTCCCCAACTCAGCAGAACTGGGCAACCAGGAATCGTCGGATCAGACTCCCGATCTGATTGTGTTGACGGGTCCAAACGCCAGTGGCAAAAGCTGCTATTTGCGTCAGATTGGGCTAATTCAACTGATGGCGCAAGTAGGGAGTTTTGTCCCGGTGCAGGCGGCAACGTTGAGTCTCTGCGATCGCATCTTCACCCGCGTCGGTGCTGTCGATGATTTAGCGACCGGACAATCGACGTTCATGGTCGAGATGAATGAAACCGCCAACATTCTCAACCATGCAACGGCGCGATCGCTGATTCTGCTGGACGAAATTGGACGCGGGACGGCAACCTTTGATGGGTTATCGATCGCCTGGGCAGTGGCAGAACATCTCGCAACCGAAGTCCGCGCCCGGACTATTTTCGCCACTCACTACCACGAACTCAATGAGTTAGCCTCGATTTTGCCCAACGTCGCCAACTATCAGGTGACGGTGAAAGAGATGCCCGACCAAATTATTTTTCTGCATAAAGTGCAGCCTGGAGGTGCCGATCGCTCTTATGGCATTGAGGCAGGACGATTGGCAGGTTTACCGTCTTCGGTGATTCAACGAGCGCGACAGGTAATGAGCCAGATTGAGAAGCACAGCAAAATTGCGGTTGGGCTTCGCAAAGGCGGACGAGGGGAGAAAAATGGACAATCTGAGCCTCCTCACGACCCGACACAACAGCTAGAATTTGGGCTATAGTTGCCGCTCTCAGTTCGACTCGATCGAGGGTTCTAACTCTCTACAGGCTGACTCGACGCAACTTCTTTTACCTTCTCTGGCTTTTCTGCAATCGCAGTTGGGTGAGGCGGCGAGTGATCATCTGAAGTGGCAAGCAAAGCAGTGGGCGATCGCAGGGCGACCAATGCACTCTTAATCACAACCGCCGTCGGCACCGCAATCACCACGCCCAGCAGTCCACCAACCCGCGCCCCTGTTAAAATCGCCAAAAACACCCACACTGGGTTCAACCCCGTCACACTGCCCATCACTCTAGGAGCAATCAAGTTTTCTACAATTTGCTGCACAATTAGAGCCGCGATCAACACCTCGACCCCAACCCCAATGTCTCGCAGTGCCACGAGGAGAGTGACCAGCGCAATCCCTACCGAGCCGCCAAACGGGACGAGCGCCATCGTGCCGATCGTCAACCCAAACAGCAGCCCAAACGGCACCCGCATCACAAGAAAAATAATTGTTAGCGTCGAACCCATCAAGGTAGCTGAAATCAGTTGCCCAAAGAAAAAGTTTTGGAAGCTGAGGCGCAGCGTTTTAGAAAAGGGTTGACGGATGGAAATAGGCAACCACTCAATTAGACTTTGCCAGAGTTGATCGCTATGCTGCAATAAATAAAAGGTCAGCACCAGCGTCAGCAAGAGATCTAGCAGACTCGTCACGGTAAACACGGCTAGATTGAGAACTTCTCCGGTGATGCCTTGCAGCGAACTCTTGAGACGATCGGTGATCTGCTCTGCCAGAATATCCAAATTAATCGGTAGCCCCGCACTCGCAATCTGATCATTTAGCAAAAACAACTGGCGCTGCCCTGAATCAAACCATTCGGGCAATCGTAAGACTAGCTGCTGCGCCTGCTCGATCGCCAGAGGCACGAGCGTCACGCCCAACCCCGAAAAGATCGACAGCGTGAATAGAAAAACCACGATCGCGGATCTCCCATGGGTTGCCCCACGAGATTGCATGAAGCTGACCGGATAGTTAAGCAAAAATGTCAGCAGCGACGCAGCGATTAAAATAACCAGAAGAGAGTGAAAATAGTCGAAAATCGCCGCGATCGCCCAAGCATTGAGTACGATCAGCGGTGCCACTAGGGCGATCGTGACCACACGAGCGATCGGGGTGATCAAATTCCACCAGTTGAGCAGTTTGTTGCTTTTGCTCATGTTGCAGCCAAAAATGACAGTGATTACTCGAAAATCTCGAGAGTCTATTCTATTATCTCTTGCTCGTCACATCTAGTTCATCTTCCCTAATCCCGATTCTTTCATGAACGACCTTGATTCTCTCGAAAATCAGGACATCCAGCACCTCAAGCTATTTCTCTATCTGCTGCCCGTGTTTGGGTTTTTCCCAGCGCTTTGGACGTTATATCGTCATAAAGGCACTCGGCAAGAGCGATCATTGAGCCGTTTGGTAATCAGGCTGGCGTTAGGCTGGCTCGTCACATATTTCTTGTTGGGGGCAGGTGCGACGACCTCTGAATCGCTCCAAATTCCGCTGCTGTTGACGAGTAGCCTCCTAACTTCAGGCTATTTTTTGGTGAATTTGTGGATGATGGTGCAGTTGTGGCGACGCAAAACGATCGAGCTACCGCTACTGGGTCGCGTAGGACGACTGCCGTAGTCGTTCCAGCCTAAACTTTGCCAGATTTACCCGTGAGCAAAAAGTTGACTGGTGCATTCATCATCAGTTTGGGCGATTTTCCCGTCCGTAGTACACCCTTAAAATCACGACCTCCTCTTCAATCACGGCGTAGTGCATCGTAAATCCAGCTTTTCCAAAGGCGACTTGTAGCTTCTGCAACCCTGTGGCTTCCTGCACGATCGCACCGCGACGGGGAGAGGTTTCTAAACTATCCCCGGCTTTGCGAATGGCTCGAACTGCTCGAAGCGCAACCTCTACTTCCATCAGCGCTCAGACTTCCGTCAGTTCTCGAAAGCCAGTTCAACACGAGTGCTTTGACTTGCTCACTTTCTAGCGTCTCTACGTGGTTAGCGATCGCGTGCTGGTCAGTCATCACAAGCTCTTAAAGCACATCAGCATAAACGAAAACAGACATTTCATCATTTTGCAAGCTTAACATTTCAGACTTATCGCGCTCTCAACGCTTGCTGGATGTGTCTCATCTCTAATGTTGCAGACGATTCTGCGGCGGCATAGAAAGCGGCAGAACGGGCGATCGCTCCAATTTTTCCGCCTGTTAGAGAAAATTTGGCTAACTCATGCCAATCGATATCACCTAAAGGAACTTGATACGGAAAGGCTTGCTGCCATAGTCGCGATCGAGCCGCTCGATCGGGCAGTGGAAATTGCAGCGTTTGCTGAATCTGCGATCGTACAATCTGCCCCATTTGAGGAAGTCGTCGCACACTTAACAGAGTTAGGCTATTAGTCGATCGCCGTTCTGTTAAAAATTGCCCAAGGCAAACGACGGGGAGCGTTCTGCTTAACCACTGTTCAGCCGACTTGATAAGTAAAACAGTTGGGGCGTGTTCGGTGAGCGTCCCCATTAAATCAGCTTGCTCTATTGCAAGATCGATCTGCATCAAAGGTGTCTTGAGAGCATGAGCGATCGCATGAGCAGCCGTTGTTTTACCCGTTCCTGCCGCGCCGACTAGCAGGGTCACAACTCCCGGAAATTGAGCCGATTCACAATTTTCAAAGCCCCAAACTTGATCCACCTGTGAGCGGAACTGTATCTGATAACCCAGGTGTTTAAGGTCATCCACTAGACCTTCAGGAAGCACCAGCGTAGAGAAAGACGTACCACTAGAGTGATGATGCGGACCGGGAGGTTTTTGGCTGAGGGGTCTTTTCCCTGGCTTCTCAGAGATGCAAACGGAATCGCTGAGTAACCGATCGACTAGCCGATCGGAGAGTTTAATCGCTCGATTTAGCAATGGCGTATCGGGTAAGAGCAACTCGACCAGTTGATTTTGGATTAAAGGACTGGAGGCGGTGAGACTCGATCGGGCAGCTCGCCATTCTGGGTCGGTGCGACAAAATAGCCGCAGGGCTAAGTCAACATTGGGCAAGTCAGAGCGCTCTGATTCTTTACCCTGCAAATATCCATAGAGTTGGGCATAGCGCCGATGCACTTCGGGGGCGAGTCCCATGAGAATCAAGTTTTTCTCAAAGGGACTGAGACTGAGGCGATCGCATAGTTCCGGCAATGCAAGTTCGATGCCTTGTTGCTGGCTAGATCGAATCCTTGCCTCGATTTGCTGAAAATAGCCGCTCTTAGGGTCAGAATGATTAGACTTGCGCCGATCAATGGACGAATCATAGGACGCTGTGCCCTCCAAGCTCACCATGCCTTTCCACCAGTGGCTCGTGGCTCGATCGGCGGCGGTTCTTGCAACGCGATCGATGTCCTTCGTTTCTTTACGCTGCCGCGCCACTGCTATGAGAAGCAAGCGTTCGAGCCAGTTGAGTTCAACTTTTAGATACGTCCAATTATCTGGAAAAGGTTCGGCTTGCATGTCTTGCTATTCTTTTCCCATTTCACGAATAAATTCAAGTGGCAATCCATCGGCATCCGCGATAAACGTGACCTCATAGACCCGATCGCCAATCATCTGCTGAGTTGGCTCTAAAAGGATTTTTAATGGCACATCCGAACGGTGTTTCAAATCGTCTAACCATTGGGGTAAATCATCCGTCGTCTGAGTCAAATCAAACGACATGTGATAATAGCCCACATAATGCTCGTCGCCAAACGCATCGGCAGCCGGGTGCGG